>NZ_WHNU01000013.1:0-162322 GCF_009362305.1 Burkholderia sp. BE17
TGCGCCAGCGCTCCCACATTAGCGCTTTCTGGCTGTCTGTATAGTAGATCCGCCGTCTCTGTTTCATTGCAACACTCCTCGCTGCTATGCAGCCTCAAGTGTGTTGCATCGACGGGTTGAATCCGCAGACCAACTTGCGACGTTGGACGGGACGAGCGCCGCTTTTCGAACGGACCAATCACTCCGTCGTTTTTAAATGCCGCTTCAATGTGCGGGCATGGATGTTGAACGCCTTCGCAACCACCTGTGCCGGGTACTTCTCGAGAAGGAGCCGCGCCTCATCTCGCTGCCTTGGATTCAGGCCGACCGGGCGCCCGATGCTGCTACCGCGCTGACGCGCCGCAGCCATTCCCGCACTTGTTCGTTCGCTAATGAGCCCGCGCTCAAACTCGGCGAGGGCGGCCAACATATGAAAGGTAAAACGCCCTGTGGTTGAGCCAGTGTCAATGTGTTCGCTCAAAGAAACCAAACGGACGCTTTTCGCCTCAAGTTCCAGGACCATGTTTGCCAAATTCCGCAGCGAGCGCCCTAATCTGTCGAGCCGCCACACCATTAACGTTCCCCCGCCCGAAACAGCTTCAAGCGCCTGAGCCAAGCCTGGCCGATCGAACCGGGCTCCGGATATTCCTTTGTCGAAGAACACCGAATTGCATCCGCGCGCTTTCAACGCCGTCAACTGCATATCCAAGTGCTGCTCCTCGGTGGAAACGCGAGCATACCCTACCTTAATTTGATTGAATTCCATGATTCAATAAATTACGTGAAAAACCGGTTCTAGACTCAATCACGCTGCGACGCAGCGCCCCAGACTTCTCAAGAACAAACGATAACGAACAAAAAACAAATAAAATATGTACTGCTAATATTTTAAAGTCCATCCACGACCCTTGACACGTTCGTCAACCGCTCCCCATCCATTTTCTTGGCTCAAGTACGGCCCGCTCGACGTGCTCCCGAATGACCATTTCCACCACGCACGGATCACCGTCCTTGATCGCATTGACCAACGCCATATTGTCGTCGTGCGATACAGTCGAATCGACGGTTACGCTCGATCACAGCCCTCTTCAGCAACCAAACGCATACTCTATCGTGAAGCGGTTCTGAATAAACTTCTTGGGCGTGGCGGGCGAAGACTGCAACGCGACAAAAGTTGGCGATGCTCAGACCCTTCAGCTTGCCCGTGAAGTTATAGATCGCATACAACAGGTACTCCGACTGATTGAGGCTCGCGACTGTCGCGCTCGACTTCAGGTCCATGAACGAGTAGCGCGCACCGACAAACCAGTGACCCATCGGCGCACCGTTGAGATCGATCGCGTAGGTATTGCCTGCGCCCAGATCCTTCGCACTGTTGATGAATGGCTAAGCGAACAGCAGCCCCAAGGAGACGTTATGCGCGTACCGATTCCACCGTCTGCGTTGGTTCGCGCAGCCGCTCGGGCCAAGAGTTGTCGCGAGTCAGTAGGTGTTCCCCCGATTGATGGTCTGTGACGGTATCGGTCCGCGCGTATTCAAGCGCGTCTTAACGACGCGCTCAAAGCATTACATCTTTCCAATAACGCCCAGCGACGTAATCTTTTGCGACTTGACCTGATAGACGGAGACCGCAGCGTACTTCTGGTCCCCCTTAGTATCGAATTCGATTCTCCCCGTCACGCCCGTGTAGTCGATGGAGTGCAGCGCGTCGATGACCTTCCGCGGGTCCAGCGATCCGGCTTTCCGTACTGCCTCACCAATCACCATCACGCTGTCATATGTGTACGGACCGAAGTACTGCGGCGGCTGCTTGAAGCGCGCTTGATACTTTTGAACAAAATCCTTGGAACCCGGCAGTTGGTCGAGCGGCGCGCCAGTTTGCGTACAGTATTCTCCCTCTGCAGCAGAGGCCGCGACGCGAACCCAGTTCTCCGTGCAAATCCCGTCGCCGCCAACGAATCGGACGCGAGTCATGCCCAGCGCCTTCATTTGCTTCACGAAAGGCGACGCGACGGCATCGGTGCTTGCCAACACGATGGCGTCCGGTTGGCTTGACTTCAGCGAAGTGAGGATGGCCCGGAAGTCGACGGCTTTATCGTTCGTGAACTCCCGCGTTACCGCAATTCCAGACTCAGCTGCATCTTTCGCCACCTGGTCCCCCAGGCCCTGGCCATATGCAGTCCTGTCGTCCACCAGTCCTATGCGCTTGGCCCTCAATTGTCCGCTGATAAATTGAACCATTCCTCGCGCTTGCGCATTGTCGTCGGCCACGACACGAAAAGTGTTTTTGAGGTTCTGCGCAGTGAGCGTTGGATTTGATGCGCCGCTCGAGATGAACGGTAGCCCGGCCTGGCTGTATATGCGGGAGGCCGGAATCGCCACTCCCGAGTTGATGTGACCGACGACGGCGACGACGTGCTCATCAACCAGTCGTTGAGCGACGATGGTACCGACTCGCGGATCCGCCCCGTCGTCTGCCGCAACCAGTTCGAAGCGCACGCGCTTGCCGTTCACCATGATGTTCTTGGAATTGAGCGCGTCAATCGCCAACTCCCCACTGTTCTGCACGTCTTTACCCAGACTCGCCAGTTGGCCGGTGATTGGTCCCGCAACAGCAATCTTTGCTACCACGTCATCGGCGTAAGAGTCTGTCGACGCGAGTGCCAGTAGGGCCGCGATGCACGCACCAGCATGCTGAGTTTGAAGTTGACTGTGAGACATCGCTGTTGCTCCGAGAAATTCCGATCATTTCAGTGAACATCCGCGCGTGACTACGGATAGGAATCCTTAGTTATAAGATTGCGAGTACGTCGGCGTACCGCCGGCGAGTCCGGAAAACAGACGCGTGTTACTTCACGGACATCATAGCCGAGTCAAAAACAAAATTCTCATAAACGAGAAAAATGTTCGACGCGAGTCTAGCAGCTTAGAATCGGTCCGCGCGAAACGGTGTCAGGTCGACTGTGGGACGGATGCCCATGATCGACTCGGCAATCAACCGCCCGGTAATAGGTCCAAGCGTCAGACCATGGTGTGCGTGCCCAAACGCGAACCAGAGGCCTTTGTGACGCGGTGCAGGGCCCATGACAGGCATCATGTCCGGCGTGCACGGACGGCAGCCGAGCCACGGCTCCGCGTCGACTCGTTCGCCGAGCGGAAACACTCCGCGGGCGACAGGCTCCACGGCTTCCAGTTGCACAGGCGTCTTCGGCGCGTCTCGAAAACCGAGTTCTACGCCCGTCGTCAGTCGGATTCCTCGAGCCATGGGCGTGATCATATAGCCAATTTCGGCATCGAGGACCGGCTGATTTAGCGTAGCGCCGGGCTTGCTCGCGTAATGCATGTGGTAGCCGCGCTTCACTTCCAGTGGTAGTGAATAGCCAAGCCTTGCGGTCAGGTCGCCAGACCATGGCCCCATGGCAATGACCGCCGTCTCGGCCTCTGCTATTCCTGACTTGGTGTGCACGCGCCAGCTGCCTTCGAGAGTGGACGCGTCGCCGATAAGCACTGTGCCACCGAAACGCTCAAAAAGCCTCGCATACGCACCGACGAGGTCACCCGGGTCGCTCACTGAATCAGACGACGAGTAGCGTACTGCGGCGCGAAGGACCGAACTCAAAGACGGCTCGGTCTGATGCAGAGCGTCTCCTTCCAACACGTCAAACTCGACTCCGTACTCTTCTCTCCAGCGCAACGCCTCCGCGGCGGCGCCTTTGAAAGCCTTGCCAGTGCGGAAAGCCTTTATCCATCCGTTCTTTCTCAGTAGGGTCTGCGCCCCAGCCGCCTCAATAAGCTCGCGGTGTTCCGAAACGCAGTGCTCTATCAGCGTCGAATAGGCTCTCGCAATCTGTGCGTGACGGTCAGCCCGCGAGTTGCGCCAATACTTCACCAGGAACGGCGCCAGTTTTGGCATCGCCATCGGATGATAGCGGACATCCGTAGCACGATTGCCCGCGTAGTGCGCAAGGGACGCGAAGTCGCGAGGAAATGCGTACGGATACACGCCTTCACGCTGGATGAGTCCGGCGTTTCCAAGCGACGTTTCGTTGCCAGGCGCTTTGCGGTCGATGAGCGCCACTTTGAGGCCTCGGCGCTGCAGTTGCAAAGCGACTGATGTGCCGACGATACCGCCGCCGAGAACGATTGCGTCAAACTTCATCTCGTTGTTCCTTTCGTCACGCACCATGCGACGGGCTTGATGGGCTCGTCGGCCGGTCAAGCGAGCGCCGTAACGGCAATCTCAACGTCCAGACCGGGTTTCATGAGAATCGACGTGACGCATGCACGCGTTGGAGCGTGCCCTTCGGGCACCCACGCGTCCCAGACACTGTTGAACTCGTCAAAGTGCTTCGGGTCGCTCAGCCATACGTTGGTGGTCAGTAAGCGAGTCTTGTCGGTTCCGGCTGAGGCCAACAGCCTGTCGATGCGAGTTAGGATTTCGGTCGCCTGCACGTCGATCGCGGCGCCAGGCGTGTCGGGAACCTGCCCCGAAAGATAGATAACACCGTTTGCCACCACGGACTGGCTCATGCGAGCGTTGGTCTGCAAGCGTTCGATTTGTTTGCTCATGTTCACATCATTGATAGGCCGGATGCGCCGCTTCCGGACGAGTTAAGAATTGGAGGTGAAGTAACGATAGACTTCAGTGCCGGATTTGCTTTGTGTAGAAGCAAGAGGTTCGGGCGGGGACGGCGCAGCGTCGGCGAGCCAGCAAAGGCTTGCTCGAACGCATGTGAAATCGCCAACGTCTGGGAGTCGCCACGGAACGGGCCAACTATCTGCAAGCCGAACGGCATGCCCGCCCTATCCACGCCGCACGGCAAGGAGAGTGCTGGGTGAGTCGTGAGGGTAACGACATAGGTGAGCGCCAGCCATCGATAGTAGTTCCCCTGTTTTCTTCCTTCCACGGTAGACGCGTAGAGTTCCGTCCACGGGAATGGCGACACCGGCGTCGTGGGTGAAATGACAACGTCGTAACGGGAGAATGTCGACTGAAAACGCTGGAAGATTCGTTTCTGCTCGGATTGCGCCCACGCAGAATCCGCAAGCGACATCTTCGCGCCCATCTCGTAGTTTGCGCGAGTGTTTGGACCCAAGGCACTCGGGTCGCGTTCGTAAGCGGCATGCAGACCGGCAACGAAGCTTTCGGCGCGGACGACGTCGAAGCACCGATGCACATCGCCGAGGTTGAACTCGACTGGCTCGCACGTACGAACCATACCCTTTATGTTGGCGACTCGCGACCGGAACGCTTCTCGAATTATTTCGTCGACGTCGCAACAGCCGAAGTCTTCCGTGTAGCCGACGCGGAGTTTCGAGAGATCGATGTTGGCAATTCGACCCAGCCCGAGCGAATCGACTGAGTAGCTCAATGGGTCGCCGACCGACTCTCCTGCCGTTGCCGCGAGTTGCAAAGCGGCCTCGGCGACGGTTCGCCCCATCGGTCCTACAACTGAAATAGGGGCCCAGCCCAGTAGCCGGCGGGAATTTGGTACGAGTCCAGGTGACGGGCGGAACCCGACCACGCCACATTTCGCCGCCGGGATGCGTAGGGAACCACCGGTATCGGACCCTGTGCACACCGGCGACATGTCGCATGCGAGCGCAGCCGCCGAACCGCCTGAGCTTCCACCCGCGTTTAGCGCCGGGTTGAACGGGTTGCCCGTTGCGCCCCATACTGGGTTTCGCGTGTTTGCACCGGCACCGAGTTCCGGCACGTTTGTCTTCGCGAGCAAGATTGCCCCCTGTTTGCGCAACCGCTCGACCAGAACGACGTCGCGTGGCGGCACATTGCCCCGTGACATAGGCGAACCGTAGGTGGTAAGTAAGCCGGCCGTGTCTTCAAGGTCTTTAACAGCCATCGGCAGGCCGTGAAGGAGTCCCAGCTCCCTTCCATCCATGACCTGCTGTTCAGCGACCCTCGCCTCGCTTCTCGCGACGTCGAAGCAGGTCGCTGTAATTGCGTTCACGGCAGGATTGAGTGATTCGATGCGTGCGATACAGGCATCGATCAGATCGACCGGAGAAATCTGCTTGGCGCCAATCATTCTGCGGAGCTCTTCTGCAGATTTGACCACCAGTTCTTCTTGAGCAGACGTCATTGTTGTTCCTCGTTTCAGCGTTAATTGATGGCTTCGCCTGTTCGGTCACGCAGCCAGATGACGGGGACCAACGAGACCGCGCAAGCAGCTGCGACATACCACGCCGGAGCCAAGGCATTGCCGGTACGCTCGACAATCCAGCTTGCGACGAGCGGAGAAAATCCTCCAAAGAAGGAAGCACTCACCACGTACGTCAGTGCAATACCAGTCGCTCGAACTTCGCGCGGAAACAACTCCGGAATCATCACGAGAACGGGAACAATCTGGCCGGCGACGAAAACAGCGAGAAATGCGGAAACCATGCACAGGAGGAGTATTGAAGGATGTGCACTCAGGAGCGAGAACGCGGGATAGACTGATGCCAGGAGGATGACTCGCGCGGTAACGAGCACTCGCTTGCGCGTGAATCGGTCTGCCAGCTTCCCTGCTATGGGAGCGGCGAGGAAGAGCGTCAATGAGCTGACCACGCCCGAGATGACCGATGCCGCCGGCGACAGGTGCAACGTTCGGACTGCGTGATTCGGAAGAAAGAATGCCGTTATGTACACCGACACCGAGCCACCAAGTTCGGCGAACGTGCCCAAGATGGTCAGCTTAAGGTGGGTCGTGAGAGCCGCTTTCAGTGCACCGCCCTTCTTCCCGCCATGAGCCGGTGCATCGCTAAGCGTTTCTTCGAGGCGACGCCGAATCAGCATCCCAACCGGCGCAGCGAAGATGCCAAGGAGAAATGGAAGGCGCCATCCCCAGTCGTCCACGATCTCTTTAGAGAAGCAGACGTTCACGAGCGTGGCGACAACTGCACCGAGTGCAAGACCGAGCGCAGTCGCTGCGAAGTTCCAGCTTGCGAAGAATGCGCGCGTATTGTCCGTCGCATATTCGACAAGCAGGGTCGTACCTGGACCAAACTCCCCGCCTGCGGCGAAGCCTTGGATGAGACGCGCCGCAAGTACAATCAATGGCGCGAAGCCCCCCGCCACTGCATACGGCGGAGCAAAGGCAATAAGCGCGCAACTCAACGCCATCAACATGATGGTCAGCACCATGGCCTTTTTCCGCCCGGCGCGGTCAGCATAGGCACCGATGACGACGCCACCGAGCGGACGGACTACGAAGCCAACGCCGAAGATCCCGATTGAAAGAAGAAATTGATTGACCGGAGACGCGGAGGGGAAAAAAAGCTTGCCGATTTGGATTGCGAAGAAGCTGTAGATAGTGAAGTCGTAGTACTCAAGCGCTGTCCCTAGGGTCGTCGCAGCAACAACCTGAGTCTTTGATAGGTCAGCCTTTTCGAGTGCAAGCGATGCCACGATGCTGCTCCTTCGCGTGATGGACTGTGATGCGAGTTATCATATACGAGAAAAAAATAATTCTCGTATACGACAAAAACTCGATTCAACACACCTTATGCGACAGTCCAGAGCACGACGCGAACAAGCGAGCCCGCCGCCAGAGACCGACGGAACCTCACCTCACATCGACCACAAGACGGTCGGCGCGCGGTTGCGTCAGGCGCGCAAGTCGCGCGACTTGACATTGATGCAGTTGTCCGAGCTTTCGGCCATTGCTGTCTCGACGATTTCCAAAGCGGAGCGTGGCGACATCGCGCTCACCTACGATAAGTTTGTTGCGCTGACCCACGCGCTCAATGTCGACTTCGACACTATTTTTGGGCGTGCGCCCAGCCGAGCGCCCCGACCGATCGAGCCGACGCTCACGCGGTCCGGAAAGCAGTTGATTTACGACACGCCGAACTACGAGTACGGGATGATTGCCAACGACCTTGTGGGAAAGCGGATGGTGCCGATGCGGGCGCACATCCGCGCACGAGCGCTCGGCGACTTTCCCGACTTCATCCGCCACAGCGGTGAAGAGTTCGTCTTCCTGTTGCAAGGGAAACTGGAGCTTCATTTTGAGAATGGGTCTGTCTTCCGGCTGGAACGTGGCGACAGTTTGTACTTCGACAGTGCGCAGGGACATGTCTATATCAGCACCGGAGCAGAAGACGCTGAGGTTCTTGTGTGCTGCGTTGACACCGACGAACATCGACCGCACCAGACGCTTTGATTGGGATAACGTTCGCGCTGGATTGCTGTGACCGTGAGGCGATGAGTTGGGCAACCACGACGGCAGACCACAGCGGCGACATCGTGCGAGACGTGATGCTGGCTGCAGTGGAAAATCGGTTTGGCAACGAACTGCATACACCGTCCGAAATCGAGTGACTGAGCGACAACGGTTCGGGCTACACGGCCGACGACACGCGCCGATTCGCAGTGGCCATCGGCCTGAAGCCATTGACCACACCGGTGTGCAGCCCACAAAGTAATGGGATGGCCGAGAGCTGAAGACGATGAAACGCGACTACGTCGCCTTCATGCCGAAGCCGGACGCAGCTACTGCTGCACGCAACTTGGCCATCGCGTTCGAGCATTACAACGAGAAATCGGCGAGGATGGCGTGATCCGCGTCGTCTAAATCCGGCGGGGAGGTAAACAGTCGCGCTTCCTCCGTTGGCAGGGTTCCGGCAGACTGGCCTGCATGAACCCCGCGGACCTCGACGCACTCAACCCGGAACAGTTGCGCGCCCTTGCCGCGCAACTGATTGCCGAGGTCAAGGGGAAAGAGCGGGAAGCGAGTGAACGAGACCGGGAGCTACGCTTCCGGCAGACTCGTATCGATCAACTCACCTACGAGGTATCGATCCTCAAGCGCCGGCAGTTCAGCCGGCGCAGCGAACAGCTCAACAGCGAGCAGATGAACCTGCTCGACGAGGCGATCGATGGCGACTTGGTTGCCATCGCGATGGAGCTTGCTCTATAACCGTGTAGGTGGCCGTTCCGCGTTGCTCATTGCCGTAGCGGAGCGCGCGTTGGAAGAAAACCGCGAGTACATGGACGCGGCCTATGCGTCCGATGGCGATGTCGAGACGAAACTGCGTTGCGTGGCGGCTGCTTACGCGCGGTTCGCCAAGGAGCGCCCGCACCAGTTCCGTATCCTTGTCGAACCACCGAATGAGCCGGAGGCGCTCACGCGCATTGCTGCCCTGATCAGACAGCAAAACGCCAAATTGGCCGCATTGATCCGCCGAGGTATCGACGAAGGGTGGGTGGATGCAGACGTCGAGCCGGAACACGCGTCGACGGCACTGTGGGCAATGATGAATGGCGTTATCAGCCTGATGTGGCGCCCCGATAACCTTCGACTGGATGTCGATCACATCGACGATCTACTGGGTACCGCGTGGACCAGTACCTCCTTCATGGAGGAGATACATAGCAGCCAAGCTGCCTCACTCCAGGCCTTCGTTGTCCGCGCCTTTCGTTCCACCGCAGGGGCCAAGATAGTGCAGGTCATTTGCACGTCACCCGGGCGGGTCATAACACCAGACTGCTCCAGGACTCCAGCAAAGTGACGTCGCGGGTGCGAAATAGTGCTGCGGTGCCTATGGCCTACAGATATGAGTGGCAATCCGTAGAGAGCCAACTTTGCCGGGGGCTCGACTACCAGCGAATATTTGCGCCGTCATGCCCAAGCAACGCAGCTATACGGGCCAAGTCCCACTCATCTGCGTTGCCCATGCAATCCAAAGTAACTCGAGAAGCTCACGCCGGAACCGTCGACGCACTGATTTCTTTCATGTATGACTGCCGGTTCGGCGCCTTAGGCCTGACGGCCGCGACCGTTTCGCTCGCGCTCGAATACGTCTATCAACCCCACCCGCGCTTCTGGCGGGACTTCAATGTGGCATTCCTCGTCCGGGCGCTCACGCTGTGTGTTCCCGATTGGCGCGCCGCCATCAATAGAGCCGGTCATGTCTCAGGAGGCGCGAAAAGGCTGCTTGCAGACATCGAGGAATACGTGCGCGTCAACGCGTTCGACGAAGCGAATGCCGAAATGCTGAGGTCGTTGCCGGTCCACATGCGACCGACGGACGGAGCCACCGCGTTCGAATGGCTTTCCGCTCAGTTTGCGAGAAAAGGGATGGCGGAACAGCTCGAATTCGCGCGGCGAGATGGCGATGTCTGCGGCGACAGCGCGCTCGATATGTTGCACTGCCTCGAAGAAGCGGCAGTTGGTCGAAACGTTGAGCGGACGGGGATGCTCATTGCCCGCGTGTATCGCAACGCGGTCATGAAGGAGCATGCTGTGTGAGCGTCGTTCGGCTACGTGTGTGGCACACCGTGCTACGCGCCTACGCACTCAATGCGCAGCATCCGCGCGACTTGCCGCCGTGCCTGGCTCGCCCGCCCCCCCCCTGTGAAGATCGATGCATACATGTCGTCGCGCCCATTGAGCGGGGGTCTATTGAAATTCGTTTGGCAAACCGAGCGCCCCATTCACTATTGCGGAGCGGTACAAAGCGCTCTCCATATCACCTTCGTCGCTGCGCGAAGCGCTTCATGATCTGCCGCGGCGCTCCCCCTCACCGGCCGGATAAGCACAATCAACCCCGCCAAATGCGTATAGAGTAGGCGACCACGCAGCGAGCACTCTTGCGCGGAAATCAGAGGGTTGATCTTCACAACCAGGCTGGCGAAGGTTTTTTCGAACTGGCGATTGAACTGGGTCACCAGTTCCCTGGCAAATTCTTCCCGTTCGCCCATGCTCCATCCTTCGAGGCAAAACGGCGCGATGTGGGTACCGGGCTTCGTCAACTCATCGAAGGCAACATCGACGACGGCATCTAACCGCGCTTGCGGCGTGCGATCGTCGTCGTTGACCAAGCCTTCATACAGCGTCAGGTAGCGCGCTGCCACTTCCTCCATGGCCGCCCGCAACAAATCCTCACGGGCCGTGAAGTAGTGCTGCAAAGTCGCCATATGAATGCCGACCTCGCTCGCGACACGCCGCAGCGTGAACCCTACGTTGCCATACCGCGCAAGCACATCAATCGCCGCCTCCAGGATTTCCGGAATTCGCGTCGTCCTGTTACCGCGACGCTTAGGCTCGTCGGGTCCCGCTTGACTACCCGCGAAGGTGATCGCCACCTGCTTCATGTGTAAGGACCTCCGGTGGGTTCGTGTCGTGTACAAGTGTGGATCTCTTGCCGGGGCAGGGCCCGCGATATGACGTGTCGGGGCACTGTCATGCAGCAAAGTGTACGTGCCATGACTGGTAATTACCAGTCCACCGACTGACATATTACGCACACGACCCCACGAGACCGCGCTTACATATGGCAAATCGGGTGTTTACCGGATTCGCGTTTGCTTGAAATACCAGTCACGTGACTGTATAAATAAGTCACGTGACTGGTTCTGAGATTTGACCACGATCAAATGGGAACGGAGGCTCGACGTCTCAAACGTCGTCTCCCTCCGGCCTTCGGCAACCCGCACGCCGGCCTACCGACGTAGTTCGAGAACGTTGCCGCAGACGATGTGCGGTGTGGGTACAGGTTTCGACCTGTAGCGATGGGCTTAGGAGTTTGCAATGAACGGCGGCGAAAAATCCTTGCGCAGGCTGGTCGATAAGTGGTTTGCGCCCACCCCGGCAATGCCGGTTCGGATTAAGCGAGTGCGATTCAGCCGCACGCCTACGAACGACGCGCGCTGCATTTGTGTCGAGTCGGCGCGCCCGGCAGGGCCGTTGGCAATCTTCTTCTTCCAGCACGGCGACGGCTGGTGGTATGTATTTCCCCCAGCCACAGAACGACCTGCCATGCGCGCCGCGTGATATTGCGGGCCAGTCGAAACGCTTCGATTTTTGCCGGTAGCATCTGTCGCGGCTATGTCGTCATACACATCACCGTCGACGGAAGCGTCCGAACCCTCGACTTGTGGTAAATCGCACTCACGACGGTGTCCAGCGTTCTACGAGACCTCGTGTGCGAAAGACTTTCTCCAGGGAGCCAATTCGGCATGCCGCGTAGATGCCGGTATGAAATCGAGCTTGAATACGCCCACCAATCTGAGAACTTGCCTGCCTGATCGTGCAGAGATTCGGCAGCCGCAGCGGCCTGTTCAAACTAGCGCCGCGTTCTGCTGGGTTGCCTGAACCATTTGCTCCATCGCCTGGTTGACCTGCTCGATCCCGGCGCTCTGTGCCTGGCTCGCGTCTGTGACC
The DNA here is from genome assembly GCF_009362305.1 of Burkholderia sp. BE17. Lineage (NCBI taxonomy): Bacteria > Pseudomonadati > Pseudomonadota > Betaproteobacteria > Burkholderiales > Burkholderiaceae > Burkholderia > Burkholderia sp. BE17. The sequence goes on from NZ_WHNU01000013.1 coordinate 12,147, forward strand.
TCACCCATGATGCGCTTCACCCACTCCACGCTCAGCACGATTTCATCCATCTTCATGCCGGCCTGCGCCACCAGATCGCTGCCAATTCGCACCTGTTCCACCGAATTGCCAAAATGGAGCGGCAGTGATCGGCCGTGACGTCGAGGCACGGCCGACCAGCTGCAAGATCATTGTTTCTACGGGAAAATCGCGCGGATCACAGAGAGGCCTTCAACAGACGGCCCATTTCCGACGGGTTGCGCGTGACGGTGATGCCGCACGCTTCCATGATTTCCAGCTTCGCTTCGGCCGTATCCGCACCGCCCGAGATCAGCGCGCCGGCGTGGCCCATGCGCTTGCCCGGGGGCGCCGTGACGCCAGCGATGAAGCCGACCACCGGCTTCTTCATGTTGTCCTTGATCCACTCGGCGGCGTTGGCTTCGTCCGGACCGCCGATTTCGCCGATCATCACGACCGCATCCGTATCCGGATCGTCGTTGAACATCTTCATCACGTCGATGTGCTTCAGACCGTTGATCGGGTCGCCGCCGATACCGACTGCCGACGACTGGCCAAGGCCGAGTGCCGTCAGCTGCGCAACGGCTTCATACGTCAGCGTGCCCGAACGCGACACGACGCCGATGCGGCCCTTGCGGTGGATGTGACCCGGCATGATGCCGATCTTCAGTTCGTCCGGCGTGATCGTGCCCGGGCAGTTCGGCCCGAGCAGCAGCGTCTTGCGGCCTTCGCGACGCATGCGGTCCTTCACTTCGATCATGTCACGCACGGGGATGCCTTCCGTGATGCAGATCGCGAGATCCAGATCGGCTTCGACCGCTTCCCAGATCGCAGCGGCAGCGCCTGCCGGCGGCACGTAGATGACCGACACGGTCGCGCCGGTTTCCGCCTTCGCTTCCTTGACGCTCGCGTAGATCGGAATGCCTTCGAAATCTTCGCCGGCCTTCTTCGGGTTCACGCCCGCGACGAATGCTTCGCGGCCGTTTGCGTATTCACGGCAGGCGCGCGTATGGAACTGACCGGTTTTGCCGGTAATGCCCTGCGTGATGACCTTCGTGTCCTTGTTGATCAGAATCGACATGTATTTTGACCTCTGTTCGATGGGCGTCGCGTGCAAACCGCGCCGCCATACGTGTTCATTAGCGCGTGCTTACTTGCCTGCGGCAGCCGCGACGACCTTCTGCGCAGCCTCTTCCATGCTGTCGGCCGAGATGATCGGCAGGCCCGAATCGGCCAGCATCTTCTTGCCGACGTCCTCGTTCGTGCCCTTCATGCGCACGACCAGCGGCACGTTCAGGTTCACGGCCTTCGAACCGGCGATCACGCCTTCCGCGATCACGTCGCAGCGCATGATGCCGCCGAAGATGTTCACGAGGATCGCCTTCAGGTCCGGGTTCTTCAGCATCAGCTTGAATGCTTCTGTGACCTTCTCGGTCGTCGCACCGCCGCCGACGTCCAGGAAGTTCGCCGGTTCGCCGCCGAACAGCTTGATGGTGTCCATCGTCGCCATCGCGAGGCCTGCGCCGTTCACGAGGCAGCCGATGTTGCCGTCGAGCGAGATGTACGCGAGATCGAACTTCGACGCTTCGATTTCAGCCGGATCTTCTTCGTCCAGATCGCGGTACGCAACGATTTCCGGGTGACGGAACAGCGCGTTCGAGTCGAAGTTGAACTTCGCGTCGAGTGCGGTGACCTTGCCGTCGCCGGAGACGTTCAGCGGGTTGATTTCAGCCAGCGATGCGTCGGTTTCCCAGAATGCCTTGTACAGGCCCTGCAGGATCGCGCGCGCTTGCGGAATCGATGCGGCCGGCACGCCGATCTTCGCGGCGAGGTCGTCGGCCTGCGCGTCCAGCAGGCCCGTCGACGGCTCGACGATGACCTTGTGGATCAGTTCCGGGTGCTTTTCGGCGACTTCTTCGATGTCCATGCCGCCTTCGCTCGAGCCCATCAGCACGATCTTCTGCGAGATGCGGTCGACGACGAGGCTGACATACAGTTCCTGCTTGATGTCGGCGCCTTCCTCGATCATCAGGCGGTTGACCTTCTGGCCTTCCGGGCCGGTCTGGTGCGTGACGAGCTGCATGCCGAGGATCTGGTTCGCGTATTCGCGCACCTGCTCGATCGACTTCGCCACCTTCACGCCGCCGCCCTTGCCACGGCCACCCGCGTGAATCTGAGCCTTCACGACCCAAACCGGGCCGCCGAGCTCTTCCGCGACCTTGACGGCCTCGTCCACCGAGAACGCCGGCTTGCCGCGCGGTACCGCGACGCCGAATTTCCGCAGGATTTCCTTACCCTGGTACTCGTGAATCTTCATGCGTGATTCCCTTCAGTCTGAGAGTTGAATTGAATTTACTAAACTTATAAATTAATGTCGAAAAGAGCAGTCTCACTGCGAAAATCCACCTGTTACTTGGTGCCATTGCCCTCGCTGCGAGCGACCTGGTACTCAACGCTCGGGCGATCAGCATAGGTTCGCCACTTGGCTCCGCCGACCGAGGAAACGTCACGAAATCAATCTTGACGGCAGATATCTCACGCGAAACAATCTTCCGATCACTACTTGTCCTGCATAACCCTTTTCGGGGCCGAACGAGCCGGATTCTGACCGCACGATTTCGCATACTGTCGCGCAGACGGGGAACTGGAGTCAGCAGGCACCACAAGATCTTGCGACGTCCAGCCGAATTAGCGATAGGAACGGCATCGTGTTACGTCTTCTGTATCCCGACCTTGCCAGCGCCCCCGGGGTGGCCTTTCGTCAGGCCGTCCTAGCCCCCGCAGTTCGGCCTCCTCTTTTGCCGCCCTTATCGCATCATAGAAAGTCAGCTCCGAGGCAACACGAGTCCGATCGACACTAACGACCCAACTATCGAACATGTAACGCCACCGGATACGACGTTCTTCAAGAAGGGCGGAAAACCAACGCCAAATCGATGCATCTTCAGCATTAGCAGCTGCTGCAGCATTAATGCGAGTCCGTTGCATTACGTCCATGTCGCTCCTCAAATTGCAGCATGCAGTCAGTGAAGTCGCATGGGACCGGACTCAATTGAGAGCCTCGTACACCTCTGGCTCGAGCATGAACAAGTCGCCGACAAGGTTGCAGTCGACGGCGCTGAGGATCGCCGCACGTCGAAATCAGGGGCTCGCCGCATGGCGGCCTCTTGCGATCGAGTATCAGTGTTGCGTTTATTCATCACGTTATTGAAGCTTCGAGAAATCGGGACGGCGCTTTTCCTTAAACGCGGCCAAGGCTTCACTGCACTCGTTCCCTGTCAATTGCTTGTCGCCAGACATCGGAGAAACCGCGCACCGCGGCTCTTGCCGATGCCGTCACGAATTGCTTCAGCCGAGAATTCGCTCAGGTCGCTTCCGGCCGAGAACGTGTCGCCATCAGATTGGATGGGGACGGCGTTCACGCGCCCGTAAGCGACAGCTGGTTCGAGCGCGTCCGCAAGCACGCTGTACATCGCTCCGGTCAACGCATTCTTCTTCTCCGGCCTCGATATCGTGAGGATCAGCCCCCGCCCGTCAACTTGTACCTTTATGTCGTCCACGGTGAAATCTCCTGTTTCGCTATACCCATTCGGACTCGATCCGCTTCTCAAAATCGATAAGAAATCCCAACAAAGCCGATGATGGGATTGGCCGTGATTCGCGACGTGTTGCTCAAAACAGTGGTTCCGTTGGCGCTGACTGCATCGAATTTTCCGGTCGTCTTTAGCGGGATGTAGGTGATCGATCCCAGAACGGACCATCTACCGGTAAGGCGATACGTCACGCCTGCCGTGAAGGCTGGGTTCCACGATGAGCTCGCCGATGCATCGACCCTTCCACCCGGTCCGGCAAACTGACTGAGCGCCCCGCTGAATGCGGGATGAACCTGGACGGAGCTGAACCACGTGTAATTCACGCCGACACCCAAGAACGGGCGCCATACACTGTCCTTTTTTCCAAAGTAATACTTCACAAATAACGTGGGCGCCCACACCCGAGTCGTCACCAACGGCTTCAGATCACCCACAGGCATTGCCGGCCCCTGAGGCCCAAGGGGGGTAGCGACGCCCTGGGAGAAAACATTCAGCTTCGGCGGAATCCCCACTGTTCCTTCGAGCGCAATATGCTCGGTTGCGAAGTAAGTTACGAGAAGCTCTCCCGTGAAGGCGTTATGAATTTCGGCGCCTGTTCCACGAGAAGTGAAAGTGCCAAACTGGGAACTGCTTTTCAGTTCTTGAGCGCTCGATTGCCTCATGTCGATCCAGGTGGCGCCACCGGTTACTACAACGCTTCCCGCCTCCTGTGCGTACGCCGTACCCGCGAGACCGCACATCGAAATCGCCAGCGCGATCGAATTCAGTTGCTTCCTCATACTTCGTCTCCTCCGTTTTACGGCGACCTCAGTTCCGAAAGGTGCCGACCGGGCTCTCAATGGCCATTATTCGTCGGCATTCATTTAGTATCACTAATTACATCACGTACTTCTCCGACTATTTTTGTCGACCGAAACTATCTCGCTCGACCGATCCGCAGCTATCCGCGGACCACCGAGTTCCCTACGACTGCCGAGCGTGAAGAAGGTCGAGCGCCACGTCGACGATCATGTCCTCCTGACCGCCAACCATGCGGCGTCGCCCCAATTCGACAAGGATGTCGACGGTCTTCAATCCGTATTTCCGAGCGGCGCTTTCGGAGTGGCGAAGGAAGCTCGCATTGTTCGCGTAGTGTGTCGATTAGTACTGCTGGCAGGCGTTCTGTGATACGCCCAAGCACCTCCGGAATTTCCTTGTTCAGCTTCTCCCGGCCTTTGCTCATCACCTCCCTGCATGGTTCGTCATGACCTTTTGCACGCCCCGATGTAATGCAGTCGTGACGCGGTGCGCCGATGATCTGTCCGGACGCCAGTGGCCGGGTTCATGAGAAGCGGACAGTCCGGAGACGCATTGCGAGACATCGCGAGTTGAACGATCTCCGTGCGCGCCAACGCCACGCACGGAGATTGACGAACGCGTAACGCGACCGCCGGAACGCACGGTCAGAACATGTGCATTGTCCCGATGGTGGCGCCCGTTGTCGTTCCGGCCGGCGCAAAAAGCGATGTCGGCACAGCACCAGGCGTCAAGCCAAGGTTTGCTTTCCCATGGTTGTTGACAACACCGACCTGCGCGTACAGACCCGTACGCTTCGACAGAAAATATGTCGCGCCCATGGCACCCATCAACGAGTGGACTCGATGTGTCATTGCGATCGCTGACGTACCAGATACCTGCATTGAGATCGAGCTGTGGCAAAGCGAAATAGTCGACGCCACCGCCGTCGACGTTGTTGGTCGGCCCACCATCGATTTTGAAGCTCGCGAACGAAGCCTTGGCAGTGACAGGACCAAACTTGTACGCGGCGCCGATCTCGCGCCCCACAAACGGCACATTGCTGGCCGGAACGGTGACGATGGATCCACCCGCGTTGGTATCGAAGAACGCCGCATCAAGAGTCAGACCACCCCACTCGTATTTCAGACGCACAGAATATTGGCGCGCCGACTGGAAGACCTCGCCGAAGTTCCCTTTCAGGCCAACATACGCCTCGCGACCAAGCAGATTGCCATTCCCGTTGCTCAACCCGCCATTGCTCGGCCCTATACCGCTCTCGAGCTTGAAGATGGCCTGAAGCCCCCCGCCAAGATCCTCCGTTCCCATCAAGCCGAATATCCATGGCGCAACACCACCATTCTGAAGGCCCACAAACTTGCCGCCATCGCCTCCCGTCGTCATGTTCAGCGTCTTGCTCAGATAGAGCGCACCCGTGTCCGCAATGCCATACAGCGTAACGCCGCCCTGCGCATGGGCCGATACCGCCAAAAAAAGGCTCGGCGCTACTGCGGTCGCCTTCCCGACTACGCACCTCCGATACATGCCTGTCTCCTTGATATTTTGTTGCGCATTTATCCAGAGTTCGCTGGAGCACGCCAAGCTGCCCGACAACACAGGCGTGGAACAGGTCAAAGATCGAGCACCAGCCGTGGCGACTTGGAGCGGGAGCAGCAAGGCGTCAACTGGTCATTGGCCGCCTGCTCATCCGGCGTCAGGAAGAGGTCACGATGATCAGGAACACCATCGAGCACCCGGGTGACACAGGTGCCGCAGACACCCTGCTCGCACGACGTTGCCACCTCCACGCCCGCCGTAGCGAGCGCGTGAACAATGGTCTGGCCCACAGCGACGCGAACCACCTTGCCGCTGCTCGCCAGCACCACGTCGAATGCCGCGTCGGCTTCGGTCCGGGACACCGCCACGGCAGAGAAGTACTCCCGGTGCAGCCGATCCTCCGACCAGCCGCACTGGGTGGCCGTGTCCAAGACCCACTGGATAAAGCCGCCCGGCCCGCAAACGTAGAGATGGGCATCGCCCGGCGCCTGCTGTAGCACCTGTGCCGGGTCGAAGCGCTGGTCGGCCGGGCCATCGTCACGGTGGATATGCACGCTGCCGGCGAAGCGTGATTCCATGAGCAGCTCCCGGAAGGCCGTTCGCGCTTCGTTGCGCGTGCAATAGTGGAGCTCGAAGCCGCGCCTGGTGCTGGCGAGCTCTTGGACCATAGCCAGCAGTGGCGTGATGCCGATGCCTCCGGCCACGAGGATGCTGCTGCCGGTACCGGACGCCAGGGGAAAGTGATTGCGCGGCGCTCCAACCGTGAGGACGTCGCCTTCCTGCACGGCCTCGTGCATCGCCGTCGAGCCACCGCGCCCTTCTGCTTCGCGCAACACGGCGATGCGGTAGAGGTCGGGCGTTGCGCTGTCGTTGCACAGCGAGTATTGGCGGATGATGCCCCCGGGCAGGTGCACGTCGATGTGCGCACCCGGCGTGAAAGGCGGCAGGGACTCTCCCGGCAACGGCACTAGATCGAAACCGCAAATCGCCTCGGCCAGCATGGATTTGTGTGCCACGCGCACCTTCAGAAGCCGCGTCATGCGGCACCCCCACCCAGCGGCTCCGCAGCGGATTGCTGTTCGGCCTTGAGCATCGCTGCCAGCACGCGCCGCACGCGCACGGCGGCCGCATCGGAGGGCAGGAGGATGGGCTTCATGGACCAGAAGTCACGGTCGCCGATGGCGGCCTGCTGCGCCTCGAGCATCGGCAGGTCCTCGTTCTCGAAGGGCTCGCGCAGGTATTGGACATCGGATTCGGCCCGGCGCCGGCCTTCCTCGCCCATGCGCCGCGGATAGCTTGTGGCGAACCAGTAATGCGTGGTGCTCGCCGTCTCAGGCGTGAAGAGATGGATGAAGGGCACCTGCTTGCCCACGGCGCGCGGATCAGGGGATCCCGCAGGCGCGACGCCGACCCAGAGTTCCATCACGGCCGGTGCGTTCCATCGCGTATCGAGCCAACGGTCCACCGGCTGGTCTTCGGGGATGCCGTAACGCCGGGCCAGCGATGGCGTCACGATCTCGTTGCGCGTCAGCCGCCGCGAGAACACCGTATTGCCCTCCTGCTGCACATCGGTCTGCCCCTGCTTGACGGCGTCGCTGCCGAGCGTGCCCGGGTGCAGGAACTCGATGTGGCTCAGGTCGAGGATGTTGTCCGTTTCAAGCTGGTATTCGGCGCGCGCCAGCAGGTAGTCCTTGCCGACCCACCGGGTCTCAGGATCCATGCTTCGGAATTCAGGGATCAGTGCCGGATCGGCCTGCCCCGGCTCGCCCATCCAGATCCAGAGCACGCTCCATCGCTCCACCACCGGGTAGCCGCGCACCCGAGCGGCCTTGGGGATTGCGCCGTCCCCGTGCGGGTTGCGGCTGCACGAGCCATCGCCCCTGAACTCCAGCCCGTGGTATGGGCAGCGCAGGCACCCGTCGACGACCGTGCCACGGCTCAGCGGCGCGAAACGATGCGGGCACTGGTCGAACAGCGCTTGGGGCTCACCGGTGTCATTGCGAAACAGCACGAGCCGCTCACCCAGGATGGTGCGGGCTAGCGGACGGTTGGCGGGGACCTCGTGGCCCCACGCGGCGACATACCAGACGTTGCGAAGGAAGGTGTTCATGACAAAGAAGCCACCTAAGTGGCAAGGGGGTGGGAAGAATGACCTCGGCCGGTAGCTTGGCGGCATGGAGGCTGCTCACGTCATCCGCGCGCAGCGCAAGCACGGCGCGCTAGTTGATGTAGCCCTTGTCGGTGATTTCGCCGGCATCGGCGGGGGCGCAGGCGCCATTCGAAAACATCATTTGCCTCCTGTCATTGGTCAGACGGCGAGCACTTGCCGCTCGCCAGCTTCCGCCGCCAGCCGCTCGCGAATCATCCGCCTCACCTGGATGCCAGCGACGTCGCCTCGTATGTCGATCCACCGCGGCGCGTCCGCGTTCATGCGGGACTGCTGCCACTCGAGAATCTGCCGGTCCTCCTGGAAGGTCGTGTCGATCTGGTCGTAGACCAGGTCGGCGGTCGCGGGGTTGTCGATGTCGAAGCAATGCGCCGCGGACCAGAAGTAATGCATGGTGGTCTCCGTCTCGGGCGTGATGCCGTCGAAGATGCGCAGGCCGAAGCCGCCGTCGCGGTTGCCCTGCTGCGCGCCCTGCCCCACGTTCACCGCGCCGGTGTAGATGCGGATGAGGCCGGTGAAGAACTCGATTTCCTGCCAGCGGTCCACGCGCTCGCCGAGCGTAGGCACGGCCTTGGTGTACGTGGGCGGCGGCGTCGAGTCGAGCATCCATCGCACGGCCTTCACCGTGCCTTCGCCGCGCGTCACCTTCATGTCGGCGTTGACGTGGATCTCCGGGTTGCCGCCGATGGTGCGCTTGTGCACGTAACCCAGGTGGCTCAGGTCCATCAGGTTGTCGTTCATCAGCTCCCAGTTGCAGGCGATGGTGTAGCGCTGCTTGCGGTGCGCCCAGCCCGAGTCGGGGTTGTGCCATGGATAGGGCACGATCTTTTCTGGGGCGGCCTGCTCCGCTTCTCCCATCCAGATCCACACGACCTGGTCGCGCTCGACGATGGGATAGCTGCGCACGCGAGCCGCGGGCGGCACCAGTGGCTGGTCAGGGATCTTCACGCACTTGCCGCTGCAGTCGTACTCGAGCCCGTGGTAGCCGCACTGGATGCGGTCGGCAAGCAGTTGCCCGTTCGAGAGCGGCAGGCTGCGGTGGCAGCAGCGGTCCTCCAGTGCGACAGCGCGTCCGTCGGCCTGGCGGTACAGCACCACCGGCTCACCCAGCAGCGTGCGGGCCAGCGGCTTGTCGTTGGTCAATTCATGCGGCCACGCTGCGACGTACCAATTGTTCCGGATGAACATGGGGAGTTCCTTAACGCGGGTCGTCGCCCGGGTCCTTGGAGATGCCGTTCGAGAGCAGACCACGATTGAAGTTGCGATCGCCGTCATCGGCGTTCACATTTCCCAGGAGCGCTGGATTCTGCGAGCGCGTTAGAAACACTGCGCTATAGCGCGCAGTGTTGTTCCACGTCACGCGCGTGTCCGACGCCTCTTCCCGTGGTGACACGTCCGCAGCGTGCACTGCGGGGAAAGTGGCCAGGAGGCTGGCCGTGCCGATGGCCTGCATTGCGGCCACAGGCTTCGTCGAAGTGAATCGAGAAAGCCCGACCTTAGGCAGCGGCATTTCATGGCGCATGGTCATATGTCTCCAATTTTTTGGTCGCGCTTTCGTCACGTAGTCAACGGATTGGCTATGAGGAGAACCTCACCGTCGAACGCCGTGCGCGATCATTCGCGCACCGGCGTCGTCTTTCTGCAAGGCGACGAGTTCCAGAAGTCGGCAGGGCTCGCAGCCCGTGACACCCCGATCCAGCACGCTGAGTAAAAGGTACGATTTACGCGGCTGTCACACCCCACCCCAGAAGAGTGGTAAGGGGGCAACCAGCGCCGTCGCCCGTTCGGCACGTTTCAATCGCGGGGAGCGGCCCACTTGTTTGGCACGCACACAAAGCGGGCATAGTTCCCGGTGGGCAGCAGAAGGTGCGGCAACGGCGGACGAGGATTAATGCCCCAGCAATGTTCCGGACGGAGGCACCAAATTTCCCCCCAAAACCTGCTGCGGCGCGACGGGGTTGCTCACGTCGAGCAGAACGCGTCGTTTAACCGAACTGGGTGTGGACAGCGAATGGGCGAGTCCGCGCTTCGGTGCGGGGCTGGATCGACGCCCATGGAACAAGGCACTGCGGGGCCGTGCTTCTGCCAGCGATGTCGCAATCTGCTGGAGGTGACCAGTGAGGCGTTTCCCGGTGAGCGACTCATCGTATGCCGCAATCCGCTATTAGCCGAGGAGCGTAGTCGCAAACGCGAGGCGCTGCTGCAGGCCACTGAAGCCGAATTGATGAAGATCGCCGAGGCGACCAAGCGCATGCGTAATCTGTATTGGCCGAGACCTGACCGGTCAGTCAACGTCAGATTAGGTCTCGGACAATACGACCGCTCGTCGCCAATGGCGGTGATCAACTGCGGATTCAACCCGTCGATGCAACGAATTGATGAAAGCGCTCAGCCGGTGTATCGAAGTCTAGCGTCTTTCGAGGACGCTCATTGAGCCGCCAATGCCAACCGCACGTGCCACCGAAACAGCGAAAACCCGGCGCGAAGCCGGGCTTACTGCAACGCGCGATGCAATCGCTATCAGGCCGACGATGCCGCCGACGCGTTGCTTCCCGCGCGGCGGCGATACAGCCCGAGCGTCGCGCACAAGCCGCAGAGCGCAGCGAAGCTCAGCCAGTAGCCGGGTGCGGCCTTGTCATGCAGGACCTGAATCAGATACGTCGATACCGCCGGCGTAAAGCCGCCGAAGAGCGCCGTCGCGAGACTGAACGCCAGCGAGAAGCCCGCGACGCGCACTTCGACCGGCATCACTTCGGTGAGCGCGGCGACCATCGCGCCGTTGTACATGCCGAAGAAGAACGAGAACCACAGCAGCACGATCAGCATGCGCGCGAAGCTCGGTGCATCGGCGAGCCAGGACAGCGCGGGATAAGCCGTGAAGATCGCCAGCACGGAAATCGCGAGCAGCAGCGGCTTGCGGCCGATCCGGTCGGAGATCGTGCCGCCGATCGGCAGCCAGACGAAATTCGATGCGGCCACGAGCAGCGTCACCATCAGGCTGTCGGAGGTGGACAACTTCAGCACCGACTTGCCGAAGGTTGGCGTATAGACGGTGATGAGATAGAAGGTGGTGGTAGTCATTGCCGTCAGCAGCATGCCGCCGATGACGGTGCGCCAGTTGCAGAGCAGCATCGCAAAAATCTCGCGCGCCTGCGGATGATGCCGCCGCGCTTCGAACGCTGCGGTCTCCTGCAGCGAGCGACGCAGCATGAACAGGAACGGCACGATCGCGCAGCCGATGAAAAACGGCACGCGCCAGCCCCATGCGCCGATCTGCTTCGCGGACAGCCACTGGTTCAGCCCGTAACCGATGGCCGCCGCCACGACGATGGCGACCTGCTGGCTCGCCGACTGCCAACTCGTGTAAAAGCCCTTGTTGCCGGGCGTCGCCATTTCCGCGAGATAGACAGACACGCCGCCCAGTTCCGCGCCGGCCGAGAAGCCCTGCAACAGACGCCCGAGCAGCACAAGCGCTGGCGCGAGCAGACCGATGGTCGCGTACCCCGGCACGCAGGCAATCAGAATGGTGCCGCTCGCCATGATCGACAGCGTGACGATCAGGCCGGTGCGCCGGCCGACCTTGTCGATATACGTGCCGAGAAAGATCGCGCCGAGCGGGCGCATCAGAAAGCCCGCGCCGAACACCGCGAAGGTGAGCATCAGCGAGGCGAACTCGCTGGTGGACGGGAAAAAGATCTTCGAGATCGATGTCGCGTAGAAGCCGAACAGAAAGAAATCGAACTGTTCGATGAAATTGCCGCTGGTCACGCGCAACACGGCGGCGGCCCTCGTCGTGGGAGAAACGCCGGACGTAGTGGCGCTCGGTTCTGTGCGATTCATTGCGTCTCCTGCTTCTTGTCTATGGTGATGAGCGCCCGGCAGGCGCCCAGTGAGTGCTAATCCGAACCGAGGCTCAGTGTGTTGCGTTGCCGCTTCTCTATCGACGATTTGAGCAACGCCGCCGAGCGGAAGATGCCGTGCGCGAACTTGCCGTAAGGCAGCGTCGCGAACAGCGCCATCACGACGCCGAGGTGAATCGCGAGCAGCGACGGCATCGCCGAGGTCGTTCGGAGCGCGAGCAGCGCGAGACCCGATGCGCTCGTCAGCAGCAGGAGCGCGATGAAGCCGCGGTCCATCGGACGCTGACGGGCATCGCCCCGCTCCGGAACGCGTCTCAGGTTCAGCCACAGCAGTCCCGCCGGCCCCGAAATCAGTCCGATGCCGCCTGCCGTTCCCAGCAGCACCGGCACGCTCAGAAACCGATACGGCGCTTCCAGACCGAATGCATAGTGATAGAGCGTCGCGACTGCGGTTGCCGCGAAGCACAGCATGAAGCCGTAGAACGTCAGGTGATGGAAACGGCGCCGCGCCAGCGTGAAGGCATCGTTCTCTTCGTTGCAGCCGTCACCGTGGCCGCCGTCCAGGTATTTGAGCGTCAGCGCGTTCTTCGCCGCTTCCGCGACGGCTGGCGCGCTCGCCGTTCCCGCCGACACGTCGCGCCAGAAGCGCGTGACGCCCAGAGCGAGCGCGAGAATGGCGAACAGGAAGACGATGCCGAACATCGCCGCGAGCAGGTTGTGCGGGAAGATCGCGTAGAAGTTCGCTGGCGCGACATCACCCGACAAGCCGCCGTGCAATGCCGTGCCGAGCACCAGAAACAGCGCGAGTCCGGCCGCCAGTGCAACCGACAGAGTCAGGCCGTTGCGCTTGTACAGCGCGCCGAACGACGCGGGAAACGCGTATTCGGTGTAGGTTTCGAGCCGGACTTCGGCCATCGCTTTCGGCACGTTCACGCCGAATTCGTGCGGCGGCGCGTACTGGCACGCGTGATAGCACGCGCCGCAGTTGTGGCAGAGATTCGCCAGATAGTTGACGTCCGCCTTGCCGAATTCCAGGCGGCGCGTCATCGCCGGGAACACGGCGCAGAAGCCTTCGCAATAGCGGCAGGCGTTGCAGATCTGCATCTGCCGCGCCACTTCGGCTTCGCCGGCGCTCATCGGCACAATGGGGATCACGCGCGCCATGCTGTCGTGTGAAGTTTTTTTCCTGTCGACCGATAACGCAGTGTGCGGGCGTTCGGGCGCGAGCGAGTCAGACTTCTGCACTGGTTGCCTCCGTTTTTTTGAACGCGACGCGCGCGGCCTGCGTCCCGGCAATGCGCCCGAAGGCCGTGCCGATCGACATGCCGACGCCCGCTGTATAGCCCTTACCGAGCACGTTTCCGGCCATCATTTCGCCGGCCACGAACAGATTCTCACTGGCTTTGCCGCCGAAGTGGACCTGCGCACGATCATTGGTCTCGAGACCGAGATACGTGAACGTGATGCCTGGCCGCAACGCATACCCGTAGAACGGCGGCGTATCGATGCGGCGCGCCCAGTGCGTTTTGGGCGGCGCGAGGCCTTCGGTGTGGCAGTCGTCGAGCGCGGTGTGGTCGAAGGTGCCGTCGCGGCATGAATCGTTATAGCGCACGAGCGTTTCCATGAAGCGCGCTTCCGGCAGCCCGAGCTTGCGCGCGAGTTCCGGCAGCGTGTCGGCTTTTTCGCCCGGAAACACCGGTGGCATGAAGCGGCCGATTGCTTTCGAGTCGATGATCGAATAGCCGATCTGGCCTGGCTGATGCGCGACGAGCCGTCCCCAGATTGCATAGCGCTTCGGCCAGAAATCCTCGCCTTCGTCGTAGAAGCGCTCGGCGTCACGATTCACCACGACGCCCAGCGACACGCAGTCGATGCGCGTGCAGATGCCGCCGTCATACAGCGGCGCGCGTGCATCGATGGCGACGCAGTGCGACTGCGACGGGTCGCCGATCATGTCCGCACCGGCGTCGGTCATATGCTTGATGAGCATGCCCTTGTTGAAGCGCGTGCCGCGAATCAGGAAGTTGTCGGCAGGCCATTCGCCGCGCTCGTTTTGCCCCCACGCCTCGCGCAGCCATTCCCGATTTGATTCGAAGCCGCCGGCCGCCAGCACGCAGGCGCGCGCCTCGAAGCGCTGCCTGCCGCTGCGCGCCGCGATGAAGCGGCTGCCGTCGAGTTCGAGCGAATCGATGGGCGTTTCATAGCGGATATCGACGCCGAGGGCTTCGGCGCTGCGGTAATACGCGTTGACGAGCGCCTTGCCGCCGCCCATGAAGAACGCATTGGTGCGTGCCACGTGCAGCGCGCCGGACAGCGGCGGCTGGAAGCGCACGCCGTGCTTCTGCATCCACGGCCGACACGACGACGACGCGCGGATCGTCAGCCGCGCGAGATGCTCATCCGTGATGCCGCCGGTGACTTTCAGCAGGTCCTGCCAGAATTCCTCTTCCGGATAGGCATCGACGAGAACGTCCTGCGGCGCATCGTGCATGCAGCGCAGATTGCGCGTGTGTTGCGAGTTGCCGCCGCGCCATTCGCGCGGCGCGGATTCGAGAAGCAAGACCGAGGCGCCCGCTTCGCGCGCCATCAATGCGGCACACAGCGCGGCATTGCCTCCTCCGATTACGAGCACATCGACCATTAGATTCGTCTCCTTTCGGACGAATCGTAAGGGTCTCGTGCCCGCTTCGCTACCAGCCAGCCGTCAAGGGGTCTTCACTTTTCGTGAAGACTCGGGCTCCCGCAGTCGCGCGCCGGGCCAGCGGCCTTCCTGCACCAGTTGACGGGCGACATCGGCGAGGACCACGCGCGCAGCGAGACCGGCGGGAGACAGTTCGTCGTCGGAGATGCTGGCGATCATGTTGGGCCGCGCGGCATATTTCTCCGCGACGGGCACGCTCGTCAGCACCACGTTCTCGGGCCTTGCGAGCGCCGCGCCCGGCTGTATCGTCGCGCCGATGCCGGTACGGACGAAGTCCATCAGCAGCGCAAGGCCGTCGACTTCGGCGACAATGTTCGGCTCGTATTCGGCGCGCCTGAACGCTGATAACAGCAGCGAACGCAGCCCGTGCGTACCGCTGGGAAGGATGAGCGGAAGCCTGCCGAGATTTTTTAGCCGGACGGATGCGCTCGTCGGCATGCCATCGAGATCGCCCGCACCGATCAGGAACAGCCGCTCGTCCAGCAGCGGCAGCACGCTCCAGCGTTGCGCGGATTCCTCGCGAAACAGCACGGCGAGATCGATCTGACGCGCGCTCAGCATGGACGCAAGATAGCCGGAGAGACTTTCGACCATGTGCAGCCGCACATCGGGATAGCGCGTGCGCATTGCCTGCATGAATGCGACACCTAGCACGCTCGCCGTACTCGGCGCCATGCCGACGCTGACATGACCCGACAGACGGGCCGAGCGTGCAGCAAGCGCAGCATCGTCGATATGACGCATCGCGAGTTGCGCCTGACGCCAGAACGCCAGACCCGCGTCGGTCGGAACGACGCCGCCCGAGGTGCGTTGCAGCAGACGCGTAGACAGCTCGCCTTCGAGACGGCTGATCTGCTGACTCAATGCCGAGGTCACCACGCCGAGTTCCAGCGCTGCCTTGCCCATGCTTCCGTGTTCCACGACGCTGAGAAAATAGCGTAGTTGTCTGAGTTCCATTCCGCGATCGGTCAGAGAGATTGGGGTGAGCATCCAACTTAGGCTCAAGCATTCGAATTGCAGACTACGAGTTTCCAAGACCGCCATACCTGAAGCTAACCCCTCGTAGCCTTGCTAAAAGTATATCCTCGGCATAGGCGCCGCAACGCCTCCCCTGCAGCGTCTGCAACCCGTGTGAAAACGGACTCTCGAATGACGTTCCAATGGCTCATTTGAACGGCCGCTTCTGGCCGAACTGAGTCAGCCGATCTGACGCTGCCTGTTTGATCTAGTCCAACCTTTTACACGTAATCGACTCAAGGGCATCGAAGCGATTGCTTTGCGCGTGGGCCGCATCATCGATCATTTCAAGATGGCCAAGCATTTCGAGTTGAACATCACCGACTCGAGCTTTACGTGGCTGCGTAAGTCGGAACAGATCCAGCAAGAGCCCGCGCTCGATGGTCTGTATGTGGTGCGCACGAGTCTATCGGCAACGGAGCTGCCCGCCGAGGCGGCCGTGACGGCCTACAAAGGACTAGCGGTCGTGGAGCGCGCTTTCCGTTCGCTTAAGACGGTCGATTTGCAGGTGCGCCCTGTGTTCCACTGGAACGCCCAACGTGTGCGCGCACACGTCTTTCTATGCATGCTTGCCTATTACGTCGAGTGGCACATGCGCGAGACTTTAAAGCCGATGCTGTTCGATGACGAATATATCGAATTCGCGCGTGCAACGCGGGTCTCACCAGTGGCTAAAGCACGGCGCTCGGATCACGCGAAAGCCAAGGATGCCACCCGGCTTAGCGAGGACGGCTTGCCGCTCCATAGCTTTCGCACGTTGCTCGATGATCTGGCTACGCTTGCCTACAACGTCTGTCACACCCCTCTCAATCCGCAAGCGAAGATCGTCATGATCACACGGCCGACTCCGGTACAAGAAAAGGCCTTCCACCTGCTCAACGTCAGCCCCGCAATCTGTACCCAGTAATCGTCTCGTTCACGCACGCATAACCGTGAGAAATCAATGATCTATGCGCGGCGCACACTCAAAGTTCGGCTTAGCCATCCGGTAACGTTCTGAGATAACTTAACTCCATCCACGATTGAGCAAGAAGCGGCAAGCATGGCGAACCGGTCGGACCGGCGCTTGCAGATCCTGATATATCCGGCGGCAGCATTACGAAGCCAAGAGGCCGATGAGGGGCAAGCGCGCAAACTTCCATGATGGCTCGTGCTGATGGCAGGCACATCAGAAGCCGAATGTACGGACGCAGTCAAGACCTTCGAAAATGCACACCGATCTTGCTCATAGGCGGGAGTCCATGTACGGATATAAAGCTGCAACCCTACCTCGGTGACGCCAGAACGACCAAAAGCCTGGGAGGCGTTCATATAAAGTCATATCAGTTCAAGGAACCTATCCGCACTGTCGCAGACGGCCTGGAATGGTCCTATGGCTGGGAAGCCGCGGCCGCGCAGCGGCTGCGCTTCGTGTTGGACTTGGCCTATGAGGTCAAGCGCGCCAGGCAGATGCGTCAGGCCTTCGCGGAGCGCGCATAGCAGAGGCGCGGCGCGACGAAGGCGCAGAGGTTTACACAGGGTTTTACCCGAGTCAGTAACAGCTACGTTTTGCGCGGAAACCGAGATCACCCCGATGTCGAGCGCCAGGCTCTCGCATGACGTCACTGGAGGGACCTTTGTCGGGGACGTTCAATCGGCGATTGCGGGCAGCTCGCATTCGCCGGCTCCGAGCCGCTGCCAGTGAGCTTCCGATTCCGGCAACACATGACGGATGCCGAAGTCACTGGCTTGCCACTGCTCCCCATGCAAATCGCCTGAACGTGCGACCGATGTCGCTCGCGCGATGCGGCACCACGCCCACGTCAGCAAGGTGAAGCCCGCGCCGTGCAGGAAGTCGTCCGCGACCTGGATCGGCCACTGCGACCCGGCCGAGTGCAGCAATTGATCGACGCCACCGCGAAGCTGCCGCACTTGCCGCTGCAATGTTTCAGCATGCATCTCCAGCCCCTCGACTGCGCGGCACACGACGACTTCCGAGTCCATCTCTTCCAGCAGCAGCTCCATCGCATGACCGCCATCGGCGATCACCTTGCGAGTGACCAGGTCGATCGCCTGGATCGCGTTCGCACCCTCGTAGATCATCGCGATGCGGCTGTCGCGTACCGTCTGTTCGATGCCGTAGTCATGCACGTAGCCGTAGCCGCCCCACACCTGTAGCGCATCGTTGGCGCCGTGATGCCCGACGTGCGTGAAGAATGCCTTGGCGATGGGCGTGAGCACGCCCAGCAGTTGCTGCGCACGTTCGCGCTCAGCTGCGCTGCGATGGTAATCGGCCTCGTCGAGCAGCTGCGCGATGCGAAAAGCGCAGACACGCGCGCCGGAGGTCAGGGCCTTCAGCCGCCAAAGCGTGCGTCGCACCGATAGCTGCGCCGACAAGGCCGCACCGAACTGCGTGCGCTCGTTGGCATAGCGGATTGCATTCTGCGTCGCCGCCTCGAGGTGTGCCACGCCCTGCAGTGCCACATGCAGTCGCGCCGAATTCATCATCACGAACATTGCCGCAAGGCCGCAGTGCGGCTGGCCGATGAGCCATCCTGTTGCCTGTTCGAAAGACATCACGCACGTCGCGCTCCCTTTGATGCCCATCTTCTTTTCAATGCCGTCGCAGCGCACGGCGTTGCGCTTCCCGTCGGGCAGCACCTTCGGCACGAGGATCAGCGACAGTCCCTTGCCGCCCGCCGGCGCGTCGGGCAGGCGGCACAGAACCAGATGCACGATGTTGTCGGTGAGGTCGTGCTCGCCGCCGGAAGTGAAGATCTTGCTCCCCGTGACCTGCCACGTGCCATCCCCGGCCGGAGCCGCCCGCGTGCACACCGCGCCGAGATCGCTGCCCGCTTGCGGCTCGGTGAGGCACATCGTTGCGAGCCACTCGCCGGCTGCGATCTTGCCGAGGTAACGGTCCTTGATGTCCTGCCGCGCATGCGCCTTGAGACAGCGATAGGCGCCTTCGGCCAAGCCCGGATACATCGTCCATGCGTGATTCGCGGCTGCGAGCATTTCGTTCAGTGCGGCGCTAAGCACATGCGGCAGCGCCTGGCCGCCGTCCTCCTCGTCGCAGGCGAGCAAAGGCCAGCCCGCGTCGACGAAAGCGCGCAACGCCTGGCGATACCCCGCTGGCGTGCACACTTGCCCGTCGCTAAAACTGCAACCTTCGAAGTCGCCCGCCGCGTTGATTGGTCCGATCACCTCCGCGGCGAAGCGGCCCGCCTCTTCGAGAACATGCAACGCCGTCTCGATGTCAATCTCCGCTCGTCCTTGCAGCACCGGCCAGCGCTCCGGGATGCGCAGAACCTCTTCGATCACGAAGCGCATCTCGCGCAGGGGCGGCACGTATCTCCACATTTTTCAATACCTCAGTTGCGCGTTGCTAAACCCTTGCCGCAGTGCGGCTCAACGCTCATGCCTGCGGCAGTCAGCGCGAGGGTCACACATTTACCGGCACGTTTGTCACAGATCTACTTTCCTCTACGAGTTCGGCGCCCACTGCTCAACCCAAAGCGGCACGAATCCCGGGCGGCACGGGCACCGCCGCGATCCCGCCGTCCTCGCGCCGCCGCGCGAAGACGCGGACCTCCTCGCACTGCATGACGAGATCGTCGCCGCGCATCACGCGATGGTGCTGCACGAAGCTCTTGCCGCGAAGTTCCGTGATGGACGTATGAATCCTCAGCGTGTCTCCGTAGCTGGCGGCATTCACGAACTTGGCGCGTGTATCCACCAATGGTGTTCCGATGATACCCAGTGTCCGCTCCATTTCGCGCCAGGGCGGTACGCCGCACTCCAGAAAGAAGTGCTGCGAGGACGCATCGATCCAGCGAAAGAAGTTCGGAAACCAGACGATGCCCGCGGGGTCGCAGTCACCGAACTGCACCTTGATCGTAAAAACGACTTCTTTCATTGGTCATTCAATTGGAACGACCGAAAGCCGGCCATGGCATGCTGCCGACGATCGAGGCGAAAGCGAACACTCCCACCGCGATGACCAGGATCAGCAGCACAACACAGACTCGGTCGCCGGCGTCCCGAAGCTTCATGCCGGGTCACCCATCTTCAAGATGAGCTTGCCGGGGTTCTTGCCCGTGAAGACCGACAGCAGGAGTGCAGGGGCTTTCTCGAAGCCTTCGTGCACGTCCTCCTCGACGCGCAGCTTGCCCTGCTGCACCCACTCGGCGAGCTGCTTCGCGCCCTGTTCAATTCGGTCGGCGAAGTAGAACAGGTGCACGCCTTCGACGCGAAGCATCTTCGTGACGATCTGGCCGTAGTTCTTCGGCCCCTGGAAATTCAGGTCCGCATAGCCCTGCGACATCGCGCCGCAAATCACCATGCGCCCGCGCGGCTTCATGTGCAGGAACATCTCGTCGAGGATGTCGCCACCGACGTTGTCATAGTAGGCGTCGACGCCGTCCGGGCACAGTTCGCGCAGCCGCACCGCGATGTCGTCCGACTTGTAGTCGATCGCAGCGTCGTAATGGCCGCTTTCGACGATCCAACGGCACTTGTCGGCGCCGCCGGCAAAGCCGATCACCTTCTTCGCGCCGAGGGCCTTGGCGATTCCGCCGACCACATACCCGGTGGCCCCGGTGGCGGCCGAGACCACCACAGTGTCCCCCGGCTGCACGCGCAGCACGTCTGCCGTGCCGAAGTATGCCGTGAGCCCGCCCACACCGAACATGCCGAGGTTCCACGACAAGGGATAGTTCGCCTTGGGCAGCACCCGCAGCGGCCACGGGCCGCCGTCCGGCCGCACCACGAGGTAGTCCTCCCAGGTCATGAAGCCGTCGACCAGGTCCCCTTCCTTGTAATCCGGGTGGCGCGAGGTCACGACCTGGCCGATGCCCATCGTGCGCACCGGCGTGCCGGGCGCTTGCGGCGGCATGTAGCCACCATCCTCGGTCATCCAGAGCCGCTGGGTCGCATCGAAGCCGAAGTACAGCGTGCGCAGCAGCACTTCGCCGTCGCCCGGCTCGGGCACCGGGCCTTCCTTGTACTGGAAGTCCTCAGGGCACAGGTCACCGACGGGGCGTCGGCTCATGAGCCATTGGCGGTTAATGGGTTGAGTCATGTTCGTCTCCTTGGTGTTGATTGGGTTCTGCTGATCGGGGTCTGCTCGCCGTCACTTGGCGTTCACGCCGAGCATCTTGAAAAGGACCTTGTCCAAGGCGCGATCGGGCATCCAGCGCCCGATGTGCCAGCCCTTGTCGAGCGGATAGCGGATGCGCGGCCGCGCCGACTCGAGGGCGTGCCGCACAGCCTCCAGCACGACGGACATCGGCGCTGCCGTCTTCTCCTGCTGCAACACCAGCGCGGAGAAGTGCTGCCACATCGGACCGTAGTCACTGTTCGCATAACGGTCGTCCTTCAACTGGGCGCGGGTCTTGTCGAACATCGCGGTGCCGATGAAACCCGCTCGATGGTGGTGACGTCGATGCCCATGAACTTCAGCTCGCGCCGCAAGGCCTGGCCCACCGCCTCGACCGCATGCCTAGAGGACAAGTACGCCCCTATGAAGGGCAGCGTCATCGCGCCGGACACCGACCCCATGTTGATGACCCGCCCCTTCGGCCCGGTGCCGCCGCGACGTGCACCCAGCGCCCGCAGGAAGGCGCGGGTCACCCCCAGCATCCCGAAGACGTTGACGTCGAAGACCTTGCGAATCTCTTCCTCCCGCTGCATCAGCAACGGGCCGGACGGGCCGATACCGGAGTTGTTGATCAGCGCCGCGAGGTAGCGGCCGCCCAGCACCTCGTCGGCCTGCGTCACCGACTGGTTCAGCGCAGCCCGGTCGGTCACGTCGAACACCAGCGGCACGAAGGCGTGGCCCCAGCGCGTCACCAGCCCGTCGGCATCGGCGAGCCGGCGCACGGCCCCGCAGACGAGGTACCCGCGCTGCATCAGGTCTTCGGCGATGGCAAGGCCGATGCCGGAGGAAACGCCCGTGATGACAGCGACGGGGCGCGGTTCTTGGGTCTTGTTCATGTTCATGCCTGCGTCATTCGGCTCTGGGTCCGCGTGCCTCAGGGGGCGTGCGTCAGTTCGATGCCGCCGTCCACCACGAGCCGTGTGCCGGTCACGTAGCGCGCTTCATCGCTGGACAGGTACAGCACCGCGTGGGCGACGTCGTCGGCGGTGCCGAACTCGCGCATCGGGATGCGCGACAGGAAGGCCTCACGCAGCGCTTCCGGCGGGGCCCCGACCTGGGGCGACAGCGTCGAGAACAGCCCTTCGAGCATCCGCGTCTGCATCATCCCGGGATGCACCGAGTTGCAGCGGATGCGGTAGCCCGACTGCAGGCAGTACGAAGCCACCGAACGCGTGTACTGCGCGACGCCGGCCTTCGAGAAGCCATACGGCGCCAGCTGCGGCATCGGCGTGAGCGCCGCGATCGACGACATGTTGACGATCGCACCGCCGTGGGCCTTCATCGCCTCGATGCCGTAGCGGCAGCCCAGGAACACCCCTTCGCCGTTGATGCGCAGCATCTCGCGCCACTCCGCGAGCGACGTGTGCTCGGGATCGGCGATGCCGTTCACCGAGCCGATGCCAGCGTTGTTGACCAGGATGTGCAGCGGCCCGGCCGCACCGATGGTGGCCATAACGTGCGCCCAGTCGCTCTCCTTCGTCACGTCATGGTGGCAGTAGCGGGCACCGGTGTCGCGCGCCAGCTGCTCGCCGCGGGCGTCGTCGATATCGGTAATGAACACCGACGCGCCCTGCGCGCGCATCATGCGCACGATCGCTTCGCCGATGCCTGCGGCGCCGCCGGTGATGAGCGCCGTCTTGCCGGCCACGCGGCCTGTACCTTCCGCTGTCTTGTTCATGTTCATACCGTGAAGATCAAAAATGGGTGGGAAGTCGGGCGGTGTGCCCGCCATCGACGATCAGCTCGGTGCCGGTAACCATCGCACTGTCGTCACTCGCGAGGAACACGACGGCGCGAGCGATGTCATCGGGCGTTGCCACCCGTCCCAGCGGGATGTCCTGGGCGAACGCCTTGAGCATGGTCTCGCGATCGCCAAACAGCGGCACGGCCGCGTCGAACATCGAGGTGTCGACATACGATGGAAGGACGGTGTTGCAGCGGATCGGGTAGCCCTTCTGGGCACAGTGCATCGCTACGGACTGCGTCAGCGCCCTGACGCCCCCCTTGCATGCGGAGTAGCCCACCGTGCTCGGCACGCCGCGCAGCCCCGACACCGAGCCCAGGTTGACGATGGCGCCCGCCTGCGCACTGCGCCGGATGGCACGCACGCCGTGTTGGCAGCCGAGGAACACGCCAGTGAGGTTCACCGCCAGCTCGCGGTTCCACTTCTCCAGCGACAGTTCCTCGAAGTCCACCGGCGACGTGATGCCGGCGATGTTGCAGACGATGTGGATCGCACCGAAGGCCTGCTCCGAACGCGCGATCGCGGCGGCCCAGCCGGCGTCGTCGCCCACGTCGAACACCTCGACGCTGGCGCGCCCGCCCTGCTCGCGCAGCAGCGCCGCAGTCTCCTCGGCGCTGGCGCGTTGCACATCGGCGACGACGACGCTTGCGCCTTCGGCCGCCAGGCGCAGTGCCGTGCCGCGGCCGATGCCGGAGCCGGCACCGGTGACCAGTGCGACCTTGTTGCTCAACTTCATGCTTGTCTCCTTTGTGTCTGTCATTGCAATCTTCTTCACGCGTTCCTGAGAGGACGGCGATCTGCCTGATCAGCAGGTAAGACCCAGGCGCTTGAGTACCTACGCGGCATTTCGACGGATCAGGGGTTGCACCAACCCTCCGCATAGAGCTGCTGACAAAGAAGCCCAAAGCGCATGGTCACTGTGTAGCTCTCGCCATCCGCGATAAGGGAGGGGCGGGTGTCGCGGAACAGCTTCTCGATGGGATATTCGCGTGTCGTGCCCACCCCGCCGAAAAGCTGGAACGCCTCGTGGACCACTTTCATCGCCTCTTCGGTTACCGTCACCTTGTTGGCTGCGGTGACATAGGGGTGGGTCCGCTTCGAAAGGCGTGCAAACGCGACGGAGCGCCGAGACGTCGCGCGAGCCATTTCAATCCGGCGCAGCATATCGCCGAGACGATAGCGGGTCAGCTGATGATCGATCAGCAGCCTTCCGCCCTGTTTACGCTCATGGCAGTACTGCAGCGCCATCTCGAACGCCGCGCGGGCGACGCCCACGAATATCGGCGACATGTGTGCTCCGGCGTAAGACCACACCGAAGCAAAATTGCCGTAGAACTCGTCTTTCAACGCGACGGCGAAGCGTTTCGGCACACGAACGTTGTCAAAATAGATTTCCCCTTGAGGAAGCGCGCGCAGGCCGATTTTTTCAAGCGGCTTGCCGCGCGAGACCCCGGGAAGGTCGAGAGGGATGATCACCCCTACACCGTGCGGCCGGCCATTTTTGTCGAGCCGTCCATCGCCATAGTCCGCGCCCATATAGGCGATCGCCACTTGCGCAACGGCGCCGTTGGATACCCAGGCCGAGCTTTGTCCGTTGATCACGATCTCGTCGTCGCCCACCTTCGCCCACAGGTTGCCTTGATTACCCGGCGTGTCTTTGGGCCAATCGCGTTCGATGTCGAACACTTGGAAGTCGCTGCCCCGGTCGGGCTGCGTTCCCATCCAGCACCCGATGCGTCCGGCACACAGCTCCACCAGTTCCTGGTTGCCGGCCGCAACAGCCATTTGCATAGGGAAGTTGGCGACGCCCAGCGACACAGCAAGCCCGCTGTCGCCCCATCCGAGCTCCTCGGCGATCATCGATTCCATGCGCAACGCCGTCTCGGCTGGTAGCGAAGCGAACAGCGCGGGATCTACGCCGAGCTTCGCGAACTCTGCGAAAACCGAGTAGAAAGGCGATCCTGGGGCAATGGCCTCCTCCGCGGTCATCTTGTCCAGCGCCGTGCCCATTGGGCGGAGGACTTCCTTGGCAAACCGATGAAGCGTCTCCTGCACGGCACGCTCCTCTTCAGACAGCGGCGTTTCGAAACCGCTCAGGCAAACGTCCGGCAAGTTCAGTTCAGTTTTCAGCTCCAGCATTTTCGTCTCCTTTTGATTTCAGCAACGTGTTATGAGTTGGGTAGGCCTTTGGCAAATTTCGCCAGCGCCGGACGTCCTACAGGACCTCGAATAAGCCTGCGGCCCCCATGCCGCCGCCGATACACATGGTCACGACCACATAGCGCACGCCGCGCCGGCGGCCTTCGATCAGGGCGTGCCCGACCAGGCGGGAACCGCTCATGCCATACGGATGGCCCACCGCGATGGCGCCACCGTCGACGTTCAAGCGATCCTCCGGGATGCCGAGCCGGTCGCGGCAATACAGCACCTGCACGGCAAACGCCTCGTTCAGCTCCCACAACCCGATGTCGTCGATGCCAAGGCCGGCCTTGGCCAGCAGCTTGGGCACGGCGAAGACCGGACCGATGCCCATCTCGTCGGGCTCGCACCCCGCGACCTGGAAGCCGCGGAAGATGCCCAGCGGCTGCACCCCGCGCTGCTGCGCGGCCTGCGCGCTCATCACCACTCAGGCCGAGGCACCGTCGGAGAGCTGGCTGGCGTTACCGGCGGTCACCACGCCGCCGGGACGGACGGCGCGCAGGCCGGCGAGGCCCTCGATCGTCGAGTCGCCGCGGATGCCTTCGTCGCGATCGACGGTGACGGCCCGCGTGGCGATGCGGCCGTCAGGCTCCACCACGGCCATGCGCGTCGCCAGCGGGACGATCTCCTCGCCGAACCGACCTTCGGCCTGCGCGCGCGCCGCCTGCAACTGGCTGCGCAAGCCGTACTCGTCCTGCCGCTCGCGCGAGATGCCGTAGCGCTTGGCGACCACTTCGGCGGTGTCCAGCATGCTCCAGTAGACCTCGGGCTTGCGCGCCTCGACCCAGGCTTCCTTGAGGTTGGAGAAGTTGGCGGTGGACTGCACCACCGTGATCGACTCGACGCCGCCGGCCACGTAGATGTCGCCCTCGCCGGCGATCACGCGCTGCGCTGCCAGCGCGATGGTCTGCAGCCCGGTGGAGCAGAAGCGGTTGACCGTCAGCCCCGCGGTGGTGACGGGGCAGCCGGCCCGCAGCGCGACCTGGCGCGCCATGTTCATGCCGCCGGCGCCTTCAAGGAAGGAGCTGCCGAACAGCACGTCCTCGACCTCGCCGGGTTCGATACCGGCACGCGCGATCGCGTGCTCGACGACGTGGCCGCCGAGCGTGACCGGGTGGGTGATGTTGAAGCCACCCTTGTATGACTTCGTCAGGCCCGTGCGGGCCGTGGAGACGATGACCGCGTCCATCATGCAGCGCTCTCTTCGGTTTTGTCGGATAGGGACGACCAGCCGAGCCGGCGTTCGGACAGGCGGGTCAGCAAGGGCGCAGGCCGCCAGGCTTCGGCGCGGCGCTGGTAGGCAGGGCCGCCCGTCGCGAGGCGGCGCATCGCCGCCACCACGTCTTCGAAACCGCGCTGTTCGGCCGCGAACATCGGGCCGCCGCGCCAGCGCGGGAAGCCGTAGCCGGCGATGAAGACGACATCGATGTCCGAGGCGCGCTGGGCAATGCCTTCCTCCAGCAGGAGGGCGCCTTCGTTCACCAGCGCGAGCACCAGCCGATCGACGATCTCGTCATCGCCGATGCGACGCCGCACCAGGCCCAGTCGCTGCGAATGCGCCTCGATGGCCTGCTGCACGGCTGCGCTGGGCACGGGCGCCCGCTGGCCAGGCACATGGTCGTACCAGCCGCGTCCGGCCTTCTGGCCCGGCCGGTCCATGTCGACCAGGATCTGGTTGAGCTCGGAGTACGGCACGTCGGGATGGCGTTCGCGGTACTGCGCGCGGATCTTGGCGCCCAGGTCGAGCCCGGCCATGTCGGCCATGCGGAACGGCCCCATCGCCATGCCCCAGCGCTCGATCGCGCGGTCGACCTGCTGCGGCAGCGCGCCCTCTTCGATCAGCAGGCCGGCCTGCACGAGGTACGGCGTCAGCATCCGGTTGCCGATGAAGCCTTCGCAGACCCGCGCCACCACGGCCGTCTTGGACAGCCGGCGCCCCAGCGCCATCGCAGTGGCGAGCACATCGGGCGCCGTCTGCGCGCCGCGCACCACCTCGAGCAGCGGCATCACATGCGCCGGGCTGAAGAAGTGCAGCCCCAGCACGTCCTGCGGGCGGCGCGTGAAGGTGGCGATCTCGTCGACGTCGAGCATCGAGGTGTTGGTGGCCAGCACCGCGCCGGGCTTGGCCACCGCGTCGAGCTGCTCGAACACCTGGCGCTTGACCGCCATGTCCTCGAACACCGCTTCGATGAGGAGGTCGGTGTCGCGCAGCGCGTCGTACGACAGCGCCCCGCTGACCAGCGCGATGCGGCGCGCGGCCTCTTCGGCGGCCAGCTTGCCGCGGCGCTGCGCGTCCTCGTAGGTCTTGCGCACCGTCGCGAGCGCCCGATCCAGCGCGGCGGGGTCGCGTTCGACCAGCGTCACCGCCAGCCCGGCATTGGCCAGGCTCATCGCGATGCCGGTGCCCATGGTGCCGCCACCGATGATCGCGGTGCTGGTCACCGTGCGCGGCTTCACACCCGGCGCTAGATCGCTGATCTTGGCCGCCAGGCGCTCAGACAGGAAGGCATGGCGCAGGCCTTCGCTTTGCGGCGTCGCGCGCAGCCGGTGGAAGCGTTCCAGCTCGCGCGCCAGACCGTCCTGGAAGGGCCGCGTGACGGCGTCTTCCAGGCAGTCCAGGCAGGCCTGTGGCCCGAGCAGCTCGGGCCGCGCCTTGACCGCTCCGCGCGCGAACGCGAGGAAGGCCTGGGCGTTCTCCATCCGCACCGGCAGATGGCCGGTACGCCGCAAGGCCACGGCATCCTCCGCCAGCTGGAGCGCAAGCTCGATCGCCTCCGGCAGCGGCGCCTCGTCGGTGACGCGGTCGAACAGGCCGCTGTCGGCCAGCTGGCGTGCGGTGCGCTTGCGGCCGTGCACGATGAGGTCGGTCGCCAGTTCGAGGCCGACCAGCCGCGGCAGGCGCTGCGTGCCACCGGCGCCGGGCACGATGCCCAGTTGCACCTCGGGCAGGCCGACGGAAGTCTGCGCTTGCGCGACACGGGCATGGCAAGCCATCGCGAGCTCCAGCCCACCGCCCAGTGCCACGCCGTGCAGCGCGGCCACCACCGGCTTCGGGCTTTCTTCGATCAGCGACATCAGCGTCTTTGGGCCAGGCTCCAGCAGCACGTCCTGCGTGTCGAACTCGGCGATGTCGCCACCGCCGCAGAATGCCGTGCCCGCACCGGTCAGCACGATGGCCCGCACGGCGGCGTCGGCCAGCGCAGCGTGCAGGTCGTCAGCCAGACGGCGGCGCACTGCCAGCGACAGCACATTCAGCGGCGGCTGCGCCAGCGCGATCACGCGAACGCCGTCGAGATCGGCGTGCGGGTTGTCAATGTTGTCCGGCATCGTATCGCCTCACTTGGTCAGGATGTGGACCGCCACGACGGCTTCCTCCATCGCCGCCAGGCCGCCGCCGTTTTCCTGCAACGCGACGCGGGCGCCTTCCACCTGACGTGCGCCGGCCTCGCCGCGCAGCTGGGTCACCAGTTCGTAGAGCTGGCCGATGCCGGTGGCGCTGAGCGGATGGCCCTTGGACTCCAGGCCGCCGGAGACGTTGATCGGCAGGCGGCCACCGTGGGTGAACTCGCCGCGTTCGGCCGCCGGGCCGCCTTCGCCAGGTGCCACGAACTGCAGGTTCTCGACCTGCAGGATCTCGCCCATCGCCGAGGCGTCGTGCACTTCGGCCACATCGATGTCGTCAGGGCCGACGCCCGCAATCTCATAGGCCTGCTGCGCTGCCAGGCGGCCCGCGGCCAATTCGATCTGGTCAATGCGGCGGTGCGTGAAGCTGCGCATCACGCTGGCGGCCACCTTGATGCAGCGGCGGGGGTCGGCACCGATGCGCTTGAGGCCCTCCTCCGTGCAGACGATGGCCGCCGAGGCGCCATCGGACACCGGCGCGCACATCGGCAGCGTCAGCGGGTAGGTGATCGGCGGCGCGGCAAGCACCTCGTCGATCGTGTAGGGCTTGCGGATCTGCGAGAACGGGTTGTGCACCGAGTGGTTGTGGTTCTTCGCGCACACCGCGGCGACCTGCCGTTGCGTGATGCCGTAGGTCTTCATGTAGTAGCGGCACATCGATGCGTAGACCTGCATCACTTCGCTGTACGGTTTGTCCGACTCGGAGCCCGGCGGCACTTCGACGCCGGCGCCCAGCGCCAGCATGTCGGCCAGGTTCTGCTCGCCCCGGCTCACGTCCCAGCCGCCCTGGAAGACGCTGAACATCTTGGCCTTGTCAGCGACGTTCAGCTTCTCGACGCCGATTGCCAGCGCAACGTCGGTACTGCCGGCGCGCAGGGACTGGATCGCCAGGTGGAAGGCTGTGCTGCCGGAGGCGCAGGCGGCCTCGACGTTGAACGTCGGGATCCCCGTGACGCCGATCTTGCCGAACACGACCTGCCCGGGCACCAGGATCTGGCCCTGCAGGTAACCGTTGGTCGCACCGGCATAGAAGGCGGTGCCGATGTCGCTGACCCGGCAGCCCGCATCCTTCAGGGCGCCATCCAGCGCTTCCTGGGCGAGGTTGTCCAGCGAGCGCTCCAGGTGTCGCCCGAAGACGGTCATCGCGATGCCGGCAATGTAGATGTCATTCATGTCGGAGGTTCCTTCGGATTCAGATCTTGCGTTGGGCCTGCTGCCAGAACTGCTGGCGCAGGTCCTTCTTGAGCACCTTGCCGGCCAGACTGCGGGGCAACGATGCGATGAAGTCCACCGACTTCGGCGCCATCACGCTGCCCAGGCGCTCTTTGCAAAGCGCGATCAGTTCGTCGGCGCTGACGGTCTGGCCGGGGTTCAGCTCCACGACCGCCTTGACGGCCTCGCCCCACTTCTCGTCGGGCACGCCGATCACGGCGCAGTCCTGCACGGCGGGGTGCGACCACAGCACCTGCTCGACCTGGCTCGGATAGACGTTGAAGCCGCCCGTGATGATCATGTCCTTCTTGCGGTCGGTGATGTGCAGCCGGTGGTCGCCATCGAAGTGGCCGATGTCGCCGGTGTGCAGCCAGCCGTCGGCGATGGTTTCGGCGGTCTTCTCGGGATCCTTGTAATAGCCCTTCATCACGATGTCGCCGCGCACGCAGATCTCGCCGGTCTCGCCGTCCGGCAGGATCCGGCCGTCGTCGTCCATGATCTCGACCCGCACCAGCGGGTTGGTGTGACCCACCGACGACAGACGCTCGTCGGAGGCCAACGCCCCGCCCACCATGTGCTCGTCGGGCCGCAGGATGGAGATGCCGGCCGGCGCCTCGGTCTGACCGTAGCCACCCATCAGGATCGGCCCGAAGATCTCGATGGCCTTCTTGAGTTTTTCCACCGACATCGGCGCCGCGCCATACATCAGGTACTTCATCGAAGAGAAGTCAGCTTCGGCAATGCCGGGCACCTCCAGCAGCCGGTAGATCACCGTGGGCGGCAGGAAGAACTCCGTCACTCGGTGCCGCGCCACGTTCTCGATCAGTGCGGCGGGATCGGGCTTGGTGAGCACCACCACCGTGCCGCCTTGCGCGATGCAGGGCACCGACAACAGGCCGGCCGCATGCGTCATCGGCGCCATGGCCAAGTTCACCGGCCGCGCCCCATCCCGGTAGGTGCAAGCCGTCAAGTTGAAGCCGAGGAAGGTCTGCAGGCTGCGATGCGTGTTCATCACGCCCTTGGGCATGCCGGTCGTGCCGCCCGTCGGCGTCAGCATGACGACGTCGTCCATCTCGTACGGAACGACCGGCATGGCCGCCGAAGCATCGCCGAGCCAGGAAGCCAACGACGGTGCCCACGCCAGATCGGCATCGATACAGACCAGGTGCTTGACCTTCGTCAGCGCGTCGCGCATCGGCTCAACGATGGACGCATATGCGTTCTGAAAGAACAGGATCTCGCAGTCGAAGGTGTCGATGATGTAGCGGTTGTCCTCCGCCGAGCTGCGGGGATTGATCGGGATCCACACCTTGTTGGCGCGCCAGATACCCAGCGTGCAGGTCCACGCGGTGACGTCGTTGCCCGACCAGACCGCGCCCTTGGCTTCCTTCGGCAGCCCGAGTGCCAGGAGCTTGTTGGCGATGCGGCAGGACAGTGCGCCCACCTCGTTGTACGTGAAGGCCCGCTCGCCCTGGATGTAGGCGGCGCCGGTCGGGTTCAGGCGCCAGCCGCGGTCGAAGAAGTCGATAACTGCCATGATGTTGATTCCTGCGAGTTCGGAATTGGGGGGTCAGGGGTTGGACCAGCCCTCGGCATACAACTGCTGGGCCAGCAAGCCCAGGCGCATGGTCAAGGTGTAGTTCTCACCGTCCTCGATGAGCGCCGATCGCGCGTCGCGGAACAGCTTCTCGATCGGGTACTCGCGCGTGGTGCCGGCGCCGCCGAAAAGCTGGAAGGCCTCGTGCACCACCTTCATCGCTTCTTCGGTGGCCGTCACCTTGCCGGAGGCGGTGATGTAGGGATGGGTCTGCGGCGACAACCGCGCGAACGCCTGCACCCGTCGCGCCGTGGCGCGCGCCATCTCGATGCGGCGCAGCATGTCGCCCAGGCGATAGCGGGTCAGTTGGTGGTCGATCAGCAGCCGCCCTCCTTGCCGGCGTTCGTGGCAGTACTGCAGCGCATGCTCGAACGCCGCGCGCGCGACGCCGGTGAAGATGTGCGCCATGTGCGTGCCGGCATTCGACCAGGCCGACGCGAAGTTGCCGTCGTAGTCGTCCTTCAGCGCGATCGCGAAGCGCTTGGGGATGCGCACGTTGTCGAAGTAGATCTCGCCCTGCGGGAGCGCGCGCTGGCCGATCTTCTCCAGGGGCTTGCCGCGGGTCACGCCGGGCAGGTCGAGCGGAACGATCGCGGCAACGCCGTACGGCCGTCCTTGCTTGTCGAGCCGCCCGTCGCCATAGTCAGCGCTCATGTAGGCGACGGCCACCTGCGCCACCGCGCCGTTAGACACCCAGGCGGAGCTTTGGCCGTTGATGACGATCTCGTCCTTGCCGACCTGGCCCCACAGATTGCCCGTGTTGCCCGGCACGCCTGCCGGCCAGTCACGCTGCATGTCGAAGATCTGGAAGTCGCTGCCGAAGTCGGGCTTGGTGCCGATCCAGCAACCGATGCGACCCATGGACAGTTCCAGCAACTCCTTGTTGCCCAAAGAGGACGCTATTTCGACGGCCATGCTCCCGGCCCCGATCGAGACGGCCAGGCCGCTGTCGCCCCAGCCGAGCTCCTCGCTGATCATCGATTCGATGCGCAACGCCGTCTCCGGCGGCAGCGACGCCATCGCGGCCGGCTCGAGGCCCAGCTTCGCGAACTCCGGCCAGAGCGAGTAGTACGGCGAGCCGGGCGCGGCCACCTGCTCGGCCGTCATCTTGTCGAGCTCGGTGCCCAGCGGACGCAACACGTCCTTCGCGAAACGATGCACCGTGTGCTGGATGGCGCTCTCCTCTTCGGACAGCGGTGTTTCGAAGCCCGTGAGGCCGACATCCGGCAAGGTCACTTCCTTCTTCAGGATCAGCATGTCTACTCCGCGGTTTGAGTGCTCGGCCCGCCAGCAGGGATGCCCTCTTCGAACTTCGCAAGACCGGGGTTCATCACGTCCCACGGCTGTGCACGGCTGGTGAAAACGTCTATGGAAGGGGGATAGACGCTCGCGTCGTCCAGCGTGCCGGCCGCAATCAGCACGACCTCGGGCTTCTCGGCGATCCGGCCGTGCACCTGCGAGCCGCAGTTGGGGCAAAAACCACGCGACACCGTGTGGCCGGCGTTGCTTGTCGATGTGTGATAGCGCAGCTCGCCGCGCACGAAGCGGAAAGCCGCGGAGGGCACGATGCGCACAGACGCATACGCGGTGCCGGTGTAGCGTTGACAGGCGCTGCAATGGCAATTCAGTGACAGGACGGGCTCGGCCATGCACTCGTAGCGCACGTCGCCGCAGGCACAGCCGCCTTGCAGCTTCACAGGGCTTGATGGGTTGCTCATTTGGTAGTGGTCTCCAGTGATGACACGAGTTGCGGCACGGCTGTGAACAGGTCGTCTACCAACCCGTAGTCGGCCACGCCGAAGATGGGCGCCTCCGGATCCTTGTTGATCGCGACAATCACCTTGCTGTCGCGCATGCCGGCGAGGTGCTGAATGGCGCCGGAGATGCCGACCGCCACGTAGAGCTGCGGCGCCACGATCTTTCCGGTTTGCCCTATCTGGTAGTCGTTGGATACGTAGCCTGCATCGACGGCGGCGCGTGAAGCCCCGAGCGCGGCATTCAGAGCGTCTGCAAGAGGTTCCATCACGGTGCGGTAGTTGTCTGCGCTGCCCAGCCCGCGTCCGCCCGAGACGACGGCGGAGGCCGAAGTCAGCTCGGGGCGGTCGAGTTTCGTCACGTCGCGGCGCACGAACCGGCTGGTGCCGGCGTCGGGCGGAACGTCAATCTGCACGACGGGCGCAGCGCCGCCAGCCACCGGCACGGGATCGAACCCCGTGGACCGCACCGTGAGCACCTTGATGTCATCCAACGCCTGCACCGTCGCGATGACGTTGCCGGCAAAGATGGGGCGCTTGAACGTCGTGGCGTCCTGCACGGCCATGACGTCGCTCACTTGCGCCACGCCGAGCTTGGCCGCCACCCGGGGCGCTACGTTCTTGCCTTGCGCGGTGGCGGGGAACAGCAGGTGGGTGTACTGCCGCGCCACGGTGAGCACCGTCGCCTCCACGTTCTCCGCAAGACCATGCGCGAGCTGCGGCGCATCGGCGTGCAGGACATGGGAGACGCCGCCAATGCGCGCCGCCACTTCGGCCGCACGCTGCGAGCCCTCACCCGCCACCAGCACGTCCACTTCACCGCCCGTGAGCTTCACGAGCTGGGCAGCAGCCGCGAGCGTGCTCAGCGTCGCCGTGTGCACCGATTCGTTGTCGTGATCGGCAATGACCAGAATCCCCATGCGAACCTCCTTCACAGTACCTTGGCTTCGGACTTGAGCAGCGCCACCAGCGCAGCCACATCCGGCACACGCACACCCGCGCTGCGTGAAGGCGGCTCCTCGACAAACAGTGTTCGCAGCCGCGGGCGAACATCGACCTGGAGTTCGTCCGCGCTGAGGACCTCCAGTGGCTTCTTCTTGGCCTTCATGATGTTCGGCAGCGTCACGTAGCGCGGCTCGTTCAGCCGCAGGTCGGTGGTGATCACGGCCGGCAGCGCCACGGACAGCGTCTCCGCGCCACCATCCACCTCACGCGACACCGTGGCCCACCCGTCGGCCAGCGACACCTTCGACGCGAACGTAGCCTGCGGCAGGTCCGCCAGCGCGGCGAGCATCTGGCCGGTCTGGTTGCAATCGTCGTCGATCGCCTGCTTGCCCAGCAAGACCAGTTGCGGTTGCTCGCGCTTCACGATCGCCGCCAGCAGCCGGGCCACGGCCAGCGGCTGCAACTCCTCGTTCGATTCGACGAGGATGGCCCGATCGGCGCCGATCGCCAGCGCCGTGCGCAGCGTCTCCTGCGATGGCGCACGGCCGCAGGACACGGCGACCACTTCGTCGGCTGCACCGGCTTCCTTCAGGCGCACGGCTTCCTCGACCGCAATCTCATCGAACGGGTTCATCGACATCTTCACGTTCGCGATGTCCACGCCCGATCCGTCGGACTTTGCGCGCACTTTCACGTTGTGATCGACGACCCGCTTCACCGCCACCAGAATCTTCATCGTCCGCTCCGATCCACTCGTCACGCCTGCAGCGCCCATTCGTCCAGAGTTGCCGCGCTGCCATGCATCGCCGCCACCGCCAGCGCGCCGTTCTGCGGCAGCACGTGCGCGGCATAGAAGCGGGCTGAGACCAGCTTGCCCCGCAGGAAGGATTCGCTCTCGCTGGCGTCTGTAGCATCCAGCAGCCGGCTGGCGGCCAGTGCGGCACGGGTCATCAACCATCCGCCGGCCACGATCCCGGCGAGCTTGAGGAACGGCACGGCGGCAGCGAACACATCGAGCGGCCGCTCCCTATGGGCCTGCGCGAACCATTGCGCGACCAACCGGACGGAGGCGACCGCCTCGCCCAGCGACGATGCGAGGTCCTCGAGCGCCGGCTGGCCCGCCGCCTCGGCCAGCGTGCGGTCCACTTGCACCAGCCAGCGGTTCAGCGATGCCCCACCGTCGCGCAAGACCTTGCGGGCGATCAGGTCGTTGGCCTGGATCCCGGTGGTGCCTTCGTAGATCGGGGCGATCAGCACGTCACGCAGCGGCTGCGATGCGCCGCTCTCAAGGACATACCCCATGCCGCCGTGGATCTGCACCGACGTGCGAGTCACCTCAACGGCCGTCTCCGACGCCCAGCCCTTGAAGATCGGAATCATCAGGTCGACGAAGTCCTGGTGCTCCTGGCGCACCATCGGGTCCGGATGACCGTCGGCCAGGTCCAGCGCTCCCGCGAGCATGTAGCCCAGCGCGCGCATCGCCTCGGTCTGGCTGCGCATCGACAACAGCATGCGCCGCACATCGGGGTGGCGGATGATCGGCACCGGCTGTGCACTCCCTTCGGCAGCGCGTCCCTGCACGCGCTCGCCGGCATACGCGAGGGCCTGCCGATAGGCTCGCTCGCTCAGCGCCACCCCCTCCATGCCGACGATGAAGCGGGCCTGGTTCATCATCACGAACATGGTCTGCAAGCCCTTGTTCTCCTCGCCGACGAGCCATGCCACCGCGCCCTCGCCGGCGCCGCCGTAGACCATCGTGCAGGTCGGGCTGCCGTGGTTGCCGAGCTTGTGCTCGATGCCGGCGCACTGCACGTCATTGCGCGCGCCCTGCCAGCCCTGCTGCGGCAGGAACTTCGGCACGACGAACAGCGAGATGCCCCTGGAGCCTTCCGGCGCCCCGGCCACGCGGGCGAGCACGAGGTGGACGATGTTGTCCGTCAGGTCCTGGTCGCCGAAACTGATGAAGATCTTCTGGCCGAAGATCCGGTAGGTGCCATCGGCCGCCGGCACCGCCCGCGTGCGCAGCGCGCCGACGTCCGAGCCGGCCTGCGGTTCGGTGAGGTTCATCGTCGCGGCCCACTCGCCGCTGACGAGCCGAGGCAGGTAGTACGCCTTCAGCGCGTCGTCGGCCCCCAGCATCAGCGCGTGCACCGCGGCATCGGTCAGGCCGGGACACATGCAGAAGGCCTTGTTGGCCCCGACGAAGATCTCGCGCACCGCGGCGGACAGCAGCATGGGCATGCCCTGGCCGCCGTATTCGGTGGGCATCGACAGGCGGTTCCAGCCGCCCTCGATGAACTGCCGGTACGCGTCCTTGAACCCTGGGGTCACCTTCACGCCTTCGGCACTCCAGCGCGCGCCATCGCGATCACCAGTCGCGTTCAGAGGCTCCAGGACGCCTTCGGCCAGACGCGACGCTTCGGTCAGGATCGATTCGGTCAGCTCGGCATCGGCCAGGCTCTCGGCGTTCGGCAGTTGTGCGACGCGGTCGAGGTCCGCCAGTTCGCGCAGCACGAAGCGCGCTTCCTCAAGGGGTACGAGGTATGAGTTCACGGCGTCTGCATCGAGGCGAGGATGTGGTCGATCGTGGCGGGCAAGTCGAACTCGTTCTCCCGCGTCTGGCCTTGCATGGCCACGGCTTCATTGGCGCGCTGCATGTAATCCTGCTGGATCGAGGCACGCATCGCGTCGTTCTCGGCTGCGAAGCCTTCAAACAGCGAATCGGCCATGGACGCGAACACGCGCTTAATGACGCCGCGGTTGGACGCGATCGCGTATGCCGGTCGCAGCGCAATGCGACGCGCGAGACTATCGACGTAGTCGCGCAGTTCGTCGTCCGCCAGCGCCTGATTGACGATGCCGTACTGCTGCGCCTCTTCGCCGCTGAAATCGCGGCCGCTCAGTGTCACCTCCAGCGCACGCGCCGGACCGCACATCATGGCCAGCCGTGTCATGCCGCCGCCGCAAGACAGGAAGCCCACGCTGGTCTCGGGAGCGCAGAAGCGCGCCGACCGGCTGGCAAAGCGCATCGTCATGCCCAGGATCAGGTCGAGACCGCCCCCGCGGCACACCCCGGTGACCTCGGCGATCGTGATCTGCGGCAGGTTGCCCAGGCAGGTGCTCAGGGACTGCAGGATGTTGATCTCGTCGTAGCGGCCCCTGGCCGCCGGGTCGGTCGACCCGGCCTTGAACTCGGTGGCATCGAAGTGCGCGATGAAGAAATCGGGCACCGCGCTATCGAACACCACCACCTTGATCGACGGGTCGACTGTCAGGCGGCCGACCAGGCCGAACAGTTCCTTGACCATGCCGACGTTCAGCAAGTTCACCGGGGGGTTCTTGATCGACACGCGCATCACCGCGCCATCGATGCGGGTGGCAAGCAATGATTCACTCATGTTCATCTCCTTGGGTTCGGGTGGCTGCGGCGCTCAGACGATGCGCTCGACCTTCATGTTCGAGAGTCCGTGGGTGCGCAACGCAGCGTGCAGTTCGCGATGGCCGAACGCTTGACACGGCGAGCGGAAGCCGGCGATGTCGACCTGGCCGCGCGCCAGCCGCGTCGCAGCATAGGCTTCCAGGCAGGCCGTCTGCAAGTAGCCCCCGACGCCGTAGATCGTGCACTTGGCTGCCATGTTGGTGCCGCGGCCGTGCGTCCAGTCGATCGTGCGATGGACATGACGCGACTCGCGCGGCGGCATGGCGGGCGTCATGTCCGCGGCCAGCTTGTCCATCAGCGGCACGAGCTGCTCTTCCGGAATCCATTGCAGCTGCACCTTGTAGCCACGCTCCAACTCCTGGACCCGCTTGTACAGGTCCTGGTTGGACATCGCGACGGTCATCTTGCAGTTGCGCACCCTCGGATCCCCATGGAACCAGATCGGGTTCGACGTGCCGCCCCAGTGAGTGCCCGTCACCACCGCGCCGGAGGGCAGCAGAACGTTCTGCACGTCCAGGTCCTTGTACTCGACCAGCTCGTTGTCGGCGAGGTAGCGCACCTTGTCGCGCATCTGCGCATCGAAGATGCTCTCGGCAGAGTTCTGCGTCGGTACCGCCACGCCGTACATGAACATGTCGAGCGAGTCGATCCCCTCGGTCTCCATGACGAAGCGCGCCGAAATTTCGCTGACGGCGTACATGTACGCCATCGACGGCACGACCAGCAGGCCGGCCTTGCGGAAGTCGGCGTCCCAGCGCTCGCGCACCGCCGCCACATGGGTCTGCTCGCCCGCCGTGTCGAGGTAGTGGATGCCGGCCTTCAGGGCCGCTTCGATGACGGTGTTGGCGCGGCGTGCGAACGGCCCCACCGTGTTGCAGACCACGCGGCGTCCGCGGAACAGCTTGGCCAGCGACTCCACGTCATGATCGACCTCGGCGATCTCGTACGTGCAGTCCTCGATGCCGGGCACCAACCGCATGGCTTCCTCGATCCTGGCGCGGTTGCGCCCGGCCGCAACGAAGGGAACGCGGTAGTCGCGCAGGTACTCGGCCACTTGGCGGCCGGTATAGCCGCTGGCGCCGTAGATGACCACAGGGTAGTTGCTGCTCATGCTTTGTTCTCCATGAAACGGTGTTGAAGGCCGCATGCGGCGGGTCACAGATCGACGCGCGGGAAAGCGTCCAGGGGCTTGAAGTGGCCACGTAGCGGCATGTCGGTGCGGACCCGGTCGTGCGCGAGTCCCTGGGCCGAAAAGAGGCGATCGCGAGACTGTTCGACCAGCCGTGATAGCGCGGCAAGGTCATGCTCCCGCCGCGGCGACGCTGAACGTCCCCCGGTCGACGCTGGCCGTGGTTTCGGCGCTGAGCGCCCGCATCTGTCCAGCCACTTCGCCGTGACCGTGAACCGATTGGGCGCGACGGACAGCTTGTTGGGCACCGCGCCGCCGACGAACCCGGGGTGGTCGTTACGCTCGTTGTAGACACTGTCATACCGGCCCAGCGCGCTCAGGCGGAAGCCAAGGCCGCTGGACGTGACCACGTCCAGTTCGCTCAGCAAATCGACGCGGTTCGAGAGCAGACCACGATTGAAGTTGCGATCGCCGTCATCGGCGTTCACATTTCCCAGGAGCGCTGGATTCTGCGAGCGCGTTAGAAACACTGCGCTATAGCGCGCAGTGTTGTTCCACGTCACGCGCGTGTCCGACGCCTCTTCCGGTGGTGACACGTCCGCAGCATGCACTGCGGGGAAAGTGGCCAGGAGGCTGGCCGTGCCGATGGCCTGCATTGCGGCCACAGGCTTCGTCGAAGTGAATCGAGAAATCCCGACCTTAGGCAGCGGCATTTCATGGCGCATGGGCATATGTCTCCAATTTTTTGGTCGCGCTTTCGTCACGTAGTCAACGGATTGGCTATGAGGAGAACCTCACCGTCGAACGCCG
This sequence comes from Burkholderia sp. BE17, assembly GCF_009362305.1. Lineage (NCBI taxonomy): Bacteria > Pseudomonadati > Pseudomonadota > Betaproteobacteria > Burkholderiales > Burkholderiaceae > Burkholderia > Burkholderia sp. BE17. The sequence continues at coordinate 51,184 of NZ_WHNU01000013.1, forward strand.
TGCGCGATCATTCGCGCACCGGTGTCGTCTTTCTGCAAGGCGACGAGTTCCAGAAGTCGGCAGGGCTCGCAGCCCGTGACACTCCGATCCGGCACGCTGAGTAAAAGGTACGATTTACGCGGCTGTCACACCCCACCCCAGAAGAGTGGTAAGGGGGCAACCAGCGCCGTCGCCCGTTCGGCACGTTTCAATCGCGGGGAGCGGCCCACGTGTTTGGCACGCATACAAAGCGGGCATAGTTCCCGGTGGGCAGCAGAAGGTGCGGCAACGGCGGACGAGGATTAATGCCCCAGCAATGTTCCGGACGGAGGCACCAAATTTCCCCCAAAACCTGCTGCGGCGCGACGGCGCTGCTCACGTCGAGCGGAACGCGTCATTTAAGCGAACTGGGTGTGGACAGCGAATGGGCGAGTCCGCGCTTCGGTGCGGGGCTGGATCGACGCCCATGGAACAAGGCACTGCGGGGCTGCACTTCTGCCAGCGAGCCTGGAGCGCGTGCCGACTGACAGATGGTGGAATCCCGGCTTAGGGAATGCGGTACGTGGCTTCAATCCAGAATTGAGGCATCACCCGTTGAAAAGCTTGAAGAATGAGTGGCATCCCAACCATGTGGGAAGGGAGGCGTCCAACCCTTCTATGTTTCCCCGCCCTAAGATATACTTTTTTAACGCAGATCTGATAAAGGCTCTCGGTGGCTACCGGCCGGAAACGGGCTGTCCGGTGTCGCAACCGGCCGGACGGAAAACAATTAGTGGTCTGCGAGCATCCCCGACGACCCATTGCAGAGCGGCGCACTCGCCGCACGCCCGCGCAACTTTGGCATGCGCGCGTCTCGGGGTAAAAGATCTGATTTAGAGGAGACTGCTATCCGCACGTTGAGCCAAGATCCCGCGCTGTTGCTCAAGGCCACTGCGCCGCGCGTGGTTCCTCGCTTTTTGGATCGTGAGCGTCTGCAACTCAGTCGCCTCGAGGTCGATGGGGCCCACGTGACGGTCTTGCTTGCACCCGCAGGGTTCGGCAAGACCTCGCAACTCAATCAATGGCGTCGCGAAGTGCTGGCACGGGGAGGCCTAGCCTTCTGGTATACGCTCGACAGTCGCGATGACCCCCTGCGCCTGGTACGCGGGCTTACGCGTTCGGCCCAGTCAACATGCGGAAAGCTAGGTTTTGCAGATCCAGTCGTGGAGTGGATCGAAGCGCGCGATGACGCTCAGGAAGCCATGACCGGATGGCTGGCAGAAATAGCGGAACTATCGGTCGAGGTGCTGTTGCTGCTAGACGATACCCACCTCCTTCCCACACCCGCCCGCCGGGAAGTCCTCAGCTATCTGCTGGGCAATGCACCAGCTAACTTGCACATTGCACTGGCCGCGCGGCCAACGGGCGCACTGGTGGCCAGCGGCACGCTGAGCACGGCCAAGGTCACACGCGTGACTGCCTCTGATTTGCGCTTCCGGCCAGACGAAACTCTGACTGTGCTTTCTGCCGCCATGGGGAGCGGGAGCGACGTGGAAGCTGGAGTGCAGCTTCACGAGTTGATTGAAGGTTGGCCCTTAGGCGTCCAGTTGGCGGTCGCCGCACTCAAGCGCGGAGGCGATCTTGAAGGACTGTTCGGAGCTGCGACGGCCGACATCCGCCGCTATTTCGTAGATGCCGTGATCGACCGACAACCAGCCGATGCCGTCAATATGTTGATACGGCTCGCGGATTTCGATGTGATTCATGTCGACCTGTGTCCGGCAGTGCTCGAGCGCAGCGACCTTGGGCAGGAACTGCTACGACTGCGAGACGAGACGCCGCTGTTGCTGCAAGCCGAAGACAGCGACTGGATGCGCATGCATCCACTCGCCCGCGAGATCCTTCGCGAGCGCCTGAACCATTTGCCTAAGGCCGAGCGACTGGCCATGTCGCAACGAGCGTGCGCCTGGTATGTCGATCACGGACTATACGAGGAAGCAGCGCATCACGCCTTTATTGCCGGGGATGTCGAGACCGCCATTTCCCTCATCGAACGCAGCAGTCATCAAATGACCGCGCAGGGAAAGAGCGCCGCAGTGCTGGCGTGGTATCAGCGCCTGCGCCCGGATGATCTCCAGCAACGCCCCGGATTCTGGACTCCAGTTGCCTGGGCCTTGGCCATGAGCGATCGACATGCCGAGGCGCAACCGCTTATCGATCTCATCCTTGCGCAACCTGAACTTTCGATCGGGGCACGGTTCGAAGCGAATCTGATCGCTGGCGTTGCCGCGATATTTGCAGATCGCACCGACCGTCTGGCGGCAATTCTTGAGAAGTTGCCAGAACCGCCGCCGGAAGCGCGGCCCGAAGCGACGCCGGTCCATTGCAACCTCAAGGCCTTTCTCGCTTTGTATCGCGGACAACCAGACCAGGCGCGGCTGGAATCGAGCCGCATCGCCAATCTGGATCGGACGCAGGCGTATTCGCCAGTATCCTATGCATACGCCGACTACATCACAGGTTTGAGCTACTTGTGGGAAGGCCGATTCGCTTTGGCCCACCAAGATCTCCGACCCGCGCTGAACCGGGCGGAGGAGCGCTTGGGCCGTTGCCATCCGGTAACGTGCCTATTGGCGGCGCTCCTGGCGCACGCCAGTTGGGAATGTGGACGTAGCGCTGATATCGCTGGGCTGTTGGCGGGGCGGTTGGCCGTGCTGAAAAGGCATGGCCTGCCCGATGCAGTAATTTCGGCCTATACGGCACTGGCACGCATCGCTGACCAGGAGGGCCGGCAAGACCAAGCGCTGGATTTCCTCGAATCGCTTTACGCCATCGGCCAAGCGCAGGCTATGCCACGTCTTCAAGCGACTGCGCAGCTTGAGCTGGTGCGTCTGCACGCAAGACGCGGCCGAACCGAGACCGTATTGGAACTGAACGCGCAACTTGATACCTTGCTTCGGGACCGCTGCGCTCAAATCCGTGAGACGTCGCTCATACCCTGGGCAGACCTGCTCGCTGATCTCGGCCGTGCATATGCCTTTCTGGCCAAGAACAACACCCCATCCATTGCCGGAGCACTCGACGCCGCCGAATCTGCAGCAGCACTGGCGGCAAGCATGAAGCGCGGGCGGGATGCCGTAGAGTCTCGCCTCCTTCGCGCTGAAGCGCTACGGCGCCAAGGCTCTGGAGACGCATCTGCTGTGCAGGCCGAAGGGATGAGTCTGGCCCTGGCTGGCGGCATGTTACAGCTACTGCGTGAAGCGGGGGAACGAGCTGAAGCCGTCGGTGCGCGCTCGTCAGTAGCACCGGACCGAAGCGAATCGTCCCTTGCGCTCACTGCGAAACAGCAGCAGGTCCGCGCTACGGCCTTGTTGACCGCCAAGGAAAGGGAAATTCTGTCGTTGCTCAGCGGCAACCTGAGCAATAAGGAAATCGCGCTAGCCATGGATTTGAGCGAAGACACGATCAAGTGGCACATGAAGAACTTGCTCAGCAAGCTCAACGCCGGTAGCCGCAAACATGCACTTGCGCGCGCGCGACAGCTTGGGCTGTTCGAGCATTGACAACCATTTTCAATATTCTGAGCCGCTGGCGCCAGCCAACCACGCCGCGCCACTATGATCTGAAGCCAGAAGTGAAAGCCCCCCGGTTTCGAACAAGTTCGCATTGGTGCCGACAGCAGCGCGGCAAATGGGATGCCAGCGCATGATCTTAGCCCCGCCATTGAAGCTGGCGCGAACCTGCTCCGCCCTGTCTACTCGCCACCCCTACTGGTTGGGGCCAGCCTCCTCGACGGCTATCTCGTCGAAGGGGTTCATACTCATCTTCACCGTGGCAAGGTCGACGCCCGTGCCATCCGCATTGACCCGGACCTTGATGTTGAAATCCACGACCCGTTTTACGGTGACTAATGCCTTCATAAGGCCTCCTACTCTCCACAATCTCAAGACTTGTTCCACCCGCTTGGCACGGGCACAAAGGCGATTCGGCGCAGTCTACGAACCGGCGGCCGGAATCGCCCCCCCTTCAAGGGTGGCCCGCACCCGGCCTGGGATCGACGATAGTTCAAGCACGCGAAAGCGCTCGAGCGCGGAAGTCCCTAAATTTGTGCCGAGGTCAACGAACCGATGTACTAACCCGTGGCGCTCCGCTCAGCATCATCGCGAGGAAGTCTTTGACCTGCGGGCCGGGCGACTCACTCGCGAATAACCGCAGTGATCACCGCTTGAGGAGAAATTCGTGAACCCGTACATCGCGCCTTTGGAGGAAATGCGTTTCGTGCTGCGGGAGCTAGCTGATATCGAACGCGTCGCCCAGTTGAGTGACGCCGAAGCGCTTTCCGATCCAGAACTGACGGATGCCATCCTCGACCAGGCAGCCCGCTTCGCGAAGGAAGTCTTGGCTCCGCTGGACGCGGTCGGCGACCGCGCGGGCGTGCGCTGGAGCGAGCAAGGTGTCACCACCGCCCCGGGCTTCGCCGCGGCATACCAGCTATTCGTGGAGGCAGGCTGGAACAACATCTCGCTGCCTTCCGAGTATGGCGGTCAGGGCCTGCCAACCTTGCTTTGTACGGCGGTGCACGAGATGTTCACCTCGTCCAACAAGGCCTTCGCCTATTGCCCAGACCTCACGGAATTCGCCGTCAAGGCGTTGATCGCCGGCGCGAGCGAATCACTGAAGTCGCTGTACATCCCTAGGCTCGTCACTGGACAGTGGGCCGCCACGATGAACCTTACGGAGCCGCAAGCCGGCTCCGACGTCGGCGCATTACGAACCCGTGCGGAGCCCCAAGCGGACGGCACTTACAGGCTGTTCGGACAAAAGATCTTCATCAGCTACGGTGAGCATGATCTGACCGAGAACATCATCCACTTGGTCCTTGCCAGAATCCCTGGAGCGCCGGAGGGATCCAAAGGAATCTCGCTGTTCCTGGTCCCAAAATTCTTGCTGGAGGCGGACGGCCGACTGGGCCAGCACAACGACGTCAAATGCGCAGGCGTTGAGCACAAGTTGGGCAATCACGCCAGCCCGACTTGCACGATGATCTATGGGGGTAGTGGCGAAGGCGCGGTAGGCTGGCTCCTCGGCGCCGAGAACAAGGGTCTGCAAACCATGTTCTTCATGATGAATTCGGCCCGCTTCACGGTGGGCCAGGAAAGCACAGCGATGAGCGAGCGTGCCTACCAGCAAGCCCTCGCCTATGCTCGTGAGCGTGTGCAAGGCAAGCTGGCCGGCGGCGGGACGGAATCTGTCCCCATCATCCGCCATCCCGATGTACGCCGAATGTTGCTGATGATGCGCAGCCAAACTGAAGCCATGCGTGCGGTGGCCTACGCGCTTGCTGGTGCCCGGGATCTCGCCGAGCGTCATTCCGACCCGGAGGTGCGTCTCGAACGCCAGGCCTTCGTCGACCTCATGATTCCGGTCTTCAAGGGTTGGGCGTCGGAGACCGCAATCGAGGTGACCTCGACCTCGATCCAGGTGCACGGTGGCCTCGGCTACATTGAGGAGAGTGGCGCTTCGCAGCCGCTACGCGATGTGCGGGTGGCGGCGATCTATGAAGGTACCACTTCGGTCCAGGCGCACGACCTGGTTGAACGTAAACTCGCGCGCGATGGGGGGGCGGCGCTGCGGGCATGGCTGTCGCAAATTCAGCTCGTCCTGCACCGATTGGACGACGCTGCGAATGGCGAGCTCCGGGATATCGCGTCCAACTTGCGCGACGCAGTAGCAGCACTACAGGAAGCCTCCAACTGGGCAATCGCGAACTACCGGGAAAGGCCTCTCGAAGTCCTTGCCGGCTCGGTGCCGCTCCTGCGGCTCTGCGGTATCGTCGCCGGCGGCTGGCAGATGGCACGTGCGGCGCTGGCGGCGCAACGCCATCTCGAACAGGGCCGCGGTCATGCCGCCTTCCTTCGTCGTAAGCTCTTGAGCGCGCGCTTCTATGCGGCCCACGTGCTACCCCAAGCAGAGGGGCTGTCGTCGATCGCCATGCACGGTGAATGCGCAATGACGATGGGTGACGAGGCATTCTGAGCGCAGCAGGATCCATATCATGCTCGACTGTAGCGCGCCTCGCCCCACACGCAGATTGCTCTCAAGAAAGGCCGAGCGAAGTGCTGCAGAGAAGTCCACCGGTCAGACCATGAACTGCAACTTTCGATTTTTCTGGCAAATGATCCGTCCCGCAGCAAATGTGATGAGGTCTGCCCCGCAGTCAGCGCGATGTTCTTCGTCGCGTTCAGGGTCCGGCCGTGGTGATGTTGCCCGCTCCAAAATCTCGACAACGCCCCGGATTTCAGAGGACTGAAGTGAGTCGCTCGGCACGACTACCAACGTGGAACAGGGAAAAACAGGGCGGCTTTCCTTGCGCCACACGCAGCGTGTAGCAAAGGCTTGGGACCTTAACCGCTCACAACGCTCGCTCCAGAAATGCATGGCCCGCTTGTTCTTACGATACGCACATATTGGAACGAAGCAGGCCTGCTGTTCAGCCCTTGAGCGCCCCGAGCGCCTCATCCAGCATCTTCTTGGCATCGCCAAACAGCATGCGGTTGTTCTCTTTGTAGAACAGCGGGTTGTCTACGCCCGCATAGCCCGAAGCCATCGATCGCTTCATCACGATCGATTGCCTTGCCTTCCAGACCTCCAGCACCGGCATGCCGGCGATGGGGCTGGCAGGATCTTCAGCCGCGCTGGGGTTCACTATGTCGTTGGCGCCGATCACCATGGCTACGTCGGCCTCTGGGAAGTCCTCGTTGATCTCGTCCATCTCCATCACGATGTCGTAGGGCACCTTGGCCTCGGCCAAGAGCACGTTCATATGGCCCGGCATGCGGCCGGCCACCGGATGGATGGCAAAGCGCACGTCCACGCCCTTTTCGCGCAGGGTCTTGGTGATCTCGTACACGGTGTGCTGGGCCTGGGCCACGGCCATGCCGTAGCCGGGCACGATGATCACGCTCTTGGCCTCGCGCAGCATCTCGGCGGTCTCCTGGGCGCTCACGGGCACCACCTCGCCTTGCGGCTCCGCGGCGTCACCCCCGCCTGCGGGTTTCTTGACCGATGCGCCCGAGCCGAAGCCGCCCGCGATCACGCTGATGAAGTTGCGGTTCATCGCGTTGCACATGATGTACGACAGGATCGCGCCTGACGAACCCACGAGCGCGCCGGTGACGATCAGCAGGTCGTTGTTCAGCATGAAGCCCGTGGCTGCGGCAGCCCAGCCCGAGTAACTGTTGAGCATGGACACCACCACCGGCATGTCGGCGCCGCCGATGGCCATGACCATGTGCACCCCAAACACCAGCGCGATCGCCGTCATCACGATCAGCGGTGTCATACCGGCTTGCACATCGTGGGCGCCAAGGAACTCGCGGCCGAACCAGATCACCATCAGCAGCGCAATCAGGTTGAGCCAATGGCGCGCAGGCAGCAGCAGCGGCTTACCACCGATGCGGCCGGCGAGCTTGCCGAAGGCGATCAGCGAGCCCGAGAAGGTAACTGCGCCGATGAGGATGCCGACGTAGATCTCCACCTCATGGATGAGCTTTTCCGCTCCCTGAAACGGCACCGAGGTGTCGACATAGCTGGCAAAGCCCACTAGGCAGGCCGCCAGGCCCACCAAGCTGTGCATGAGCGCGACCAGCTCGGGCATCTGGGTCATCTTCACGACCTTGGCGGCATACAAGCCGATGCCGCCGCCCACGACCAGCGCGACGATGATCCAGGCAAGGCCCGACGGGCCGACGCGCGGGCCGAAGACCGTGGCCAGTACGGCCAGCGCCATGCCGATCATGCCGAGCAGGTTGCCGCGGCGTGACGTTTCCGGGTTGGACAGGCCACCCAGGCTGAGAATGAAGAGAATGGCGGCGCCGAGATAGGCCACCGTGGCAAGACTTTGGGACATGGTTCGGTTCTCCTCGTTCTTCTTATTTGCGGAACATGGCAAGCATGCGGCGCGTCACGGCAAAGCCGCCGAACATGTTGACGGCGGTGAGCACCAGCGCGGCAAAGGCCAGCCAGCGAATCAGCCCGTCGGGCCGTCCGTCCATGCCCAGTTCCGGAGGTGCGATCTGCACCAGCGCGCCAATGGCGATGATGCTGGAGATGGCGTTGGTGACGCTCATCAGCGGCGTGTGCAGTGCGGGCGTGACGTTCCACACCACCATGTAGCCGATGAAGCAGGCCAGCACGAACACCGTGAAGTGGCCTAGGAACGCCGGAGGCGCAAAAGAGCCGATGGACCAGAACAACACGGCCGCGATGCCGAAGGTGATGGTGAGCGCCTTCGCGGACATGGGCGCGCCGCTACCACGGCCGTGGCCCGATTTCTTCTCGACCACGGGGGCAGTTGCGGCCTTGGGCGCCGGCACAGGTGCAGCCTTGAGCGGCGGGGCCGGCCAGGTGATGGCGCCGTCCTTGATCACGGTGAGGCCACGGATCGCGTCGTCCTCCATGTTGACGACCGCCTGGCCATCCTTGGACTTGCACAGTTCCTCGGTCAGGCGCAGCAGATTGGTCGCGTACAGCGTGGACGATTGCTTGGCCAGGCGCGATGCCAGGTCGGTGTAGCCGATGATGGTCACGCCATGGCGCACCACGGCTTCGCCAGGCACGGTCAGCTCGCAGTTGCCGCCTTGCTCGGCGGCCATGTCCACGATCACACTGCCGGGCGTCATGCTCTGCACCATCTCAGCGGTGATGAGCTTGGGTGCGGGCTTGCCGGGGATCAGCGCAGTGGTGATGATGATGTCCGCGTCCTTGGCCTGCTCTGCATACATCTTGCGTTGCGCGGCCTGGAAGCCCTCACTCATGACCTTGGCGTAGCCGCCGCCGCCCGAGCCGTCTTCCTCGTAGTCGACCTTGACGAACTCGCCGCCCAGCGATTTGACTTGGTCGGCCACCTCGGCACGCGTGTCATTAGCGCGCACGATGGCGCCCAGGTTGGCCGCCGTACCGATGGCCGCCAGGCCTGCCACGCCGGCACCGGCAATGAAGACCTTGGCCGGCGGCACCTTCCCTGCGGCCGTAATCTGGCCGTTGAAGTAACGGCCGAAGGCGTTGGCAGCTTCGATGACGGCACGGTAGCCGCTGACGCCCGCAGTGGAGGTCAGCGCGTCCATCTTCTGGGCGCGCGAGAGCGTGCGCGGCAGGCAGTCGATCGCCAGCACGGTCGCGTTTTTGGCGGCCAGTTGCTGCATCAGCTCAGGGTTCTGAGCAGGCCAGATGAAGTCGATCAGCGTGCAGTCTTCGCGCATCAGCGCCACTTCGTCACTGCTGGGCGGGCGTACCTTGAGCACGATGTCGGACGTGGCCCAGAGCTGCGCGGCGCCGTCAATGATCTCGGCCCCGGCCTTGCGGTAAGCATCGTCGCTGAAATTAGCGGCTTCGCCGGCGCCGGATTCAACCGCCACCTTGAAGCCGAGCTTGATGAGCTTTTCCACCACGTCGGGCACCGTGGCCACACGCTTTTCGCCGGGAAAGGTTTCCCGCGGCACGCCGATGCGCTGGGGAGCCAAACTCAGATTGGGCTGCATCAATGATTTCCTGGACTTGGGTGTTCAATAGGGGGAACCGCAGAGTGCCGTTTCTGTATGAAAGGCACTCGTCAGTTCGCGTACTCCGGAAAAGTTGCTCGATACACGATGAGCAACCGAGCTATATCTTGGATGCTGAGGCCTCAACCATGTGGTCATTGGCACTCAGCACACCAGATTAATTTACAAGATGGTGCCAATCAGTTCGCCATTCTGTTCGGCGAGCGATTCACCTCCGCCATCAGCTGAGATTTTTAACCGGCCTCAGCACACGAAATTCCTGACACGTCCAAGATGGCACAGAACGCGTCCAGGCGCAGGGCGAATTCCTTCGGGTAGGCGACCCCATCCCGGCAAAGAAGCCGAAGTCACCAGCCGAGGGACTGGCCGAGCTTTACTCGATGTCGAGAAGCGCTGATTTCTGAATTTCATTGGGCGGCAAACTTAGGCGCTCGTTTCTCCCGCAGTGCCGCCAATCCTTCCCGCGCATCCGCCCCCGAGAACCCAAGCACTTCAAGTGCCAGAGAATGTTCGAACGCGGGCCAGGCCGCACGCACCCAATGATTCAGGCTGCGCTTGGTAAAGGCCAGCGCGCTTGGGCTGCCGGCGGCCAACTGACTTGCCACCTCGCGCGCACGGGCCTCGAGCTCTTGTGGAGGTACGGCTAGGCTGACAAGGCCGATGCGACCAGCTTCTTCCCCGGTCAATGCCGAGCAAGTCATCAAGTAGTACTTGGCTCGCGCGAGACCGCACAGTAATGGCCAAATCACCGCCGCGTGGTCGCCGGCAGCCACCCCAAGCTTGGTGTGGCCGTCAATGATCTTCGCGTTGGTGGCGGCTATCGAGACATCCGCCAGCAGAGCCACCGCCGCACCCGCACCGACAGCCGCGCCTCCTATTGCGGAGACAATCGGTAAATCGCAGTCGATCATCCCCTGTACCAAGTCACGCGCCTCGCGCAGCAGGCGTAACCTAGCGCGCTCACTGTCGAGCAACTCTTGCACGAGCTCGGTCGTACCACCAGCGCAGAAGCCCTTGCCAACGCTTCGCACCAGCACCACGCGAACATCAGGCTCGCTACCAAGCCGGCGCCACAATCCAGCGAGCTCTGCATGACCTTGCGCGTCCGTGACAGGCATTGTTCCCTCAGGACCGAACACCACTTCGGCAATACCGTCGTCGCCAATCCGCACCTGCAGCGATGGCCCAAGATCCAATGTGCGGCTCATTGCCCCCTCCTTCGGAGCAGCCACGGGCTGACCCGGTAGCGTTGCCCGCGATACTGCGCATCCAGCGCTTGGAGCACCTTGATCACGTCCGGAGCGCCCCATTTCGCCAGCCATTCGAACGGGCCGGCTGGATAGTTCACACCCAGTCTCATGGCTGAATCGGCGTCTTCCGTCGTACAGACGCCTTGCAACACGGCATCCGCCGCTTCGTTGACCAGCATTGCAATGGTGCGTGCGACCACGAGACCTGGACTGTCCGCTACCAACTGTGGAGCGAAACCAAGTTGCGCCAGCCAAGCGGGCGCCTCATCGCTCCAGGCGTCGCTGGCCCCCTCGGCGATGGCGTAGGCCACGGGAGTTCCGGGCGCCTGCGGCCACTGCGGCAGCCGATCAAAGACTGCGACATCGGCGCAGCGCAAGAACGTGCTCAAATCACCGGCCGTGCGGCCATCGGTGAGCACAAGACGCGCACCACCAATCGCAAGGCCAGTCCAAGCGCTACCGCGCTCGCGCAGCGGTGCCCGCCCAAGCACCGCCAACCTTGCCGAGACGGCTGATGCCCAATGGTCCGCGTCAACACCATGGCCATGTACGACAACGTCATCTACCGTCTTCGGCGGCCCGTAGTCGATTTGTACAAGCGGCGGCGCGCCTTCGGGGTAACGATAGAAACCACACCCGCTCTTGCGGCCGAACAGGCCGCCCTCGACCAAATCGCGCTGCACGCCGGATGGCACAAAGCGCGCGTCGAAGAAAAAACCCTCGTACACTGACTTCGTCACAGCAAAGTTGGTGTCGTGGCCAATCAAGTCCATGAGCTCGCACGGCCCCATGCGGAAACCTGCGCCTCGCCAGCATGCATCCAGCACCTGCGGCGTTGCAGCCTGCTCGGTCAATAACGACAGCGTTTCAGCATAGAACGGGCGCGCCAGGCGGTTGACAATGAACCCTAGAGTGGAGCGCGCATGCACGGGTGTCTTGCCCCAGGCCAGACTGAGATCGAAGACGGCTTGGGCCACCTCCGGCGCAGTGTGTAAGCCGGAAACCACCTCCACCAGCTTCATCTGCGGTACTGGGTTGAAGAAATGCATGCCGACCAACCGATGCGCATGCGCCATGCCGTTGGAGAGCGCCGTGATCGAGATTGACGAAGTGTTGGTGGCTAATACGCAATCGGGCGCGACCACCGCCTCAAGCTGCTGCAGAAGCACACGCTTGGCCTGCAGGTCTTCCACGATTGCCTCGATCGCCAACTGTGCGTCGCAGGCTTCGTCGAGGCTTGCGGCTGCCGTGATGCGGGCCAGTATCGACTCGGCGACCTGCGCAGCAAGCTTGCCTTTCTTGACCCGCTCATCCAGGCTGGCGGCCAGCTTACCCAACGCTTGCGTAGCGGCTCCTTCGCGCACGTCGTACAAGCGGACACGATGCCCGGCCTGCGCCGCGACCTGCGCGATGCCGATCCCCATGATGCCGGCACCGACCACCAGCACGGTTGCCGTGTTGAGTGCATCCGCGCTCATGTGGGAATCCAATGTGCTGCGCGTTTGTCGAGAAACGCAGAAAAACCCTCACGCGCCTCCTCGCTGCCACGCACGCGGCTGATGGTCTGCGCCGTCAGTTCGCGCACCTGCAGCGTGATCGGCCCGACTTCGAATTGCGCGAACAATTGCTTGATCTCGCGCTGCGCATGCGGCCCGCCCGAAAACAATTCCGCTGCCGCGATATCGACCGCGGCGTCCAGCGCCTCGGCCGGCACGACGCGATGCACCAGCCCGATCGCAAGCGCTTCCTCCGCCTCGATGCGCGTGGCGGCCAGCGCGAGGCGCTTGGCTTGCCTCTTGCCGACGGCGTTGACCACATACGGGCCGATCACCGCCGGCAGGATGCCAAACCGCGCTTCGCTGACCGCAAAGCTGGCGTTGTCCGCAGCAATGGCAATATCGCAAGCGCATGCCAAGCCGAATCCACCGCCCAACGCCGCGCCCTGGATTCGGGCCACGACGGGCTTCGGACAGTTCTCGATGCGATACAGCATGGCGGCAAAACGGCGGGCGTCCTCCAGATTCCATTCGCGGGACGCGACGCTGGCACGCTGCATCCACTGCAGATCGGCGCCCGCGCTGAAATGCTTGCCGGCGCCCGCAAGCACGATCACGCGCACGGAATCATCATTCGCCAGTTGTGTGAAGACGGCATCCAACTCGGCAATCATGGCCTCGTCGAATGCGTTGAAGACCTCTGCACGCGACATGGTCACCTGGGCAACGCCAGGCCCACGCCGCGAGACGCTTAGCGTCAGCATTTCGTTCATCAGTAGGTCTCCAGATGAAGACGTCCTTCCTCCTTGAGCGCCTTGGCGACAGCCTCCCACCGCAGGCCCGCCTGCTCGGCCACATCGCGCAACGTCAGCACAACGCCTTCTTCCATGCTCTTCAAGCCGCACACATAGATGTACGTGTCGGAATCGGCCAGCAGCGCACCGAGATCGGCCGCACGCTCGCGCATCAGATCCTGCACATAGCGCTTGGGTTGGCCCGGCGTGCGCGAGAACGCAAGATTGATGTCGATGAAGTCCTTAGGCAGGTTCTGCAACGGACCGAAATAAGGCAGCTCTTCCTTGCTGCGCGCACCAAAGAACAGCATCAACTTACCGGCTTCGAACTTGCCGGACTCGCGCAAGCGCCGGCGCCACTCGGTCATGGCGCGCATGGGCGCGCTACCGGTGCCGGTGCAGATCATCACAATGTTCGAGCGTGGGTGGTTGGGCATCAGGAAGCTCGTGCCGAACGGCCCGATCACCTCGACCTTGTCGCCAACCTGCAGATCGCACATGTAGTTCGATGCGACACCACGTACCGGATTGCCTTGGTGGTCGGCCAGCACGCGCTTGATGGTCAGCGAAAGATTGTTGTAGCCCGGCCGCTCCCCATTGCGCGGACTGGCGATGGAGTACTGGCGCGCATGATGCGGCCGGCCGTTGGCATCGACGCCCGGCGGCACGATACCGATGGACTGGCCCTCCAGCACCGGGAACGGCATGGCGCCGAAATCCAGCACGATGTGGTGTGTGTCGTATTCACGACCAACGTCGGTCACGCGAGCGTTGCCGACCACGGTGGCCGTCACCGACTTGCGCGCAGCCTTCTGGGCATAGAGATTGGTGTACGCGTGCGCGGCTGACCAGGGCGGCAGCGTGGCGCCATATTGCGTGCTGTTGATGGGTGCCTCGGCGCTTGCCGCGGCGGCCGGCATCTGCACGGGCTGTTGTGCCGACTGCGCGTCCGACGCCACGCCGGCATCCGCCAGTTGTTCAGCACTCAGCTCCGGCGGCAGCGCATCCCAGCCGAGCTGCGCATCGACGGTATACGCCTTGGCGCGCGGCACCATGCGCCAGTTGTCGATGGAGCCGGTCGGACACGGCGAGATGCAATCCATGCACAGGTTGCACTTGCCCGCGTCGACCACATAGTTGCGCGAGTCATGCGTGATGGCGCCGACCGGGCAGGTGGCTTCGCAAGTATTGCAGCGGATGCAGATCTCGGGGTCGATCAGATGCTGCTTGATGACGTGAATGTCGGCCATTTCCATGGCGGTCTCCAGGGGGCGGGCTGCTTGCGCGTGGCAAGTCCGGAGAACATCGAGCCCTGCCATCGTTCCCGCGATCGCAGGAACGACGAGCCATCAGGGCTTGAAATGCTGCTCAGTTGAAACGCACGTATTCGAAATCGACGGGCTGGCGGTTGATGCCCATCACCGGCGGCGCGATCCAGTTGGCAAACTTGCCTGGTTCGACCACACGGCCCATCAGGCTGGCCACAAATGCGCGGTCTTCGGCCGTCGGCAGCCAGTGAGCCACATTCGCCTGCCATTCCGCCTCGGAAATCACCCGGCCGTCCGGCGCCACCTTGACGCCAGCCAGCGCACCGATGTTGCGGTGGAAGGCTTTGTGCGGCACCTTCAGGCGGAACGGAATGCCGGCCTTTTCAATGACCTTGTTCCAGCGTTCCACGCCAGCAACGCTGTCCTTGATGTAATCGTCGCGCAGCACTTCGTTGAGCGCGTTGAGCATCGGCACTTCCTTTTCCACCAGTTGACCATTCGCGACTTGCAGCACCTTGTAGCTGCTGCCCTTGAGCACATGGTCGTCGGTGCGTTTACCTTCCTCGAAACGGCCTTTCAGGCCAGTGCTGTAGAAGGTGGCCGCGTTGCTCGACTCGTCTGCGCCGAACAGGTCGATGGTCACGCTGAAATGGAAGTTCAAATAACGCTGGATGGTCGGCAGGTCGATCACACCAGCAGCGCGCAGCCTGGTCGGGTCGTCGGTCTTCAGCTCGTTCATGACCTGGCAGGTGCGCTGGATGACCCGCGAGACGCCGGATTCGCCCACGAACATGTGGTGCGCCTCTTCCGTGAGCATGAACCGCGTGGTGCGCGCGAGTGGATCGAATGCGCTCTCGGCCAGTGCACAGAGCTGGAACTTGCCGTCACGGTCAGTGAAGTAGGTGAACATGAAGAACGACAGCCAGTCCGGCGTCTGTTCGTTGAACGCCTGCAGGATGCGCGGGTTGTCCTGTTCGCCGCTGCGGCGCTCGAGCAGGGCTTCGCCTTCCTCGCGGCCGTCGCGGCCGAAATACTTATGCAGCAGGTAGACCATGGCCCACAGGTGGCGCCCTTCCTCTACGTTGACCTGGAACAGGTTGCGCAGGTCATACATGCTCGGCGCGGTCAGCCCCAGGTGGCGCTGCTGCTCCACCGAGGCAGGCTCGGTGTCGCCCTGCGTGACGATGATGCGGCGCAGGTTGGCACGGTATTCACCGGGAACGTCCTGCCAGGCGTCCTCGCCTTTGTGGTCACCGAAGTGGATCTTGCGTCCGGCCTCGGCCGGGTTGAGGAAGATGCCCCAGCGGTAGTCCGGCATCTTGACGTGACCGAAATGCGCCCAGCCTTGCGGGTCCACACTAATGGCCGTGCGCAGGTAGACGTCAAAACCGTGCGAGCCGTCCGGGCCCATGTCGCTCCACCAGTTCAGGTAGTTGGGTTGCCATTGCTCCAGCGCGCGCTGCAGCGTGCGGTCTTCGCTCAGGTTGACGTTGTTGGGAATCTTTTCGCTGTAATTGATGCCGGACATCGTTGTCTCCAGATCAGGCTCCCGGTGGAGAGAGTTCGCCTGTGGCGCGCCACGCGGGTCCGCGCCACACGGCAGCGAGCGTGTTAGACGCGGTTCCAGTCGAAGGCGGCCTTGTCGCCTTTGCCGTAAACCTTGAGCGCGCCTTTGTCGCCAACGGCGTTGGGCCGCTGGAAGATCCAGTTCTGCCAAGCCGTCAGGCGGCCGAAGATGCGGGTGAACATGTTTTCGCGGCCGTTGAAGCGCAGGTTGGCTTCCATGCCGGTCAGCGCGTCGGGCGACATCGACACGCGCTCTTCCACGGCAATGCGCACCTCGTCGGCCCAGTCGATGTCGTCGGGGTTGGACGTGACCAGGCCCAGCGCGTAGGCAGAATCCGCATCGAGCGGCTGGCCCGCCTTGGCGCGCACGGCATCCAGCGCCGGCGCCTCGTCGTAGAAGCGGCGGCCCAGGCGGCTCTGGCCGGTGACCATCGGATACACGCCAAAGTTGGTCTCCGCCACGGTGATCCGGGGTGCACGGATTTCGTCGTCGGGCAGCGCCAGGTGGTAGATACGGTCGCACGCCAGCGCCAGTTCGAGGAACGTGCCGGCAAAGCACGAGCCCGGCTGGATGAGCGCGAACAGGCTGCGCGAGGACACATCCAGGCGAGAGAGCGTGCGGCGCAGCAGGGCAATGGTTTCGCGCACGAACCAGTGGTCCTTGTGTGCCAGCAGCGTGGCGTCCATGTCCAGCACGGCGGCTGCATCGCCCTCGGTCTTGATGAGCCAGGTGCCGATGTCCAGTTCGTTGGTACGCATCGACAGGATCGCGTCATCCAGTTCGCGCGCCAGTTGCAGCGGATACCACGCGGCGCCCGCCGCGGAAATGTCGTCGATGGAGCGCGGCTGCTCACCGGCCGGCGACTTCACCACAAAGGTCGCGGTGCGTCCCGCGCGGTCGATCTGCACGCTGACGTGGGTGTAATGCAGCGCGTCGGCTTCTGTGCGGCGCGCAAGCGGGGGCAGCGCCACGCCGGCAGCATCGGCCGGACGATCACTTTGCGCCGCCAGCGCCAGCGCGCGCTCGCGCACCTTCTGGGCAAACACGGCCGGCTTGGCGATGTCATCCACCAGCCGCCAGTCCTTGGCGCGCTGGCCGCGCACGCCTTCGGTGGTGGTGCAGAAGATGTCGGCCAGATCGTGCCGCACGTGGCGTTTGTCGGTCACACGGGTCAAGCCGCCCGTGCCCGGCAGGACTCCCAGCAGCGGCACTTCAGGCAGGCTGACCGCCGACGAACGGTCGTCGATCAGGAGGATCTCGTCGCAGGCCAGTGCCAGCTCGTAGCCGCCACCCGCGCAGGCACCATTGACCGCGGCGATGAACTTCAGGCCGCTGTGCGCGGAGGAGTCCTCGATACCGTTGCGGGTTTCGTTGGTGAACTTGCAGAAGTTGACCTTCCACGCATGGCTGCTGACGCCCAGCATGAAGATGTTGGCGCCCGAGCAGAACACCTTCTCCTTGGCGCTAGTCACAACGACGGTGCGCACCTCCGGATGCTCGAAGCGGATACGGTTCAGCGCGTCGTTGAGCTCGATGTCGACGCCAAGGTCGTAGCTGTTGAGCTTGAGCTTGTAGCCAGGGCGCAAGCCGGCGTTTTCGTCGATATCCACCGCCAGTGTGGCGACAGGGCCCTCGAACTGCAGCTTGAGGTGCTTGTATTGTGAGGGGTCGGTCTGATAGTCGACGGTGGGGGCGATGGTCACGGCGCTGTCTCCTTGGAAAAGCAGAATACTGCATGAACCAAACTTGGATGCAAGCACGATAGTACATGCATCCAAGTTTCGGTCAAGCATTATTTTGCACATTCAAAGGAAATCAGAGGGGCAACTTGAGCGCCTCGCGTACCAGCGTGCGCAGCGCAGAAAACGTCGGCTCCAGTGGCTGGGCGCTAGTGTCCAACTGGAATTCCGCCTTGGAATAGAACGCAGCACGCCCCGCCAGGATGTGCCGCAGATCCTCCATGGCCTCCTTGCTTGCCGCCATCGGCCGGAAATCGCCCTGGGCCCGCACGCGATTCATGTGATCCTCGGGCCGGGCCTGCAGCCACACCGTCGTGCAGTGGGCAAGCAACTGGTTGAAGGTGGCAGCGTCTGAAACAAGGCCGCCCGGCGTGGCGATCACCGCCTCGGGATAAATCTGGATCGCCTCTTCCAGGGCGCGCCGCTCGTAACGGCGATACGCGTTCATGCCGTACAACCCCTGGATTTCCGAGATGCTGCAACCCGCAAACTTCTCGATCTCCCGGCTCAGTTCGACAAAGGGAAAGCCAAGATCGTCGGCCAGCATCTGGCCCAGCGTTGACTTGCCGGCACCGCGCAGCCCGATCAACGCCACGCGCGAGCTGTGCACCCCATGCGCGGCGTTCTCGCCGCCCGTGCCCAGCATTTCTCCAAGCGCGATCCGCACGCGCCGCAGCGTGGCCTCATCCCGATGCTCGAGCATTTCGCGCAGCAACAGCCATTCCGGCGATGACGTCGTCACATCACCAATCAGTTCCGCAAGCGAACATTGCAGCGCGCCAGCGACTTGCTGCAACACAAGAATGGATGCGTTGCCGCTGCCGTATTCCAGATTAGCGAGATGGCGCTCCGACACGTGGGCGGCCTGCGCCGCCGCCTTGCGCGTCAATCCGCGCCTTGCGCGCAGATCACGCACACGTTCTCCCAGCGCCACAAGGAACGCGTTCTTGCCGTCAATGCCGTGATTGACCACGGCGTCTGCGCGCATGCCAGCGAGCACGCTGGCGCCCTCGCCATGCGCACCGTCACCTTCGATGTCCCGTCGCTCCTCGGACCGGGTTAACCCTGAATTATGCAATATAGTGCTTGACATGGTTTTCGATAGCCCTATGATTCATACATGCAAAATAGTGCATCAAATATTGGATTGCAACCACGCCGAGTTTAACGGAGCCCCTGATGTCCCCGACCGTATTCCGCGCAGCGCTAGCGCAATTGACGGCCCGCATCGCCGGCCGCCCCCTGGATGCCAACCTGGAAGCCTGGCTGAACACCGAGTACGGCGCCTCGAGCGCCTCATACCAGACACTCAAAGCAGCCTGTGAAGCCGGCGTTACAGAAGGCTGGCTGTGCAACCGGCAGGGCGGAGGCATCCGCCATGGCCGCATCTTCAAACCGGCCGAGGACTTGCACGATTTCTCGGTCGACGTGGTCGATATGCAGAACATCGCCGGACCACACCACACGCATCCGAACGGCGAAATCGACCTGATCATGCCGATCGAGGGAGATGCGCAGTTTGACGGCCGCCCTGCCGGCTGGCTGGTCTGCCCGCCGGGCAGCGCGCATTGCCCGACTGTATCGAATGGCCGAGCCCTGGTGCTCTATCTGCTGCCCGAGGGGCGCATCGACTTCACCAACTGATCAAATACGTCATGAGCGAATTGCTTTCCAACTATCTGGAGGGGCGCTCGCAGGCGGGCACCGGCGCTGGGATTGCGCTGTTCGACCCCGTGCTCGGCCACGAGCTCGCGCGCGTGGACGCCACCGGCCTCGATCTCGCCACCGGTTTTGCCTATGCGCGCGAACGGGGCGGCGCAGCCCTGCGCGCGCTGACCTACCGCGAGCGCGGCGCCATGCTCGCCGCCGTGGTCAACGTCCTGCAAGCCAACCGCGAAGACTATTACGCGATCGCCACCGCCAACAGCGGCACGGTCAGGAACGACTCTGCCATCGATATCGACGGCGGCATCTTCACGCTGGGCACATACGCCAAGCTGGGCGAGACTTTGGGCGACCGGCGCTTCCTGCTCGACGCCGAAGCCGTGCGGCTGGCCAAGGATCCGCTATTCCAATCGCAGCACGTGCAGGTGCCCACGCGCGGCGTGGCGCTCTTCATCAATGCGTTCAACTTCCCGAGCTGGGGCCTGTGGGAAAAAGCCGCGCCGGCGCTGCTTTCGGGCGTACCGGTCATCGTAAAGCCCGCCACCGCAACGGCATGGTTGACCCAGCGTATGGTCAGCGATGTCATCAATGCCGGCGTGCTGCCACTAGGCAGCCTGTCGATCGTGTGCGGCAGTGCGGCGGGCCTGCTCGACCAGTTGCAGCCGTTCGACGTGGTGTCCTTCACCGGCTCGGCCGAAACCGCCGCCGTGATCCGCTCGCATCCGGCCGTGACACAGCGCTCGGTGCGCGTCAATATCGAGGCAGATAGCGTCAATTCCGCCATCCTCCTGCCCGGCGAGGCCACCGATGGCGAAGCGCTCGGGTTGCTGGCCAGAGAAGTCGTGCGCGAAATGACGGCCAAGTCGGGGCAGAAGTGCACCGCCATCCGCCGCATTCTCGTACCGGAATCGCTGTACGTGCCGGCGGCCGAAGCGATCCGCGCGGGACTCGCAAAGGTGACCGTCGGCAACCCGCGCAACGACGCCGTGCGCATGGGTGCGCTGGTCAGCCGCGCGCAACTGACCGCCGTGCGCGAAGGGTTGTCGACCCTTCGCCAACAGACTCAGGTGCTGCACGACGGCGCGGGCCACGAACTGATCGATGCAGATCCGGCAGTGGCCTGCTGCCTGGGCCCAACCCTGCTGGGCACGGCGGACGCCGATGCCGCCAACCTCGTGCACGACACGGAAGTGTTCGGTCCTGTTGCCACGCTGCTTCCATATCGGGAGAGCGCGCGCAATATTGACCATGCCCTTGCTCTGGCCCGCCGCGGGCAGGGGTCACTCGTGACCTCGATCTATGGCAGCGATCCGGCCGCGCTGGCCGCCGCCGCCCTGGAACTCAGCGACAGCCATGGTCGCGTGCACGTGATCTCTCCCGATACGGGCCAATCGCACACCGGCCATGGCAACGTCATGCCGCAATCGCTGCACGGCGGCCCCGGACGGGCGGGCGGTGGCGAAGAGCTGGGCGGCCCGCGCGCCCTGAACTTCTATCACCGCCGCTGCGCTGTGCAGGCCAGCACGCATGTGCTGTCCCACCTGTAAGCCCAGCGCCATCCGTCAAATGCCTCCTGTAAAAACGGAGAGAGCAGCATGACTGCCCAATCGCCAGTCCAACCGCCCGGTATCCCCTTCAACTTCGCCCAACATCTCATCGAATGCAACGCGCAGCACCCGCACAAGACCGCGTATATCGACGACCAGGGACAGTTGACCTACGGCGAGTTAGCAGACCGCATCCGCCGCCTTGCCGCCGCGCTGCAAGCCTTAGGCGTGCGGCGCGAGGAGCGTGTTCTGTTGCTGATGCACGATTGCAGCGACTGGCCGACCTCCTTTCTCGGTGCGATGTATGCCGGTATCGTGCCGGTGGCCGTTAACACCCTGCTCATCGCTGACGATTACGCCTACATGCTCGAGCACAGCCGTGCGCAGGCCGTGCTGGTGTCGGCGGCGCTGCTACCGGTTCTGCGGCAAGCGCTCGCTCGAGCCGGCCATGAGGTCAAGGCGGTGATCGTCTCGCGTCCGGTCGAGCCGCTTGCCGACGACACGCTCGCGTTCGATGCGCTCGTCGACGGCCATGCGCCGCTGCCCGAACCTGCAGCGACCGGCCCCGACGATCCCGGCTTCTGGCTGTATTCATCTGGCTCGACTGGACGCCCCAAGGGCGTGCTGCACAGCCACGCTAATCCGTACTGGACCGCGCAGCTCTATGGCAAGCCGGTGCTGGGTCTCAACGGGCGTGATGTCTGTTTCTCCGCAGCCAAACTTTACTTTGCTTATGGTCTTGGCAACGCGTTGAGCTTTCCGCTCAGCGTTGGCGCCACCGTGGTGCTGATGGCCGAACGGCCGACGCCCGAAGCCACCATCAAGCGCTGGATCGATCATCAACCCACCGTGTTCTTCGGTGCGCCCACCGGCTATGCCGGCCTGCTGGCCTCGCCTGCACTGCCCGCACCCGACCAGGTTTCGCTGCGTCTTTGCTCGTCCGCGGGCGAAGCCTTGCCCGCCGATCTTGGCACACGCTTCACCGCGCAATCCGGCTGCGAGATCATTGACGGCATCGGCTCGACCGAAATGCTGCACATCTTCCTGTCCAACCGTCCCGGCCAAGTGCGCTACGGCACAACAGGCTGGCCAGTACCCGGCTATCAGATCGAGCTGCGCGACGAAAGCGGCCATCCTGTACCGGATGGCGAAATCGGCGATCTCTATATCGAGGGGCCGAGCGCTGCACTGATGTATTGGGGCAACCGCGAGAAATCACGTGAGACCTTTCTTGGCGGATGGACCAAGAGCGGCGACAAGTATGTGCGCAACGCCGACGGCACCTACTGCTACGCCGGGCGCAGCGATGACATGATCAAGGTCAGCGGCATCTACGTTTCGCCGTTCGAGGTGGAATCCACCCTGGCGCAACACCCAGCGGTGCTCGAAGCCGCGGTGATCGGCATACCCGACCAAGAGGGGCTAACCAAGACCACGGCCTTCGTCGTGCTCAAGCAAGGAGCGCAGGCAAGCGAGGCTGAGCTCAAGGCCTTCGTCAAGGAGCGGCTGGCGCCCTACAAATATCCCCGCATCATCAAGTTCATCGATGGTTTGCCAAAGACAGCAACCGGCAAGATCCAACGCTTTCGTTTGCGCGAGGCTGAAGCAGGAGGAGCGCAGTGACCGATGCCGGACAGTTCGCCAACATCGATTGGGGCGCGCGCACGGTACGCATCGAGTACCAGTGGCTCGGCGCCAATCGCGCCAACGCTCCACTGATCGTCTTTCTGCATGAAGGGCTGGGCTCCGTGTCGATGTGGAGGGGCTTTCCGCGGCGTCTGTGCGATGCCGCCGGCTGCCGGGGGCTGGTCTATTCCCGCCCGGGCTACGGTCGATCCACGCCGCGGGCGGCTGAGGAGGCGTGGGGTCTCGACTTCATGCACCGGCAGGCGCACGAGGTGCTGCCCGCCCTGTTGAACGTCCTGGGCGTGGACGCCGCCGAACAGCCCGTCTGGCTGCTCGGGCACAGCGACGGCGGATCGATCGCACTGCTGCATGCGGCGCGGTTTTCCGCGCAACTGGCCGGCACCATCGTGCTGGCCCCGCATATTCTGGTCGAAGACTTGTCGGTCGAAAGCATCGCAAAGACACGGGAAGCCTACCTGAACACCGACCTGCGCGAGCGTCTGGCGCGCTACCACGATGACCCCGACTCCGCCTTTTGGGGCTGGAACGACATCTGGTTGCACCCGCCATTCCGGCAATGGTCGATTGAGGACGAAATCGGCGCGATCCGCTGCCCGCTGCTCGCGGTGCAGGGCATGGACGACGAATACGGCACGCTGGAACAGATTCGCGGCATCGCTCGGCGCGTGCCCCAGACCAAGTTGGTCGAATTGCCCCGCTGCGGGCACTCGCCGCACCGCGATCAGTCTGCGTTGTTGATCGCCGAGACCGTTGCCTTCATGCAGCGGCATACATAAATCAGGAGACAACGAATGTGACCTGCGGCGGAATTCTGTGACCAATCAGGCAGTGAGTCTCGCGTCGATATTATCGGAATCCCGCCAGGCTCGACGGACCGTGGCCGGAGGTTGGTAGCGATGAGCGCTGTGAGGCCGGCGCTCGTTATAGAACTGCCGCCAGCGTTCGATGAGCACCTTGGCCTCGGCGCGGCTGCGGAACCATTCGCGGTTTAGCAATTCATCTCGCAGTTTGCCGTTGAAGCTTTCGACGAATCCGTTTTGTCATGGCCTGCCAGGTGCAATGAAGGCCGGACCGATTGCAGCGTCTCGCAGCCAACGCATGACCTTGGCAGCGGTAAATTCTGCGCCGTTGTCCGACCGAACAAACGCGGGCTTGCCGTACGGCCGCATGAGTCGCGATAGCGTCAAGATCACGTCCTGCGACCGCAAGCTGGCGCCAACCTCGATCGCCAAGCATTCGCGGGTGTATTCATCGATCACGCATAGCATCTTCAACGCCCGGCCATCCACCAGTTGATCGTGCACGAAGTCATAGCTCCAGACCGAATTGGGCCGTGTGGCGCCTGGCAGGCGTATGTCGTCGCCGCAACGACGTCGGCGAGGACGTCGGCGCGGAATGTTGAGCTGCAGGGCCCGCCACATTCGCCGCACGCGCGATTCGCTCAACGCCAGCCAGGCCGACATCCGGCGATAGCCGAAGCGCGGGCACCTCTTGCGCGGCTGCCATCAGCCTCTCGCCCAGACTCCGATCCTTCTCCAGTTGCTTGAGCGTATAGGTCGCCACTCGGCGGCTCAATCCCAAGTAGCGACATGCCTTGCGTTGCGAGGGCCCCCGCCGAGTCAGGACTTCCAGCGCCTCGCGCCGGCCCGTCGGGGTGGTCATTTTTTTCGGCTGAACTCCTTCAGGCCGTCGATTACCAGCATCTGCTCGGCGATCAGGCGCTTGAGCCGATCGTTCTCCGCTTCCAGTTCCTTGAGCCGACGCGCGTCTGCCACGTCCATGCCGCCGAACTTGTTGCGTCGACTGGCCAGCGCCATCAACTGCATTCTGGATGTCAGAACCGATAGCCAACTGAGACGAAGGTGACGAGCGGATTGATCTTCACTTTGGTCGTGGTGGATACGGTCACGAGTGGCGACCGGGTCGTGAGGGTGGCTTTGGTCGACAGCCAGACATACGAAGCCGATACGCCGACCGACCAGTGCGAGTCAATGTTGTACGTCAGTCCCGCGTTAATCACCGGCGCGAATGATTTGCTCAGTGACGCCGATGTTGGTCCCTCCAGACTCGTACCGAGCGTCGGGGAATACAGAAACTGGCCGGTCGCGAGGGGATTGTTCAATTCGATGCTCCTGAACCAGACATAAGCGACACCGGCTCCCACGTAAGGTCGCAGCCGTGCCGTTGGTTCACCGAAATGATATTTCGCGAGAATTGCGGGGCTCCAGACGCGGGCACTACCCAGTTCCCCGAGCGCTGAAAGCGTTCCAGTCCCGCTCATTCCCAATTTCGGTGGCACGCCTAGCTGTGCCTCGATCGCGACATGGTCCGTCACAAAGTATGACGCTGTTAGCGCGAAAGTATCGGCGTCAGACACCGACGCGCCACTTCCGGGAACCGTGGCCGAGCTGCCGAGTGCGCTGACAGTCAAGGGCTGACTCGAGTCTTGTGGCGCGAGATGCATCCAGCCCGAGTTGATCGTCCACTGGCCCGCCGATTGAGCATGCGCTGTCGAAATCGCCGAGAGCGACAAAAGGATCGCCACACCGGTATGTTTCATGTCGTCTCCTGTTTTTCAAGTGGGGGCGCCGCTTTGCGACGCAGATGGGATGTTTTTCAGTAGCGGCCGCGGACCTATTTTCTGTATTGCCAAGTTCATTCGGTGAATCTGTATTACTAAGTAAATTTTTGTGATTGAATTGTATAGTTAGCCGCGTCTCTACGTTGCTCGCACCAGCATTCTGATCAGGTCAGGCTTACTCACTGAAACGTCACCGTTGACGCCGCTTCAGCGAGTGTCAGGTAATGGATTGAGCCTATGAAAAGGCTGCATGAGATCAAGTATTGTTGTCACGAACCCGATTTCATGTCTTTTATGTCTTATGCGCCGGTATCGTGCGTTCAGATTTATTGGACTATCCCTTATGCACATTTCATATTGTCTCGGCTACCGTATACGCCAAGGGCTGAACTCTAATAGGCTCGCATCGCTAATCGTTCGGTCTCAGGCGGAAAAACGCGCCACGAACCATCACAGTGTCGGAAGAAAAACATTCCAACCGGGCCTGTCGGTCGCAGTACCTCGACACGCACATAGCGAGTCAGATTCGAGGGCGCACGACTGAATTCGGTCACCCGAACCGGCGTCGAAGAAGTTGGCGCAAGCCATTTTTCCACCAGCGAACGTAAGGACCTTTCTGCAGCGTTCATCCTGTTCTCCCTCAGAACGGTTCCTATTTTTCGGCCTCGCGTTCACTCAACACTACACAGCGCCAACCATAAGGAACCGCAATTTCGTGCAGATACGTACTGGAAGAGATCCGCCGGAACGACCAGGACTAATGTAGGTATTTCAGACCTCTGATCGCCAGCTCTAACGGTGAGTCGACCACAATCGAACTTGCTAATCATTGACTCGGGTGCCTTTCCTACGACGGCGCCGTCGACACGCTAGCTTTGTCGGTCTCGACAGCGCTCAAGCTCACGCATCAACTGATGCATTTCATGTTGCCGCCCGAGATGCCAGTCGGTCACGATGTTGAAAAGCCCTCGCGTCCACGAGAACGGTGCCCACCGGAACGGGACGACGATGCGCGGTTGGCGGGCTCGCAGCCCTCTTATGACGGCCTTGGCGACGTCATCGGGTTGTATCGGTCGCCGCAACGGTGCAGGAAACCCTTTTTCAATCAATTTCGTCGCCAGCGCATTTCCGCCGAAGCCGACCTTGGCAATTGCTGTCGCCACCCATCCCGGATAGAGCACGCTTGCCGTGGACCCGGTGCCGCCGAGTTCCGCGCGCAGTGAACGCGCGAGCATCTCGACTCCGGCTTTGGACGCTGCGTAAGGCGCGTTGACCATGCCGTTCACGAACGCATAGACCGAAGCGGTGACCAGGACCTGGCCGCGATTGCGCACGATCTCGGGCAATGCAGCCTTGATCGTGCGCCAGACACCGAGCAGGTCGACCTCGACGATTCGCTCAAACTCCTGTTCATCGCAGCTGTACACGGTGGCGGGCACATCGTGCCATGAGATGCCAGCATTCGCGAACGCAATGTCGAGGCGACCGAATCTATCGACGGCGTGTTGCACGACCGCCCTGGTGGCGGCCGCATCAGTGACGTCGAGTGCCAAGGCGAGCGTGCGCTCGGAGTCAAACTCCGCGGCGAGACGGTCCACTGACGCCTGCGTCACATCGGTTAGAACGAGTCGTGCTCCACATGCATGCAACTCACGCGCGGTCGCGGCACCAATGCCGCCTGCAGCACCCGTGATAAGCACGACTTTTCCCTGAAGATCGTAAGCCACTTTGTACTGCTCCTCTGCTATTGGATTTCCATTGCTGCGCAAACAAGGGGCGATGGATGCCGGGCCATCCGCTCCGCTGATCATGCGAAGCCGATCGGTTCCTGCGGCTACCGGAGGCCATCTATTTCGTCGGAGCGTGCGCAGCCGAGTCGTTCCAGCCAGTTGCCGACGCCAAACTGATGGCGCGTTCAATGTCCCCGCCGCGAAAGCCAGCGCGTTCGACGAAGCGCCTGAAGAAGCCGGGTGCCTTGGCCACGATCGTGTTGATCTTTGGTACGACGATCATGTCCGCGCGGCGCTCGATGCCTGCCACGATGTCCCGCACGACCTGCTCGCGCGGGATCATCTTCCAGAAGCCTCGATCGTTGCCTCCCCACAACGCCCGGCCGGCCGGATCGGCGACGACATCGTCCATCAGGGGCGTCGGGAAGAACGTCGGATGCGCGCTGCCGACCCCGATTCCCAGATGACGAAGCTCCAGACGGATGCTGTCGCACATCGCCCAGACGCCCGCCTTGCTGGCCGTATAGGACGCCTGTAACGGCGAATGCACAAACGCGGCCATTGACGAAATCGCCAGCATGTACCCGCGCTGTTGCTGGACGAATGGCAAGCCGGCACGGAACGTACGCCACACACCGTTGAGGTTGATGTCGATGACACGATCAAACGCGGCCGGGTCGAGGGTGGCCATCGGGGCCACGGTGTCAATGCCCGCGTTTGCGATGACCACATCGATCCGACCGAAGTGATACGCCGCATTGGCCATTGCGGCTTCCAGGCTTTCGAAATCGCGGACGTCTGCGGTCCAGCCAAGAACGTCAGAAGGGCGGCCGAAGCTGCGAGTTTGCGCCGTGAGCCTGTCTGCCTCCAAATCGAAAAGTGCGAGGCGCGCGCCCCGTGCGTGCAGCGCTTCGGCCAAGGCCGATCCCAGGCCACCGGTGGAACCGGTAATGGCCACCACCTTGTTCGCCAGCTTATAAGTCGACATGCGCACCTCCTTGCTTCGTGGGAATGTGACGGTGGAGAAATGCCAGCTGGTCGGCGACCACCTGTTCGAAGTCCTTGCCTACATAGATGTCGAAGTGGCCCGCCCGATACACGCGCACTTCCCCTTTGGGCGCGCGCCTGGCATACCGTTTCGTCGGCCCCGCCGGAGCGACTGAGTCGGCTTCGCAAACACAAAACAGAATCGGACAGGCAATGTCGCCTGTTTTGCGACCGGGTCGGTGCCGAACGATGTTCAGGCCGAAGCGTGCCGTGACCTGATTGCGAAATGCAGTACCGTCAGGTACGAGCGCGAGATAGCCATCCAGGGCATCCGGTGCGGTCATCAACGCGGCAGAACCGGGCGGCCCCGCCGTCGACACCATCACCGGCGCCCTGCCGACGAGGGACAGCATTACATCGCATAGAGCAAGCGCGGTGACCTTGAGCGCACTACGCCAGTTCAACGCGAACAACGACGCGACCCCGTCCGTGAACGGGCATTGCGCGATGGCACCGGCAATCGTGCGGTCGCGTGCCGCAGAGAGAATCACGTGACCGCCGCCGAAGGAGGTTCCCCACAGGATCACCTGATCCGGACGGAGATTGCTGTTCCCGCGTGCAAAAGCGATCGCACCCGACCAGTCTTCCAGTTGACGATCGATATCGAGCAATTGGCGAGGGGAGCCGTCGCTCGCGCCGAAATGTCGATAGTCGAACACGAGGCACGCATAGCCGTCCGCGCAAAAGCGTTGCGCATAGGCGTCGAGCCGCATTTCCTTGATTCCGCCCAGCCCGTGTGCCATCACGATGACGGGAAACGGGCCCGTCCCGCGAGGCTCGTACAGCCAGCCACGGCAATGTTCTCCGCGGCCGCCAGCCACGAACTCGACAGTTGTCCGCCCGGCCATGTGTCCCTCCAAGGTGTGCGAGAATAGATTTCGATCCAATGTTGTAACGCATTCTAACTTTGTAATACGATCCATCTAGTGAGGTAAACCCCCGTATGGAATCCAGAACTCAGCGCCGGGCGGCCTCGACCCGACTGGCGATCCTGCAAGCCGCCGAGACTTTGCTGACGGATGGCGGACTAGACGCGGTCACACCTGAAGCGGTTGCGACCCGGGCGGATGTCGCAGTGCAGACGCTCTATAACCGTGTGGGTGGCCGTTCCGCGTTGCTCATCGCCGTGGCGGAGCGCGCGTTGGAAGAAAACCGCGAGTACATGGATGCGGCCTATGCATCCGATGGCGATGTGGAGACGAAACTACGTTGTGTGGCAGCTGCTTACGCGCGGTTCGCCAAGGAACGCCCGCACCAGTTCCGTATCCTTGTCGAACCACCGAATGAGCCGGAGGCGCTCGCGCGCATTGCTGCCCTGATCAGACAGCAAAACGCAAAATTGGCAGCATTAATCAGCCGAGGTATCGACGAAGGGTGGGTGCATGCAGACGTCGAGCCCGAACACGCGTCGACGGCCCTGTGGGCAATGATGAATGGCGTTATCAGCCTGATGTGGCGCCCCGATAGCCTTCGACTGGATGTCGATCACATCGACGATCTACTGCGCACCGCGATTTCATTGTTGACCGGCGGTATCAAGAGGCGGGGCGATTGACGCGTTGAGGCTCGACCTCGGAACTGGCATGGTCGCGTCCGAGTCTGCCCAAAAAATATTCACCGCTTCGGCAATTGCGTTGGCTTGCTTTGTCACACTGACCGACTGTCGCGCAATTCATACTGTTGCGCAGTCCAACAAGACGGCAGAGGAATAAAGATGTCAAAACGGTTCGTGGAGCGTGCCAGCCTCGAGGAGTTGCCGAATCCTGCGCGTCGAGCGTTGTCACTGGGCTTGGGGCTGCTCCCCATGCTGCCGGTGCTGCCGGGACTCGGAGTGCAGGCGGCACGGTCCGCTCTTGCGGGTACGGCGCGCGCGCCGGCTTCGGCGAGCGGCGTCTTCCGTCACCCGGGACTGCTGGTCACCGAAGACGACTTCACCCGCATCCGCGGCTACATCAAGGCCGGCCAGGAGCCATGGGCGCACTGGTGGAGCACGCTGTGCGCCGAGCGCTACGCTTCCCTCGACACCCGGCCTTTCCCGCTGGCGGCCGTTTACCGGGCCGATGGCAGCTCATGGGACATGTACGTCGACATCTGGCGCGCCTGGTCCCTGGTCCTGCGATGGAAGCTGTCCGACCCGCAGGACAACCGCTATGCCGACAAGGCCGTGGAGTTCCTGGACGCCTGGGCGAACACGCTGAAGGTGGTCGGAACGGTGCCTCCCGGCTCGACCGCCCATGACGACCACACCTTCATCATCCTGGCCGGCATCCAAGGCCACCAGTGGGCTCAGATCGGCGAAGTCCTGCGCACCTACTCGGGCTGGGCGCCGGCGAGCCTGAAGCGGTTCCAGGACATGCTGCTCAACGTCTTCGCCCCGATATCGTCGTGGTTCCTCGGCGACGGGCGCATCGGGTCCCATGCCAACTGGGACATGGCTTCGATTGTGGGCGCCATGGCCATCGGCGTGTTCTGCGACAAGCCCGACCTGTACCGGCTGGCCTGCGACTGCTATGCGGGCAACAACCGCGGCAAGCTCCGGAACTTCGGCAACGGCGCCATCGGGCATGGCGTGTACTTCATGCATCCGGGCTATTTCGGGCAGTGGGAGGAAAGCGGCCGCGACCAGGGCCACTCCACGCTGGGCATGTCGCTGGGCGGCGACCTGTTGGAAATCGCCTGGAACCAGGGCGACGATCTCTACGGGCTGTACAACAACCGTTTCCTGGCAGCGGCGGAGTACGTGGCGCGCTCTAACCTGCTCGACGAGAACGGCAAGACCTACCCGATGCCGTATACGCGCGAGCAGAACCCGTCGGCGCCCCACACGTCCCTGTGGACGGAGGCGAATCAGTCGTTCGGGGGCGGCCCCGGGAGCAACCGCAACTGCTGGGAGCCCATCTACAACCACTACGTCAATCGCCTGGGGCTGGCGGCGCCGAACGTCGCGCGCATGGTGAAGTTGTGCGAGCCGAAGTATGGAGGCAGCAGCGACGACGTCTGGTGGCCGACGCTGATTCATCGCCGCCCGGACTATGCCGGCCCCATGAAGCCGCCGTCTGGCCTCACGGCCTACCTGCGCGGCAACCGCGTCGTGCTGTCGTGGTGGGGCAGCGTCGGCGCGACCTCGTATGAGGTCAAGCGCGCAAGCCGGGCCAACGGCCCCTTCAACCTGCTGGGCACGGTTTCGGCGAGCGAGGTGCGAACCTACAGCGATATACCGCCCAACGGCGTCTGGTTCTACCAAATCACGGCGCAGGGCCCTGGCGCCCCGGGAGCCGGCTCCAATGTGGTTCGTATCGCCGTTCCCGGCGAGGTCCGCCTGTCCCTGCCGCTGAACAACCCGAACGGCACCGGCACGCACGGCATGCTGCGGACCGCCGCTGACATCATCACCGTGATCGAGGGCACGCTGCTGGACGGCGCGACCTGGGGCGACGGGCGCCGCAACGACAAGGCCATCGTCTTCGACGGTCAGAAGGCCGGCCTGCAGCTGCCATCGGGCATATTCAGCGACCTCGACGACTTCAGCGTGTCTCTTTGGGTCTACGCCAATGGGCTGCACTGGGACAGTTGCATGTTCTTCGCGGGGCTGGACGCGAACGCAGCCATGTGCATCGCGCCCCAGACCCGCTCGGGCACGCTGTGCTTTGTGATCTTCGGCGCGACAGGCAACGACGCGCAGGTTGTGGCGGCGCCGTGGGCCCTGCCGATTCGCCGCTGGGTCCATCTCGCGGTCACGCTGCAGGGCAATACCTGCCGCCTGTACGTTGATGGCACCGAGGCCGGGAAATCCGACGAAATCCTGCTGTCGCCGCGCCAGGTTGGCGATCAGGTCACCTTCCTCGGTCGCAATTGGGCGCATCCATCGTTCAACGGCCGCATCCAGGGCTTCCGCGTATACGCAGGCGCATTGAGTGCCGCGGAGGTTACAGCGCTGGCCCGTGACGTGATGTGAGGTTCGTGCGACGCAGCACATCGGACGACAGCTTCCGCCTAACGCTCGCGGTGTTCGTTGAGCGAGGGCTTCACCGATACCGAGCGCATCGCCACCGTGGCGCCGCCAATTATGGGGCAGCTGCTGCAGCGCGTCGCATGGCCATCCGATCTGAGCACGCCCGATGGCGACGCGATGATCATTCGCAAGACGACGCATCGCTTCAGCCGGCTATCGTTTCATCGCGCGATGGTCGGGCGGCGCTTGCCGATTCTGCTGACCGCGCCTACTTCGCGACGTGCCCCAACGAGGAGCGCGAGGACATTCCGGAACTGTTGCGTTCCGGCGCGGGCGGCGAAGAGCAACAGGCGTTCGCGAGGAACGATGCGCTCGTACGCAAGCTAATCCAGTGCGTGCGCGAGGATGGTTTCGGCTCGAATGACCGAGACTGGACCGCACAGGCGAGAATCGGTGCGGTGGCGGTCGCGATCAGCGCGGACGAACGCGTGATCGCCAGTCTCAATGTCGTCTTCCTGTCACGCGCGATTGCGTTCGATGAAGGCGTACTTCACGTTGAGTCCTTCGCGAAGTACGCACAGGCCTTTTTTAGGACCTATCCGTGATTTCGTGGGCGAGGCATATCATGAGGTGTAAAAGTCATGGATATGCGGATGAAGAAGAAAAGGCAAACTGTAGCGCGTCAGGCAGTGGCCCGAGGGCCGCTGCCTGAACTGCCCAAGGAACTGCTGGACCAACTGGTCAAGGGGCCGATGACGCCGGCCGAAGTGCAGGACCTGATGTTGGCGTTCAACAAGGCAGTCATCGAACGTGCGATGGGCGCCGAGATGAATCTGCATCTGGGCTACCCGCCGGGCCAGGCCAAGCCCGTAGGGCAGGCCAACGAGCGCAACGGCGCCAGCGGCAAGACGGTCATCACGGATCGCGGCCCGGTTCGTGTCGAAGTCCCCCGTGACCGTGACGGCAGCTTCGAGCCGATCCTGATTCCCAAGCACGAGCGTCGTTTCACCGGCTTCGACGAACGCATCATTGCGATGTACGCGCGCGGCATGAGTGTGCGCGAGATTCAGGCGTTTCTGGCCGAGAGCTACGGCACCGAGGTGTCTCCCGACTTCATCAGCTCAGTCACCGACGAGGTGATGGCCGAGGCGCTGAGCTGGCAGAGCCGCCCACTCGAGGCGATGTATCCGGTCGTGTTCTTCGACGCGCTGCGGGTCAAGATTCGCGACGACGGCGTGGTCAGCAACAAGGCCGTCTATCTGGCCTTGGGCATCCAGGCCGATGGCCAGCGCGACGTGCTGGGCCTCTGGATCGAGCAGACCGAGGGGGCCAAGTTCTGGCTCAAGGTGTTCAACGAACTCAAGACTCGCGGCTGCCAGGACATCCTGATTGCTGTGGTCGACGGCCTGAAGGGGCTGACCGAGGCGATCGGCACTGCCTATCCCAAGACGACTGTCCAGACCTGCATCGTGCATCTGATCCGCAACAGTCTCGAGTACGCTAGCTACAAGGACCGTAAGGTACTCGCCGCAGCACTGCGCCCGATCTACGCGGCCGCCAGCGAAGACGCCGCGAGACAGGCGTTACAGGACTTCGCTGACGGCCCCTGGGGCGAGAAATACCCGACCATCGTGCAATCGTGGCAGCGTGCATGGGAGCACGTCGTACCGTTCTACGTGTTCCCGCCAGAGATTCGACGGGTCGTATACACCACGAACGCTATAGAAAGTTTGAATATGCAGCTGCGCAAGATCATCAAGACGCGCGGCCACTTCCCGAATGACGAGGCGGCGATCAAGCTGCTCTGGCTGGCGCTGCGCAATGTGCTGGCCAAAACGGTACGCACTGCCTTCGACTGGAAATCAGCGATGAACCA
Source organism: Burkholderia sp. BE17 (assembly GCF_009362305.1). Classification (NCBI taxonomy): domain Bacteria; kingdom Pseudomonadati; phylum Pseudomonadota; class Betaproteobacteria; order Burkholderiales; family Burkholderiaceae; genus Burkholderia; species Burkholderia sp. BE17. The sequence goes on from NZ_WHNU01000013.1 coordinate 84,861, forward strand.
GTTTGCTATCCTGTTCGGCGAGCGGTTTACGCAGGCGCGCGGATAACCTGTTGTTCAACCGCCTCGCCCACAAAAATGCGGAGAGGTTCCTTTTTTAGGATGTCGCGCTCCATCTTCAGCCGCGCCACTTCGGCACGAAGTCTCGACAACTCCATCTGCTCCGGGCTTACCGGCTTCGTGCCAGCTCCTCCGAGCTTGCCTTCCTGTTCAGCTTTGAACCAGTTGGAAATCGATTGCGCCGGCACGTCCAGCGTCGCGGCCACCGCCGCAACGCTCTGGCCTGCCTTGACCAGCCGAACGGCTTCCAGCTTGAATTCGAGCGTGTAGCGCGCTCGTTTCGTCTTGTTCATCTTCTTGACTCTCCTTGCTTGAGTTTAAACGCTCAGCAAGGGATTCGTTTTTCGGGGGCAAGCTCAGTCCGTTTTGTTCAGCGCCAAAGATTGATTTACTTACACAGTAAGATTACTTCTTCCTGGCGCCCGTATTTTCTGGGGGCAGCAGGTCAGCAACCGGGCGAGCATCCGCCCACGTCTGAACCTCATGTACGAGCCATCCCACCCTTCGGCCCGATAGCAATCGCGGTTCAGGGAAGGTCTTCTCACGTACGAGCTTCTGTACCGTCGCCGGTGATAGCGAGAGCGCTTCTGCCACTTCTTTCAGCGAGAAACAGATCTTCATCGCGACGTCGCCTTTAGCTCAATGCCCTCGATTCCTTACCAGCCCCGCGGCGTTGTCAACACGAACAACAGGGAGTCGATGATGTACGGCAAGCCCTTCATGCTTACGCTTGACCACGCACGTCCAATTTAATGGGTAATATCACGCGCGGCAAACGCTCTCACAGGAACCATATTCTGTTTGGCGGTGCGTTCATGGGACAATGGGTTTCCTCGAAGTTCCGTCGTAGTCCTCGCCCCAAAGAGGCTGAGTCAAACTTCCTTGCAGTCCTGCTCTTTGGCTCCGATCCTTTCCGATTCAAGGACGACGGAAGTCCTATAGGCACGGTGTGTCAGGAGACATGCGCAGTTTCGCCTCTTTACTTGTCGCGATATCGCTGGACGCAGTTACTAGCCGACTGTCGAGATTATTCGCTGAAGTCAAGGTCCCGAGACTGAGTCGCGAAAATCAGCTCCTGTGTCAGGCCCAACATCGCGTGGTTCACGCGCGAGGTCTCAGGGTGATCCCACGCGCCGATAGCCAATCGCAGCGCATCAAACACCCGCCACTACAATCAGTATCGCTGGCCTACTTCTTCGGGGGATACGTCGCAGCGATAGATTCCAACTGAAGCGATAACTGCGTGAGCCACTCGCGCCGTTCGCCGTCATACGTGTGTCGGTTGTAGACACCGATGATTCCAGGCTGTACATGACCGAGGACGGCCTCGGCGATTTCATTGGGGCACCCCAGCATTGCAAGTAGCGTCCGCGTTGTACGTCGAAGATCATGAGCTGACCAGAGCGTGACAGGCAAACGCGGCCGGTCATGTTTCGGCGCGATCTTGCAATATGGTTGATGATAATAGACGCCGTGCTGGACCACCGTCTGGTCCATCGGCGTTCCGCGCGACGAAGGAAACAAAAAGGTTCCCTTGGCCTGATCGAGGCGCCGTCGCACAACAACCTCCGCACGACCTATGAGCGGCACGCGCAGATCTGTTGCCCTCTCGTTTTGCAGCCCCTTGGTCTTGTGTTTCGGGATAGTCCACCAAAGGCCGTCCGCTTCCTCCATCACCTCGGAACTCTCCATGGCAACGATCTCACCGCCCCTCGCGCCGGTCCAAAGATAGAGCGTCAGCGCATCAGCAACAGTCAAACTGAAATTCGGTAACCACCGGATCAATGCGCCGAGCTCGTCCACCGAGAGCACTCGCTTCTGCGTCCCCGTGTATTTTCCCTCGACCTTGCGCCCCTTGCTCTTCAATCGCCCTCTTAAAACATCCTTCCACCAATTCGCAGTGGTGTCGGGAAGGCGCCCGGCATCAAGCGCATAGTTCCAGGCACCACCAAGCTCCATGCGAAGGCGTGCCGCGAGCATCGGCGTCGACCGATATGAATCGAGGAAATCGAACGCCTGGGCGCGTGTGATGGTTGCAGCGCTAGCATCCGCAATAGGCCCCAGCATCGCCTTGAACATACGGGCGACCTCGACTGCTCCCTTCGTCTTCCGATTTGGTTCTACATGACCTTCCAGATAGTCGCGACACAGCTCCCTGACGGTGTAGCTGGTCGGTGACGGACGAGCAGCTGCATCTTCCCGCTTTCGACGTGGAACGGAAAGCTCGGCGCCAGAATCGCGCTCGGCGCGACTCTTTTCCCATGCGGAGATCGCTGTAGCGAATGCCATCGCGGGCCACTCGCCGAGCTTCACCTGCCGCATGCGGCCGTCGACCGGCGATTTGTAGCGATACGTCCACGATTTGCGACTCGCGGAAGCCTGAAGGCGAAGCCCGGGAAATCCCTCAAAGGTCATGTGCTCGCCGTTCGGCAGCTTGGCGACGATACGGGCATCAAAGCGCATTCTTCCCTCGGCGTAGGTTTTTCCCGAGAAAAGCATACGCGGCGTAGGTTTCCTGCACAACACCACAGAAACCTACGCCGAGGCGGCAAGTTTAGCTAAGCGGAGACAAGCGCCGAAGCGGTAAGAGGAACGCGGGAATACCCAAAATTATCGTGATATTTCAACCACTTAAAGATCTTACCGGATCGACGCGGACCATCTCGGACCAGTCCGAAATTTCCCCTATTCGTTCTCTTCGAAGTAGTGCCCGAATTTCGTCTGCTTCGTGCGGATATAACGCTCGTTCTCCTCGCGCACGGGCACCGCGAGCGCCACGCGCTCACAGACGGGAATGCCGTGCTTCGCGAGCGTGTCGAACTTCTTCGGGTTGTTGCTCATCAGTCGCACCGACGTCACGCCGAGGATCCGGAGGATCGAAGCGGCCGAGTCGTATTCGCGGGCGTCGTCGGGCAGGCCGAGGTCGAGATTCGCCTCGACGGTGTCGCGCCCCTGCTCCTGCAGCGCGTATGCGCGGATCTTGTTGCTCAGGCCGATCCCACGCCCCTCATGGCCGCGCAAATACAGCAGCACGCCGCGGTCTTCAGCCGCGATGTAGCGCAACGCGAGATCGAGCTGCTCGCCGCAATCGCAGCGGTACGAGCCGAACACGTCGCCGGTCAGGCATTCGGAATGCAGCCGCGTCAGCACGGACTGCTCGCCGGTCACGTCGCCCATCACGAGCGCGAGATGTTCGGCATCGCTGCCCGATACGCGGAATGCGTACGACGTGAACGTGCCGTAGCGCGTAGGCAGCGACGCGGTGGCGACGAGCGTCACGCACTCGTCGGCCCGGCCATTGCCCTGCGTGGGCGATTGGGGACGCGAAGACATCATGAATTCAATCGAAACGTTCTGGAATGTAGGAGTTGTGTGGATAGTGCGTGACGGGAGTTTACCGCTAATCTGGAAACGTCATGCGACTGCCGCCGCCGGCCCGGCTATACTGGGCCCATCGGGTGACGCGCATCACGCCTGCCTTCCCTGCATCGACCTGCACACGGAGAAAGCGAATGAGCACGACTGTCGCGCAGATTCTCAAGGCCAAGCCGGATTCGGGCCGCACCATCTATACCGTCAAGAAGACCGATCTCGTCTACGACGCCATCAAGCTGATGGCGGAAAAGGGCATCGGCGCTTTGCTGGTCGTGGAAGGCGACGACATCGCAGGCATCGTCACCGAGCGCGACTATGCGCGCAAGATCGTCCTGCAGGACCGCTCATCAAAGGCCACCCGCGTCGAGGAAATCATGACGGCGAAGGTGCGCTACGTCGAGCCGTCGCAATCCACCGACGAGTGCATGGCGCTGATGACCGAGCACCGGATGCGCCACTTGCCCGTCCTCGACGGCGGCAAGCTGATCGGCCTCATCTCGATCGGCGACCTCGTGAAGAGCGTGATTGCCGATCAGCAGTTCACGATCAGCCAGCTCGAACACTACATCCACGGCACGCCCGCGGTTACGTCCGTCTGACCCGCTCCAGCGAAAAAGGCCCAAACGCGTAAGCGTCTGGGCGGAAAGCCGCCGGAATGCGGCGACGGAGGTTCTGCTCCTGCGGGCGAACGACGCGCGCGGACGGCGCGCGTCTCGTCGATTAAGTGGTGCGCTCGGGCAGACCGGGGACGTTCGCTTAGTTGCCGAAGTAGACCGAGTTCACGGGATTCGGTGCTTCCCGCGTCATGCGACGGCCAGCTTGTCCGGCACCCGTCGCCACCGCACCGTAGCCGCTCGTATCAGCCTGCGCGAGCATCGGCTGGTTCGGCTGGATCCGTTGTGCGGCCGCCTGAATGTCGCTCGGATATTGCGAATCGCTCGCCAGCGGCTTGTAGCCGTTCTGTTCGAGTTGCACCAGTTCGGCCTTGACCTGGTCGCGGGTCAGCCCTTGGTCGGACTGTGCAAACGATGCGATCGGGGCGGCAAGGACGGATGCGGCGATGGCTGCGTAGATGATCGACTTCATGATTTACCTCCGGAATATGTTCTCTTTTGACGTCGCCTCGGCAGGACTGTCTGAAGCGATTGAGATCAGTGTAGTTCTCGCCCCCCCAAGGGGAAACCCTTAGTTTGAACATACAGCGTTGCGATTTTGGAAAAAATAGGCGACTGTTTACGGACCGGGTTGCCTCCACTTGCCTCATCCGCACAACAATCGCTGACGAAACGCCAACAGCCGGATCACATATCCCGAAGGTTGTGTTGTAAAATCGTAAGGTTTTATTTGTCAGTCGATATTCCATCCACCATGCACGCGCTCACGCCCCTTTCGGTTTCGCCGTCCGGCCCGGCCGGCGTGCGCGCGTGCGCCGGCCATCCGGCGCACCCACTCGCTCGACGCACGGCCCAGGTGCCGCTCGCCCCCGCCCGGCGCCTGATCTGACGGCTCGGTCTCCTCCCGGAGCCAGGTCAGACAGGCTCCGGGCGATCCTCATAGGCACGCCACGCCTGCCCCTGCCGATCATTTGGAGAACTTCCATGAAACAACGCCTTTACCAGTTGACCGAACTCGACGTCGCTCGCCTCGAGAAGCACGCCGAGCACAACCCGCGATTCCAGACGATGCTCGACACGCTGCTCGAGCGCGCCGACATCGTCCAACCCGACGCCATCAAGGCGAACGTCGTCACGATGAACTCGCAGATCACGCTGCTCGACGAAGCGACCCAGGAACAGGCCACCTGGACAATTGTTTATCCGGACGCCGCCAATCTCGAACTCGGCCGCCTGAACGTCTTCTCGCCCGTCGGCATGGCGCTGCTGGGTACGCAGCGCGGCCAGATGGTCAAGGTGATGCAGCCGAGCGGCGCCGAAAAGCTGATGAAGGTCGCCGCGATCGTGTTCCAGCCGGAAGCCAACGGCGAATACACGCGCTGACGCCGCCGGCCGGCAAAGCGCCGCGCCGCAACGAGCGCAGAACGAAAAAAGCGAGGCACAGGCCTCGCTTTTTTGCATCCGGACGATGCGAATCGTCGACATCACATTCCGCAGACGAAAAAAAGGCGCCCGAAGGCGCCTTTTTTCGATGCTGCGAAGCGGGTTACCCCGCCGTCACGCTTAGAAGCGGTGACGCAGACCAACCGTTGCTGCGGTTTGGTTGATCGACGAGCTCGGCAGGTTGTCGGCGAAGCTGTTGCCGTTGTAGATCGACGCGCCGATGCCGTTCTTCGCTGCACGCTGGTACACAGCTTGTGCGTAGACGTCCGTGCGCTTCGACAGTGCGTAGTCAGCTTGCAGGCCGAACTGGTTCCAGTGCGTGCTGCCGTTGTTGATCTTCGCGTTCGTGTACGTGTAAGCAGCGCCCAGGCCGAGAGCCGGCGTCAGGTTGTACTTCGCGTTGACTTCGTAGTTGTCGGTGCGCAGCGTGCCCAGACCAACTGCGTTGTTGTCGAGACGCGCTTGCGTCCATGCAGCGCCGACTTGTGCCGGGCCGAATGCGTAGCCAGCAGCAGCACCGTACGTGCGGACACGGCCTTGGGAAGCGATGCCACCGATCGCCGACGACGTTGCGCCGTTTGCGTTCGTACCGTCACCCAGGTTCGCTTGCGAGTATGCAGCAGCCAGCTTCAGACCTTGGAACTGATATGCAGCACCCGCGCTGTACGCACGGTTGTTGCCGAAGTTCGTGTTGTTCGAGAACGAGTACGTGCCGCCGAATTGCAGGCCAGCGTAGTTCGCGCTCGTGAACTTGATCGTGTTGTTCTGTGCGACATCGCCGTTCGTGCTCAGACGGTCGAGGTTCAGCGGGTGCGCGAAGTACGTGCCGCCCCACGAGCCCGTTGCCGTCAGCGGCGCCAGGTAGTCTTGCGTTGCGTCATACTGCTTACCCAGCGTGACCGTGCCGTACTGGCTCGACAGGCCGACGAAAGCTTGACGGTTGAACATGCCGCCGTTGCCGTTCGCGAACTTGCCGTTACCGATGTTGAAGCCGCTTTCCAACGTGAAGATTGCCTTCAGGCCGCCACCCAGGTCTTCCGAGCCACGCAGGCCGAAACGGCTCTGGTCAATGCCCGAACCCATCGCCCAACGCGACTTGCCAGCTTGGCCGAGTGCCGGCTGGACGTTGCTCGTGTAGGTGATGCCTGCGTCCAGCACGCCGTACAGCGTGACGCTGCTTTGCGCGTGAGCGACGGTAGCGAACGATGCTGCAGCTGCTGCAACGATCAGAGTCTTGTTCATTCGTGGAGCTCCCTTCTAAAAAGAGGCAGGTCTCGCGACCTTGTTTCATAAACGGTCTCAACCGCCCGGGAACGCCATCGGTCCTGCTGGCCGCGCCCGGATAGTTGCCCGTTTGGGAACCGTGAGTTTAGGGGTGTACCCTAGGGGCGCGATCCGCAAATAAAGAAATAAGCTTTTCCAGAACTAGAAATAATGAAACTGGGGCCGCGTTATAAGTATTTGTTTTGATGCCTTTTTTTGACTTCTTGACGAGGGCTTTTTGGAGGCTTTCATCGCACCATTCTTTCATGTCGCCGTCTTGACGGTTGCATAGAAACAACAAACTGGTTCGGTTGAGCACCCAAAATCGGTACTTTTTACCTATTTCAGCGTCGGGCACTGCGCTTCGATCGTCTAAAACGTGTCAGTCGCCCAGCAAGCAGGGTGCGACACCCGTGCAGCGGACAATGTCCATCAGCCAGCCCGCTGAAGCGGAAAGGTCGATCTTCGGCGGCCGACGGCCCAGCCGTGTGGCGTGACGCGCGGTAACACCCTTAACCGCCCGCGTAACCCGGCCTGCGTACCGGCAGGCTAATGTAAGGCAGCCTCCAGTACAGAACAGGACACGCCATGAATCGACGCTCATTGCTGCGCGCCATCGGATTGACCGCCGCTTTCGTCGGCACCGGCTGGCTCCGCGCGGCCTCGGCCCAGCCCGCGCCGCCGGTATACCGGCCGTCCGGCCCAAACCGCGCACCCGGCGGGCCGCCATATGCCGACCGCCCGGGCTTCGGGCCGCCGGCGGCCCGGCACGACCGCCGCCCGCCGCCACCGCGGCCGCACGGCTATATATGGACCGACGGTTACTGGCGCTGGCAGCGCGGCCGCTATATATGGGTGTCCGGCCGCTGGGTCGCACGGCGCCCCGGGCGTCGGTGGGTGCCCGGCTACTGGCGCCGCCAGGGGCAGGTGTGGGTCTACGTCGACGGTTCGTGGCGATAGACGGTTGCCCGGCTCCGGCCCGTGGCGGCCCCGGAGCCGGGCGGCCTGCGAACCCGCGTCGTTCGGCTCCGGAATCATGGTGTCCGGCAAGTGCACTCGCGACAACTGCGCAACTCGCCCCCTTCTTCGGAACGATCCCGACCGCCAACGTCGATGCCTGGGCGTCCATCCAATCAGGCAACGTCGCCAGGCAACATGCCCGCCGATCTCCGGCGCGTCATCGTGCATCGACCGTATTCCTGCCATGCTCTTGTCGTGCACATCGCATGCCGCGCAACAGACGACCGAATGTTTCGGTCGCCCCGACGCCTGGCGCATCACCCGGACGCCGTGTCGCAAGCGCATCGCCGCATTCGCAACGAACGTGGCAAAGCATCGTCAAGCCGTCCATTCCGGCCAAATCATTCGGATAACGAAATCATGCGATGCCGATGCGAATGCATCGACCCTTCGTCACCCCATCGCGCTCCGTCTGCAACCTCCCGACAATCGACATAACGACGCGTGCACCCCGCTCAGCGCCCGCCGCCCTCCTGCTCCCGCGCACGACGGCGCGCGGCGCAGATCGCGCGATGATGTTCGTCGGTCCACCGGATCATCGCCTGCATCGGTGTCGGGAACGAACGCCCGAGGTCGGTCAGCGCATATTCGACCCGCGGCGGCACTTCGGCGAACAGCGCGCGGCTGACGAAGCCGTCCTGCGCGACGGCGGTCGCGGTGCGGCACCGTGCCGCCGTCCGCGATGCCGACCATCGGCTTCGCCGATACCCCGCATGCCGCCCATACCGATCGCTCGCCGGCACGGGCGACGGCCCTCCGCCGCTACCTGGCGCTCAGCGGCTCGCCCTGGAACTGCCGGCGCGCGAGTACGCACGGCGCGCCGTCGTGCATGAACACGCTCGCGAGCAGCCCGAACGACGACGCGAACAGCACATACCACGCGGGCGCGACCGGCGATCCGCTCGCGCGGGTCAACCATGTGACGATGAACGGCGCGAAACCGCCGAACACCATCACCGCTACGTTGTACGCGAGCGCGATGCCGGTCGAACGCGTGCGCGTCGCAAACTGTTCGGCGAGCGTGGTCGGCGCGGGGCCATAACAAATGCCGATGATCGTGCAGATCACGAGCTGCATCACGAGCAGGCGCCCGACGCCCGGCGCCGCGGCCAGCCACGAGAACAGCGGATAAGTGACCGTCAGCAGCGCCAGCGTGCCGGCGATCAGCACCGGCCGCCGGCCGATGCGGTCGGATACGATCGCGGCGACCGGAATCGTCACCGTCAGCAGCGCGACCGCCGCCATCTGCACCTTGAATACCTGGGCGAGCGGCAGCCCGAAGGTCTTGTGCACGAACGTCGGCATGTTGACGAGCATCACGTAGAACACGGCCGTGCCGGTGATCGTCTGCCCCATCGACACCAGCACGCCCCGCAGGTTATCGCGCAGCACGCGCGACACGCTCGCCGGCGGCTCGACAGTCGACTTGCTCGCGTCGAGGAATGCCTCGGTCTCCTGCATGTGCCGGCGGATCCACAGGCCGACCGGCCCGATCAGCAGCCCGAGCGCGAACGGCACGCGCCAGCCCCAGCTGTGCAGCGCGGCATCCGACAGCGACTGCGTGGCCCACGCGCCCATCGCCGCGCCCGAAAACACCGCAAGGCATTGGCCGATCAATTGCCACGACCCGTACAGGCCGCGCCTGTTCGCGGGCGCGCTCTCGACGAGGAACGCGGTGGCGCTCGCATATTCGCCGCCCGTCGCAAAACCCTGCAGCAGCCGCGCGACGACGATCAGGATCGGCGCCGCCGGGCCGATCGCCGCGTACGACGGCGCGAACGTGATCAGCGCGATCGACAGCGTCATCAGCAAGATGATGAGCTGCATCGCGGCCTTGCGGCCCTTGCGATCCGCATAGAGCCCGAGCAGGATGCCGCCCACCGGGCGCATGAAGAAACCGACGCCGAACGTCGCGAGCGACATCAGCAGCGACGCGTACTGGCTCTCGGCGGGAAAGAACAGCCGCGCGATGATGCCGGAGAAGAACCCGTAGACGATGAAGTCGTACCACTCGAGGGTATTGCCGACGACAGCGGCAACCACCTGCCGATGCCGTGTGTTCCGACGTGAGTCGCGCATGCTTTTCTCCTGCAGTCCCATGGTTTCGCGCCGCATGCGTGCCGCCTTCCGTGGCAGGCATCGGCGAATCGGCTGTTCGCATCGTCGACGGCTCGCCGCGAAACGACGACACCTGTCGCCCCGCGCGCACGACCGGCGTGAAACGATCATAGGGACGCCGAAAACCCGCATCAATTAATGCCGGCGGTAGATGATTAGCCGGAGATTAAATGTTTCCCGAACCGCCCCGCCGCGCGACAAACCCGGTGATTCGCGCATTGTTGCGGCCTGGGTTCTACGGCAGAATCGTCGGCTACCCTTCCCGCCGCCCCGCATCATGCGCAACCGCATCAACGAAGAGATCACGTTCCGCAAGCTCGAGATGCTCCTCGCCTTCATGGAAGCCGGCAGCCTCGCGAAGGCGGCCGACGCGCTGGGCGTCAGCACGGTCAGCGTGCATCGCGCACTGCATACGCTCGAGGAAGGGATGCATTGCGCGCTGTTTCGCCACGAGGGGCGCAACCTGATTCCGACCGACGCCGCGCAGGTGCTCGCCGAAGTCGCGGGCGAAGTGCTCAAGACGATGACCGACGGGATCCGCACGACGCGCGAGGCGGCCGGTTACGGCGCCGGCCAGTTGAAGATCGGCTCGCTCTATTCGCTGACGATCCGCACCGTGCCCGAGGTCGTGATCGCGCTGAAGGAGCGGCGCCCCGAGCTGCAGGCCGAACTCGTGCTCGGCTCGAACGCCGACCTGCTCGACAAGCTCAGGCAAGGCGCGATCGACGCGACGCTGATGGCGCTGCCCGAACCGGATGCCGAAATCGAATCGATCGCGCTGTTCGAGGACGAGATGTTCTTCGCCGCGCCGATCGATTCTCCGTATGCGCAGCGCGACGCGATCGATCTCGACGCGTGCCGCGACGAGCCGTTCATATCGCTCGGCGAAGGCTTCGCGACACATCACGGTTTCACGGAGGCGTTCCGTGCAGCCGGCATCACGCCGAACGTCGTGATGCGGGTGGGCGACATCTTCTCGCTGATCAACCTCGTGTCGGGCGGCGTCGGCTGCTCGCTGCTGCCCGGCCGCGTGCGCGACCTGTTCGCGCACAAGATCGCGCTCGTGCCGCTCGCCGGCCCCACGATCCGCCAGACGATCCGCCAGACGATCGGCCTGAGCTTCCTGCACCGGCGCGAACGCGACCCGAACCTGCTCGCGCTCGCGACCGTGTGCCGGATGACGGTCAAGGGGCCGAACGCGCGGTGATGCGCGAGTCGGTCCGCAGAGTTCACCCTCCCCCGTTCTCCTTCCGCCTCGCGCATCCGCATCGGTCCGGCTCCGGATACATCGTCAGCAGAACGAAGTACAGCATCCCTGCCGACCGCCAGCGACACCGGCACGCTCAGGTCGAGCCCGCCCGCGAGGTTGTCGAGCGGTCCGACGAACTGCCCCGGCAGGTTCACGAACGACAGCCCGGCCAGCACCGGAAAGCTGCCGAGCACCGATGTGGAAAACGTATTGCAGCCGCCGAGCAGCAACCGGAACAGATCGATCGGCCGCGCATGGCGCGAGGCATCGGGAATGCGCTCGAAACCGAACGACTCGAGCTGCGTAATCCTGCCTTCACCCATTTGCCTCCAACTCTTCTGGCGCGCCTGTACGGCCCGGGACTACGACCATACGACATATCGTCATCGATTTGCGGACGCTCTAACCCGGATCGAGCGGCGCAAACATCACGCATTCGAGACGTTGACGACGAATGAGAACAATGTTTCCCGGCGGGCGAGCGGCCGGTTCCCGCGCCACCCGTGCGGCGCGGGCGATGCATCCGTCAGTGCGCCGGCGCTGCGGCCGGCGCGCGGCAGGCGACCAGGCCCCGCTGAACGGCCGGCCGTGCGGCGATGTCGGTGAGCCAGCGCTCGACGTGCGGGTAATCGGTAACGTCGAGATCGAGCTCGGCCGCCGAGCGCAGCCACGGAAACGCGGCGATGTCGGCGATCGAGTATCGAGACGATGCGAGATACGCCGATTCCGACAATCGCCCGTTCACGACCCCATAGAGGCGCCGCGCTTCGTTCCGGTAGCGGTCGATTGCTTCCGCATTGACCGTCTTCGATGCGTGCAGGAACCACCAGAGCTGGCCGAGCATCGGTCCGATCCCGCCGATCTGGAAGTGCAGCCATTGCTGGACCGCCGTGCGCTCGGCCAGCGTTTCGGGATGCAGACAACCCGTCTTCGCGGCGAGATAGCCGAGGATCGCGCCGGATTCGAACACGGCCAGCCCGGTGTCGTGGTCGACGATGGCCGGAATCTTGCCGTTCGGGTTGATCGCGAGAAACGCCGGGCTGCGCTGCTCGCCGGCGGACAGGTTCACGTGCACGAGGTCGTGCGCGAGCCCGGCCTCTTCCAGATAGATCGCGATCTTGTGCCCGTTCGGCGTGTCGGCCGTATAGAACGTGAGGGAGTGCGTCGATGTCATGTCGGTCCTTGTCATCCGGTTATCATTGCAACTGCAATCATTGCAATTGCAATCCTACGCCGGGACCGGGGGCTCCGGTACATGCCAGCACTCGAAGGAGGGATATGCAGACTATGCGATCCGGGGCAGGCCGGCGCGCGACAGCGAGCGCAAATCCGGCTGTGCGGTGCGAGCCGCACAGGCGATGCACCGGCATGCGCGCAGCCGACGCGCGAGCCGCGCCGCCGCTACTTCGCGTCGGCCGTCGCTTCACGCGCCGCGGCGGTCGCGCGATCGAGCGCGGCGGCCATCGTCGCCTGCTCCTTGCCGGTGAACTGCCCGAGAAAGAGTTCCGAGACCGTCGACTGGTACACCTTCCACATCTTCTTGCGCAGGGCCCGCCCCTTGTCGGTGATGCTCGCATACGCGGCGCGGCCGTCGTCCGCCGAACGGGCGCGCGTGACGAGCCCCTCCTGTTCGAGCCGGTCGACGAGCCGCGTGAGGTTGTAGCGCTCGATCGCGAGCACGTCGGCCAGTTCGTGCATGCGGCGCGTGCCGTCGGGCCCGCTTTCGAGCCCCCACAACGCGTCGTACCACGCATACGCCGGTAGGCCGGCATCCGCGAGGCGGCGCTCGATCTCGCGAATCATCGTCCGGTGCGCGCGGACGAACGAGAACCACAGATCGGGTTCGGGTGCGCTCATGTCAGGTCGTTCCTTTCGTTTAATTGCAGTTGCAATTAAATCTTACCTCGATACGGTTCCCCTCCACATATCGTCGCGCACCGCGCGGCAGGCACGACAGTTCCCGCCTGCCGCGCCGCGCTGCCCGCTCTACTGCCCCGACTGCGCAAGCGGCCCTTGCGCGCGTTGCGCCGTTCTCGACGGCCAGCCGCCCGCGAGCGCCTTGTACAGCGCGACCGTCGATGCCGCGCTGCGCGTGCGCGCATCGGCCGCCGCATCCTGCGCCTGCAGCAGCGTCCGTTGCGCGTCGAGCACTTCGTAGTAGTCGATCGCGCCGGCCGAGAAGCGCGTCTGAGCGATCTGTGCAGCGCGCGCGCTGTCGTCCGCGGCACGCACGAGATGAGCCGTTTCGTCACGCGTACGGGCGACACGCAACAGCGCGTTCTCCGTTTCCTCCAGCGCACCGAGCACGGTCTGCCGATACTGCGCGAGCTGGCCGGCAGCTTCCGCGTCGCTCGCGGCGATCCGTGCGCGCACGCGGCCGACGTCGAGGAACGACCAGTCGATTCCGAGCGCGATCAGGTTCGTGTCGCTGCCCGCGCGGAAGAATCCGTAGCTGCTCGTCGCGCTGCCGAGCAACCCCGACAGCGTGAAGCGCGGAAACAGGTCGGCCGTCGCGACGCCGACGCGCGCGGTTGCCGCGTGCAGCCGCGCCTCGGCGGCCGCGACGTCGGGGCGCCGACGCAGCAGGTCGCCAGGCGTGCCGGGATCGATGTCGGCGGCAAGCGCCGGCAGCGGCACGGGTGTGCCCGCCGAAGCGACAGCCTTCGGGAGATCGAACCGGCCGATCAGCGCATCCGGCGTCTGCCCGGTCAGCACCGCGAGCCGGTGCTCGTCGACGCCGATCGCGGCTTCGTACACGGCAATCCGCGACGTCGTCGATTCATACTGCGCCCGCGCACGCGCCGCATCGAGTTCGGAGCCGCGCCCCGCGCCGACGCGCGCATTGATCAGCGCGAGCGTCTGCTTCTGGTTGTCGGCGTTATCGCGCGCGATCCGCAACCGCTCCTGCGAGCCGCGCAGATCGACGTACGTGCTCGCGACCTCGCCGGCGATCGCGACGCGCACCGCGCGCACGTCCGCCGCACTGGCAGCCGTTTCCGCACGCTGCGACTCGATCGAGCGGCGCACGCGGCCGAACAGGTCGAGCTCCCATGCCGCATTGATCCCGACGCTGGACATCGGCGTATCGCGCTGGCTGCGCGGTGCGCCGAACGCCTGGTCCTTGCTCATCAGTTGATGGCCGATCTGGCCGCTCGCGGTAATCGTCGGATAGCGGTCGAACGTCGCCTGCGACAGCAGCGCGTTCGACGCGTCGTAGCGCGACACGGCGACCTGCAGGTCCTGGTTCGCCGCGAGCGCCGTGTCGATCAGTTGCGTCAGCGTCGGATCGCCGAAGCCGCGCCAGAACTCGGCATCGGCATCGGCCGACGCGTCGGGCGGCATATCGGACAGCGTATCGGACGGCTGCGCGTCGCGCGCGAACCGCGCGGCCGTGGCCGTATCGGGCCGTTTGAAATCGGGGCCGACCGCGCACGCGGCCAGCGTCACCGACATCGCGAGCGCGGAAAGACGGAAAGCGGCGCTCATCGGTTTTCTCCTTCGAGGGTGCCGTGCTGTTCGCTCCAGACGGCCGGCGTGCCGCCCGCGAGCTTGCGGATCGCCACATAGAACACGGGCGTCAGGAACAGCCCGAACAGCGTGACGCCCAGCATCCCCGCGAACACGGTGACGCCGGTGGCCGCGCGCACCTCGCTGCCCGCGCCGCTGCCGATCAGCAGCGGCACCGAGCCGGCGATGAATGCGACCGAAGTCATCACGATCGGGCGCAACCGCAGCTTGCACGCTTCGAGCGCGGCCTCGATCACGCCCTTGCCCTGAATTTCGAGCTCGCGTGCGAACTCGACGATCAGGATCGCGTTCTTGCACGCGAGCCCCATCAGCACGACCAGACCGACCTGCACGAACACGTTGTTGTCGCCGCCCGACAACCACACGCCGAACAGCGCCGCGCACATGCATACGGGCACGATCAGGATCACCGCGAGCGGCAGCGTCCAGCTCTCGTACAGCGATGCGAGCACGAGGAACACGAGCATCACCGCGAGCGGGAACACGACGATCGCCGCGTTGCTTTGCGTGACCTGCTGGTAGCTGAGGTCGGACCATTCGAGCGTGATGCCGGGCGGCAGCACCTCCTTCGCGATCTGCTGGAGCTTCGCGATCGCCTGTGACGACGACATCGCCTTCGGATCGGCGTCGCCGATCAGGTCGGCGGCCGGATAGCCGTTGTAGCGGACGACCGGGTCGGGCCCGTACGCGGGCCCCACCGTCACCATCGAGCCGATCGGCACCATCTCGCCCTTCGCGTTGCGCGTGCGCAGGTTCGCGATGTCGGCGGCCATCTGCCGGTGACCGGCATCGGCCTGCGCCATCACGCGATACACGCGGCCGAACACGTTGAAGTCGTTCACGTACATCGAACCGAGATAGACCTGCAGCGTGTTGAACAGGTCGGTCAGCGCGACGCCCTGCGCCTTCGCCTTCAGCCGGTCGACCTTCACCTCGAGCTGCGGGATGTTCGCCTGGTACGAGCTGACGGGATAGCTCATGCCCGGCGTCTTCGCGACCGCGGCCTGGAACGCGGTGAGCGCGTTCTGCAGCGCCCCGTAGCCGAGCCCGCCGCGATCCTCCAGATACAGCGAGTAGCCGGAACCGTTACCGAGGCCCTGGATCGGCGGCGGCATCAGCGCATAGGTGATGCCGCCGCCGATGGCCGCGAAGCGCGCGTTCAGGTCCGCGTTGATCTGCGCGGCGCTGCGGTGACGCTGGTCGAACGGCTTCAGGATCACGTACGAGTTCGTGATGTTCGGCGTGTTCACGCCCTGCAGCGCATTCAGACCCGCAAACGCCGGCACCATCTCGACGCCGTCGGTGCCGAGCGCGATCTTCGTCATCTGCTCGGTCACCGCGCTGGTGCGCGCGAGCGACGCACCTTCCGGCAGCTTCGCGCCCGCGAACAGGTACAGCTTGTCTTGCACGGGGATGAAGCCGCCCGGCACCGCGTTGAACAGCAGCGCGGTGGCCGCGAGCAGTGCCGCGTAGATCGCGAACACCACGCCGCGCCGTTTCAGCGTACGTGCGACGACACCGTGATAGCGGTCGGAACTGCGCTCGAAGAAGCGGTTGAACGGATGGAACAACCAGCCGAATGCGCGGTCGAGCGCGCGCGTGAGCGCATCCTTCGGCGCGCCGTGCGGGCGCAGCAGCTTCGCGGCGAGCGCGGGCGACAGCGTCAGCGAGTTGATCGCGGAAATCACCGTCGAGATCGCGATCGTCACCGCGAACTGCCTGTAGAACTGACCCGTGACGCCCGACATGAACGCCATCGGCACGAACACCGCGCACAGCACCAGCGCGATCGCGACGATCGGCCCCGACACCTCGCGCATCGCCTGGTGCGCGGCATCGCGCGGGCTCAGCCCCTGCGCGATGTTGCGCTCGACGTTCTCGACGACGACGATCGCATCGTCGACGACGATCCCGATCGCGAGCACGAGCCCGAACAGCGTCAGCGTGTTGATCGAATAGCCGAGCAGATGGAGAAACGCGAACGTGCCGACCACCGATACCGGCACCGCGACGAGCGGAATGATCGACGCTCGCCAGGTCTGCAGGAACAGGATCACGACGAGCACGACCAGCACGACGGCCTCGATCAGCGTGTGCTGCACCGCGCGGATCGATTCGCGCACGAATACGGTCGGGTCCCACACGGGGCGATACGCGACGCCGGGCGGGAAACGCTTCGACAGTTCGTCGAGCTTCGCATAGACGGCCTTCGCGACGTCGAGCGCGTTCGCGCCCGGCGACAGGAAGATGCCGACCACGGCCGAATGCCTGTCGTTGAAATACGAGCGCAGCGTGTAGTCGCCCGCGCCGAGCTCGACGCGCGCGACGTCGGACAGCTTCACGACCTGGCCATCGTCGCCGTTGCGCAGCACGATGTCGCTGAATTCCTGCACCGTGCGCAGGCGGCCGCGCACGTTGATCGACACGAGGAAGTCGTTCGCCTTCGGCGACGGCTCCGCGCCGAGCTGGCCCGCCGACACCTGCACGTTCTGCTCGCGCACGGCCGCGATCACGTCGCTCGCGGTCAGCCCGCGCGACGCGAGCCGGTTCGGGTCGAGCCACAGCCGCATCGCGTAATCGCCCGAGCCGTACACGCCGACGTCGCCGATGCCGGTGAGCCGCGACAGCTCGTCCTTCACGCGCAGCGTCAGGTAGTTGCGCAGGTACAGCGAATCGCGGCTGTTGTCCGGCGAGTAGAGGCTCACGTACATCAGCGGCGTGGGCGACTGCTTCTGCGTCGTCACGCCGTACTGGCGCACCTCGTCGGGCAGGCGCGACAGTGCCTGGCTCACGCGGTTCTGCACGCGCACGGCGGCCGTATCGGGATCGACGCCCTGCAGGAACGTGACGACGACCTGCAGGCTGCCGTCCGACCCGGCGACCGACTTCATGTACATGATGCCTTCGACGCCGTTGATCGCTTCTTCCAGCGGTTCGGCGACCGATTCGGCGATTTCCTTCGGATTCGCGCCCGGGTACGTCGCACGCACGACGACGCTCGGCGGCACGACTTCCGGGTATTCGCCGGCCGGCAGCATCGGAATCGAGATCAGGCCGATCGCGAAGATGACGATCGACAGCACGACCGCGAAGATCGGCCGGTCGATGAAGAATCGGGAGAAATCCATTATCTGTCTCCCGTCATTGCGCGGCGGGCACGCCGGCATCGGCCACGGCCTGCGTGCTGCCGCCCGTGCCCGTGCCCGTGCCGCTGCCATTGCCGGAACCGGCATCGGCGCGTGCGGGCAGCGCTTTCGGCTTCACCTGCGCACCCGGATAGTAGATCCGCTGCACGCCGTCGACCACCACGCGGTCGCCCGCCTGCAGCCCCTTCTCGACGATCCGCTCGCCCTCGAGCTCGCGGCCGATCGTCACGTCGCGCCGCAGTGCCTTGTCGCCGGGGCCGATCACGTACACGTACTTGCGGTCCTGGTCGGTGAGCACGGCCTTGTCGTCGACGAGCAGCGCATCCTGGTCGCGGCCGCTGACGAGCTGCACGCGCGCATACAGCCCCGGCGTGAACGTGTGGTCCGCGTTCGTCAGCCGCACGCGCGCGCGGATCGTGCCGGTTTGCGGGTCGAGCCGGTTGTCGAGGAAATCGACGGCGCCCGCATGCGGGAAGCCCGTCTCGTTCGCGAGGCCCACGCGCACCGGATCGGCGCCGATCGCACGATGCTTCGGATCGGCACGCCGCGCGTTGTAGCGCAGGTAGCTCTGCTCGTCGCAGTCGAAATACACATAGACAGGATCCTGCGACACGACGGTCGTCAGCAGCGTGTCGTCCGCGCGCGCGAGGTTGCCGGCGGTCGCTACCGCGCGACCGACACGGCCCGCGATCGGCGCACGCACTTGGGTGAAGCCGAGATTGAGTCTGGCATCGGCGACGGCCGCATCGGCCGCCTGCAGGTCCGCACGCGCCTGCTCGGCGGTGGCACGCGCATTGTCGAGTTCTTCCTGCGACGTCGCATGCGCATCGATCAACGTCTGCACGCGCTTGAGCTGCACGTTCGCGAGGCTCGCGGCTGCTCGGGCCCGCTGCTGCTGCGCGTTCGCACGGTCGAGCGCGATCCGGTACGGGCGCGGGTCGATCTCGAACAACAGCGCGCCCTGCGCGACGAGATCGCCCTCCTTGTAAGCGACACGCTGCAGATAGCCGCTCACGCGCGGCCGCAATTCGACTGCGTCGACCGCTTCGACGCGTCCGTTGAATTCGTCAGCGAGGCGAACCGTGCGCGGCGCGACCGTTGCGACGCCGACTTCGGGAAGGGGATGAACCGACGATTCGCCTTTGCCGTCGTGACAGCCCGACAACGCCAGCAACAGGGCACAGGTCGCGCCCAAAGGCGACGTCCTGCGTAGGGATAAGGAGAGCATGATGCCTCGCGACGGGTTAAACTGCCGCGTAGCATAAAAGTTGAAGTTAACTTCAAGTCAAGCTTTTCCCGGAGAACACCATGGGTACCCCGGAAGAACCGAAATGGCCGCTGATGTCGATCCGCGAAGTGGCCGCGCGCAGCGGCGTGCCGGCGTCGACGCTGCGGTTCTACGAGACGCGCGGGCTCATCAAGTCGCACCGGAACGGCTCGAGCCATCGCCACTATTCGCGCACGGTGCTGCGGCTGATCGCGTTCATCGTGTTCGCGCAGAAGATCGGCTATTCGCTCGACGAGATTGCCGAGCAGCTCGTCAGCCTCCCCGAGGACACCGCGCCGAGCAACAAGGACTGGCAGCGGCTGTCGCGCGGCTGGAAGCAGCGCGTCGCGAGCCGGATCGAGGAATTGCAGCGGCTCTACATCAACCTCGACGAGTGCATCGGCTGCGGTTGCCTGTCGCTGAAGCGCTGCAAGCTGACCAACCCGGAAGACCGCGCGGGCCGTAATGGGCCCGGCGCAAGGCGCTGGCTCGGCGACAAGCCGCCTACGGACGTCGAATGATGCGTGGGCCGGATGCGGCCGCCGGTGCGGATTGCGCCACCCGACGCGCCAGATGCAGACGACAGCCGGGCTCGTCGCGGGTGGCATCGGCGTCGCGCGGATGCCACGCCTGTCCGTGCCGATGCAGCCGCAATGCATTACGTTCTGCGAACTGAAGGGTGCTGGTAGCCCACTTGTGTACAAGCTGGCGATCGCATACCGAACGCCGTCACCGCATCGTCGATGCACTGCGCGAAACCGCGCGGAATGCAGTGAGCGAACCAGGTCTGGTTGCCACGACGTGACCGCGCGCATCGTACGCGCGGCGGTGCTCAGTCGCCGATGATGTTGAGCGCGGCGGCGAGCACGGCCTGCTTGAACGCGTCCCGCTGCGTCGGCAGCGACGTGAACGCCAGCATCATGTGGCTGTACGACACCGTCGTGCCGATCGCACTCGCGATCATGAAGAACAGCACGTTCGGATCGACCGCGCGGATCGCGCCGGCTTGCACGGCGTCCGACAGCAGCGGGAACATCACGTCGTGATACGGCCGCACGAGCCGCTCCTGCAGCCGGTCGAGCCGCCCGCCCACCTCGGTCGCCGCGGTCGAGAAGAACATGCCGATGTCGGGCTCGTCGAATTCGTGATCGACGCACAGCTCGAGCGCGCTCCGCACGCGGTCGCGATGCGGCAATGACGACGTACGCAACGCACGCAGCGCGTCGAACATCGGCGTCGCCAGGTCGACGATCTGCTCAACGACGGCCAGCCACAACGTTTCCTTCGTCCCGAAATGATGGGCGATCAGCGCCGCGTCGACGCCCAGCTCGCGCGCGACTTCGCGCACGCTCGTCGCGTCGTAGCCCCGCTTCGCGAACGTGCGGCGCGCGGCCCGCAATATCACGTCCGGACCGACGGACGCACCCGCCAGCGGCCGCCCGCGCGTACGCCGCTTCGACGGCGCGCGCTCAGTGACTTCAGCCACGTTTTCCTGCTCCCCTTGAATGGTTCGAATGCCCGTGTTCCCGCCCCGGTTTCACGTCGCCGGAATCGGGTTGCCTGCCCCGCTCCGTTGACACGCGAAGCCGGGAAGCGCTAGGATCATACATTATTCATCACGTGATGATTTATTCATGACAACCCCTACACGCATCGTCATCGTCGGCGGCGGGATCGCCGGACTGCAGCTCGCGACCCGCCTGGGCGAGCGCCTCGGCCGGTCCGGGCGTGCGCAGGTCACCGTCGTCGACCGCAGTCCGACGCATATCTGGAAGCCGATGCTGCACACGATCGCGGCCGGCACACGCGACGTCCAGCAGCAACAGGTGATCTTCCTCGCCCATGCACGCGACCACGGCTACACGTACCAGCCCGGCGAACTGAAGGGGCTCGACCGTGCGCGCCGCCGCGTGCAGCTCGGCGAGATCCGCTCGCAGGACGGTGACATCGTGATCGAGGCCCGCGAACTCGACTACGACGTGCTGATCGTCGCGCTCGGCAGCCAGGCCAACGATTTCGGCGTGCCGGGCGTGCGCGAGCACTGCTACTTCATCGACAGCCAGCAGCAGGCCGAGACCTTCAACGAAGCGTTGCGGATGCGTGTGTTCCGCAGCATCGCGCGCGACGAGCCGTTTCGCGTCGCGATCGTCGGCGCGGGCGCGACGGGCGTGGAACTCGCGGCGGAGCTGAGCCGTTTGCTGGAAGTGGCGCAGGCGTACGGTGACGAAACGGTGCGCGAGCGGCTGCAGCTCACGCTGCTCGAAAGCGGCCCGCGCATCCTCGCCGCGTTTCCGCCGCGGATTTCCGCGTCGGCGCAGCGGCGGCTCGAACAGATCGGTTTTCACGTGCTGACGTCGACGCGCGTCACGTCGGCCGACGCGAACGGCTTCCACTACGGTGACGGTTCGTACGCCGAAGCAGACCTGATGGTCTGGGCGGCCGGCGTGAAGGCGCCCGATTTCATGCAGGCGCTGGGCGGGCTCGACACGAACCGCGCGAACCAGATCGTCGTCGGGCCCACGCTGCAGGCAACCGGCGACGAGCATGTATTCGCGATCGGCGATTGCGCGAGCCTGCTGCCCGACGGCCATGAACGGCCGCTGCCGCCGACCGCGCAGGTCGCGACGCAGCAGGCCGAGCATCTCGCGACGCACCTGCCCGCGTGGCTCGACGGCAAGCCGATGCCGCCGTTCGCGTTCCACGATTTCGGCGCGCTCGTGTCGATCAGCGACTACGACGCATTCGGCACGCTCGGGCAGTTCGGATTCTTCCGCGGCGGCTTCATCCAGGGGCGCTTCGCGCAGTTCAGCCACCTGATGCTCTACCGGCGGCACCAGCAGGCGCTGCACGGTTTCTCCAAGGCGACCCTGCTGTGGATCGCCGAACGGATCAACGGCTGCGTGCAGCCGCGCATCCGCCTGTCGTGATGCCGCGCGTCGCGGTGTCGCGTAACGTTTCGAGGAAACCTGACATGAACGACAGTGCAGCGCCCTGGCTCATGACCGTCGCCGCGATCGGCAGCTTCGACATGCCGTCCTTATCGTGGGGCATGCCGCGACGACGCGGCGTCACGCGCGACCGGCTGCCGTCGTGGGACGCGACGAGCCGGCCGACCATCAGCGTGCTCGAACGGCCCACGGCCGACACCGCGATGATTTCGTGGTGCGACGCATGCACCGGGCATTACGGCTACCAGAAGTGGCGGCTGTTCACGACGCGCAAGCGCGGCGTCTGCGCGCTGTCGGGGCGGTCGATCGAGATCGGCGACAGCGTCTATGCGCCGCAGTTGCTCGGCTCGACGCCGGGCAATGCCGCCGCGATGGTGCTGGCCGCGTGCATCGACGAAGCCTGCACCGCTCGAGGTCAGCTCGACGCAGCCTGACCGGCGCCATAGGCCTGATCGCGGTTCTGCCGTTCCAGTTCGGCATCGAGATGCGCGGCATGCACCTCCGCCTCCGCTTCCGACATCAGCTCGCCTTCCCACTTCGCGACCACCGCGCTGGCGATCGAATTGCCCACCGC
The DNA here is from genome assembly GCF_009362305.1 of Burkholderia sp. BE17. Lineage (NCBI taxonomy): Bacteria > Pseudomonadati > Pseudomonadota > Betaproteobacteria > Burkholderiales > Burkholderiaceae > Burkholderia > Burkholderia sp. BE17. Next base: position 107,463 of record NZ_WHNU01000013.1, read on the forward strand.
GTTCGTGGCCGAGCGCCCCATGTCGAGGAACGTGTCGACGCCGAGAATCAGCAGCAGCCCGGCTTCCGGGATATTGAACTGGTGCAGCGTCGCCGCGATCACGACGAGCGATGCACGCGGCACGCCGGCCATTCCCTTCGACGTCAGCATCAGGATCAGCAGCATCGTGATCTGCGTGCCGAGCGACAGGTGGATGTTGTAGGCCTGCGCGATGAACAGCGACGCGAACGTGCAGTACATCATCGAGCCGTCGAGGTTGAACGAATAGCCCATCGGCATCACGAAGCTCGCGATCTTGCGCCGCACGCCGAAACGGTCGAGCGCGTCGAGGATCTTCGGATACGCGGCCTCGGAGCTCGCGGTCGCGAACGACAGCATGAACGCTTCCTTGATCAGCAGGAGCAGCTTGAACACGCGGCGGCCGAGGAACAGCAGCCCGGCGGCGACGAGCGTGGCCCACAGCAGCACGAGGCTCATGTAGAAGTCGCCCATGAACACTGCGAACTTCAGCAGGATCGACAGCCCGTTGATCGCGACGGTCGACGCCATCGCCGCCATCACCGCGAGCGGCGCGAGCTTCATCACGTAGCCGGTGATCTTGAGCATCACGTGCGACAACTGGTCGATCGCGGCGACGAGGATCTTGCCGCGCTCGCCGAGCGCCGCCAGCGCAACGCCGAAGAACAGCGAGAACACGACGATCTGCAGAATCTCGTTGTTCGCCATCGCCTCGGCGAACGACTTCGGCACCATGTGGCCGACGAAATCCTTCAGCGTGAACTTGGACGTCGCGAGATGCGCGGACGCACCGATGTCCGGCAGCGGCAGGCCGAGGTTCTCGCCGGGCCGCAGCAGGTTCGCCATCAGCAGCCCGAGCAGCAGCGAGATCAGCGACGCGGTGACGAACCAGCCGAGCGCCTTCACGAACACGCGCCCGACGGACGACGCATCGCCCATGTGCGCAATGCCGACGACGAGCGTCGAGAACACCAGCGGGCCGATCACCATCTTGATCAGCCTCAGGAACACATCGGACACGAGCGAGATGTAGCCGGCGATTTCCGCGGCCGACTGCTTGTCGGGAAGCTGCGTGAAGATCAGGTAGCCGATGAGGATGCCGGCCGCCATCGCGAGCAGGATCCAGCCTGCCGCAGACATTCGTTTGTTCATAACGGGATTCGTCGCACGGTGAAGGGGTTGACGGATAAAGGACGCGCATCGGGGCACGTGTGTGGCAAGCCGGTCGTACGCGGAATGCCGCGCACAGGCGCCGATCGGACTTGCGGATGTCCGCGAACGGACGCGCTGCCGCCGTCGCGGCCTTCGCGGGAACGCGAATGCGAGCGGCGGCGGCGGTTCAGCATGAGGCGATCAGGTCAGTAACCGATCGCCGATCCGGCCGGACGGCGCGGATCGTTGTAGCCGTAGATGAAGCCGACGCGCACGTTGCCCGACACGGACGAGTCGTTCCCGGAGCTCTGGCGGCTCGCCGCTTCGGTGCCCGGCAGGCCGACCATGATCAGCTCGGCCGCGCCCCACGGCGTCTGCTCGACCATCTTGTAGCCCATGTTGCGCAGGATCGCGAGCGTGTCCGGCGACAGGCCGTAGGTTTCGTAATAGACCTCGTCGGGCAGCCACTGGTGGTGGATGCGCGGCGCGGCGACCGCGTCCTGCGGCGTCATCCCGTAGTCGATCACGTTCAGCACGGTCTGCAGCGTGATCGTGATGATGCGCGATCCGCCCGGCGAACCGACCACCATGAACACCTTGCCGTCCTTCGTCACGATGGTCGGCGCCATCGACGACAGCGGGCGCTTGCCCGGCGCGATCGAGTTGCGCGTGCCCTGCACGAGGCCGAACAGGTTCTGCGCGCCGACCTTCGTGGTGAAGTCGTCCATCTCGTCGTTCAGGAAGAAGCCCGTGCCCGGTGCGATGACCACGGCGCCGAAGCGGCCATTGACCGTATAGGTCGTCGATACCGCATTGCCGTCGTGGTCGATGATCGAGTAATGCGTCGTTTCCGGCTTCTCGTGCACGCCGATACCGGGCTGCACGTCGACCGACGGCGTCGCCGTATCGGCATGGATGCTCTTGCGGATCTGCGCCGCGTATTCCTTGCTCGTCAGCTTCGCGATCGGGTTGTCGATGAAGTTCGGATCGCCGAGCAGCGTGTTGCGGTCCTCGTACGCGTGCCGCATCGCTTCGGTCATATAGTGGACCGACGCCGCGGAGTGATAGCCCAGCTTGCGCAGGTCATACCCTTCGAGGATGTTCAGCGTCTCGCACATCGTCACGCCGCCCGAGCTCGGCGGCGGCGCCGACACGAACTCGTAGCCGCGGTACGTGCACTTCAGCGGGGCCATGTCCTCGGCCCGATAGGACGCGAAATCGGCCGCCGTGATCAGGCCGCCCGCCCGCTTCGACGCCGCCTCGACGATCTTCGGGATCTCGCCGTGATAGAACGCGTCGGGCCCCTGCTCCGCGATCCGCTCCAGCGTACGGGCCAGGTCCTTCTGCACCAGGCGGTCGCCCGGCTGCAGCGGCGTGCCGTCGGGCCGCAGGAAGGTGCGCGCCGCGTCCGGATCCTTCTTGAAGCGCTCGATCGTCGTGTCGAGGATGTCCGTATCGCCGCGCGTCAGGATGAAGCCGTCGCGCGCGAGCCGGATCGCCGGCGCCATCACCTGCTTGCGCGTCAGCTTGCCGTATTTGCGCTGCGCGAGATCGAGGCCGGCGACCGTGCCCGGCACGCCGACGGCGCGATAGCCGTACAGGCTTTCGCCCGGGCGGACGTTGCCCGACGCGTCGAGATACATGTTCGCCGTCGCCGCGGCCGGTGCAGTCTCGCGGAAGTTGATGAAGCGGTCACGGCCGTCGGCCAGGTGCACGGTCATGAAACCGCCGCCGCCGATATTGCCGCAGCACGAATTGGTCACCGCCTGCGCATAACCGACCGCCACCGCCGCGTCCACCGCGTTGCCGCCTTCCTTCAGGATGTCGACACCGATCTGCGACGCGAAGTGCTGCGACGACACGACCATGCCGTTCTTCGCTTCAACCGCGGGGTCCGAAGCGGCGAACGCGTACACGCTCAATGCCGACAACAGGGTGAGTACGACGAGCCGCCTCATGCGGAATCCTCCAGACAAATAACCGGGCCATGCCGGGATGCGCCGCCGCGTCATCGCGCGCCAACGCTGCCAATCCGGCATGTAATAAACGGTACATTCCGGCGAGGCCGCGATCATAGCACTCGCTTTTTCGCGCAAAAACCTAGGGTTAGTACTGAAATTGAAACGAATGCACGCGGAAACGCTTCCCGTGAAATGTTCGTTTCATTACATTGATGGGCGAGCCACATGGCCGAGCGATGCGTCCCTCTAATTTCGGCCCGCGCGCGGCCCGCCGCACGTCGATCGGCTAACATGCGTGGGGTCCCGGCAGACGCACGTCTGCCGTTTGTCATTCAGATAAGAGAGTTGGAGTGCCCGATGGGGACGAGCATCAGGGCGTTGCTGTTATCCCAGATGGATAGCTTCACGCCGTCGGAACAGAAGGTTGCGCATGCGTTGCTGGATCGTTATCCGAGCCTCGGCCTCGGGCCGATCGCGAGCTTCGCGAAGCAGGCTGAAGTCAGCGATCCGACCGTGTTTCGCTTTGTCGTCCGGATCGGCTTTCCGAATTACTCGTCGTTCCAGCAGGCGCTGTACGGCGAGATCGACACCGCGATGAATTCACCGCTCGCGCGGATGGATGCGTTCCACTCCGAAGCGGGCATGCGCGACAGCCATTCGGCGATTTTCCAGCGGCTGTCCGAATCGCTCGCGACCACGATCGAAGGGCTCGACGCGGCTGCGTTCGACGCAGCCGTGACGCTGCTGGCCGACCCGGACGTGCGCATCTTCTGCGGCGGCGGGCGCTACACGGCGCCGCTCGCGTCGCTGTTTTCGTTCACGCTGACCTATGCGCGCCCGCATGTGCAGTACGTCGAACCGAACGTGAATCTCGCGTCGGTCGCACTGACCGACATGGGGCGCGACGACGTGCTCGTCATCTTCGACTTTCGCCGCTACCAGAAGGACAGCATCCGCTTCGCGCAGGCCGCGCACCGGCTCGGCACGCGGATCCTGCTGATCACCGACGAATGGATGTCGCCGATCGGCACGTTCGCGGAGATCGTGCTGCGGATCCAGGGGCGCCCTTTCGCGATGCTGCAGACCAACGTGCCGGCGCTGGCGCTCGCCGAAGCGCTGGTGATCGGCGTGACGAACCGGCTGCCGGAGCTGGCGCGGCAGCGGATGGAGAAGATCGAGCATCTCAGTACCGGCGGGATCGATCTGGACGCCAACCAGCGCGATTTGCCCGAATGACGATCGCGCGTCATTCGGGTGCGGGCATCAGCTCTCGACATCCTCGAGACTGAACACCTCGGTCTTGTCGTTATACGAAAAAACTTCGCCGTACCGCCCCCAGTCGATCACCGCGTCGAGCGTTTCCTCGGCCGCTTCGTCCGACAGGAAATCCTCGAGCTCCTGCTCGAAGCGCACGCGCGGCGCGCGATGGCCCGGACGCTCGTTCAGCACCTTCCTGATCCGTGCGGCGAGCGGCACGTGCTTCAGCAGGTGATCCGCGAACATCAGCTTGCGCTCCTGCGTGCCGAATTCCGCGAACACGCGCGCGGGCGGCGTCAGGAACACGTCGCCTTCGCGCACGTCCGCGAAGCCGAGGTACTGCAGCACTTCGGCGATCGGGAACAGTTCGTCGACTTCCAGATGCAGCGTGCGCGCGATTTCCGGCATGTCGGCACGGCCATGGTACGGCGCCATCGCGAGCGTTTCGATCAGGCCGGCCATCAGGTTGGTCGACACCTGCGGCAGCCAGCTGCCGAGTTCGAGCCCCTTCTTCGTCGCCTCGTTGGTCTGGCGCGCGGTCATCTTCGCGTAGATATCGTCGACGAGCTTGCGGAAATCGGTGTCGAGCCGGTTGCGCGGATGCTTGAACGGCACCTTGATCTCGGCGATCACGCGGCCCGGGTTCGACGACAGCACGAGAATCCGGTCGCACATGAACACGGCTTCCTCGATGTTGTGCGTGACGATCAGCACCGACTTGATCGGCATCCGGCCCTGCGTCCACAGGTCGAGCAGGTCGGTGCGCAGCGTCTCGGCCGTCAGCACGTCGAGCGCCGAGAACGGCTCGTCCATCAGCAGGATCGTCGGATCGACGACGAGCGCGCGCGCAAAGCCCACGCGCTGGCGCATGCCGCCCGACAGTTCGCGCGGGTACGCGTTCTCGAAACCGTCGAGACCGATCAGGTCGATCGCGGCGAGCGCACGCTCGCGCCGCTCGCGCGCGCCGACGCCGAGCGCTTCCAGGCCAGCCTCCACGTTCTGCAGCACGGTGAGCCACGGGAACAGCGCAAACGTCTGGAACACCATCGCGACGCCTTCGGCCGGGCCGCGCAGCTGCTGGCCGAGATAGGTCACTTCACCGCCGGTCGGCTCGATCAGGCCGGCGATGATCCGCAGCAGCGTCGACTTACCCGAGCCGGAACGGCCGAGCAGCCCGACGATCTCGCCTTCGCGCAGCGACAGGTTCGCGTCGTCGAGCACGAGCAGTTCGCCCTGCGACTTGTTGAAACCGCGGTTCACATGCTCGACGCGCAGGATTTCCTCGCCGAGGCGCGGCGGCTGCAGCGGCTGGGACGTTTTGACAGGGGCGTTGATAACGGTCGAATTTTGCATCGCGCTTACTCTCAATCGAGACGGAGCCGGGATTCCGCATAGGCGTACATCGGACGCCACAGCAGACGGTTGAACAGGGTAACGAACAGGGACATCACCGCGATGCCGAGGATGATCTTCGGGAAATCGCCGGCGGCGGTCATCTGCGCGATGTACGCGCCGAGGCCGTGCGCGACGACCTTCGTGTCGCCCCACTGCACGAATTCGGACACGATGCTCGCGTTCCACGCGCCGCCAGACGCGGTGATCGCACCCGTCACGTAGTACGGGAAGATGCCGGGCAGGATCGCCTGCCGCCACCACTGCCAGCCGCGGATGCGGAAATTCTTCGTCGCTTCCTTGTAGTCGTTCGGATAGGACATCGCACCGGCGATCACGTTGAACAGGATGTACCACTGCGTGCCGAGCACGATCAGCGGCGACAGCCAGATGTCCGCATTCAGGCGGAAGTGGACGATCACGATCACGAACACCGGGAACAGCAGGTTCGCCGGGAACGCGGCGAGGAACTGCGCGAGCGGCTGGATCTTCTCGGCCAGCGCGGGGCGCAGCCCGATCAGCACGCCGAGCGGCACCCAGATCACCGACGCGATCGCGATCAGCACCATCACGCGCAGCAGCGTGATGAGCCCGAGCACGAGCACGTGCCCGACCTCGCCCATCGTCACGCCGGTCGAAACGAAGCTGACGACGCGCCACACGACGTACACCGTCAGCAGGATCACGAACACGCCCCACACGATGTCGCCGATGCGCGACGAGGCGCGCGCCGACGCGCCGCGCGTGCGCGTGCCCTTCAGCGACGGCAGGCGCAGCGGAATCCGCGCGGCCTGCGACAGCAGCCAGCCGGCCGGCACGAGCAACTGGTGGATCAGGTGCGTACGACGCATCATGTCGAGCAGCCAGGACTGCGGCGCATCGCCCGACGCGGTGTTCTCCATCCGGAACTTGTCGGCCCACGCGACGAGCGGGCGAAACAGGAACTGGTCATAAGCCAGGATCACGACCGACATCGCAACGATCACCCAGCCGACCGCGCCGATATTCTTGTCCGAAATCGCCTGCGCCAGATACGCGCCGATCCCCGGCAGCGTGATCGTCTGGTTGCCGACCGTGATCGCCTCCGACGCGACGACGAAGAACCAGCCACCCGACATCGACATCATCATGTTCCAGATCAGGCCCGGCATCGAGAACGGCACCTCGAGCTTCCAGAAGCGCTGCCACGTCGTCAGGTGAAAGCCGCGCGACACTTCGCTCAGGTCGCGCGGCACCGTGCGCAGCGACTGGTAGAAGCTGAACGTCATGTTCCACGCCTGGCTCGTGAAGATCGCGAAGATCGCGGCCAGTTCGGCGCCGAGCACGCGGCCCGGAAACAGCGCGAGGAAGAACGTGACCGTAAACGAGATGTAGCCGAGCACCGGCACCGACTGCAGGATGTCGAGAATCGGGATCAGCACCATGCCCGCACGACGGCTTTTCGCGGCAAGCGTGCCGTAGACAAGCGTGAACACGAGCGACGCGACCATCGCGGCGAGCATCCGCAGCGTGGTACGCAGCGCGTATTCGGGCAGGTTCGACGGATCGAGCGAGATCTTCTGCGTCTGCAGCACGCCGATCGGCGCCATCGTCTGATGGAAGCCGACGATCGCCATCGCCAGCAGGCAGATGATCAGCGGAAACGCGATCGCATCCCAGCGGTTGGGGAGCACGCGCCACGCCGAGGCGTTCGCGGTGCGATTCGGATCGAAGAACCTGATATCCATCGGTAGCGTCTTGTGTTGAATTGAAATTCGATGGGGCCGGCCGCATGCCGCGCGGCCGGGCGGCGCACCCGCTAGCGCCGGTCAGAACAGCCCGTGCAGCGCCCAGTACAGGGCGGCCGACAGCGCGATCGATGCGGGCAGCGTCAGCACCCACGCGAGCACGAGGTTGCGCACCGTGTCCCAGCGCAGGCCCGCGCCGCTCGCGGTCATCGTGCCGGCCACGCCCGATGCGAGCACGTGCGTGGTCGATACCGGCAGCCCGTACGCGTCGGCCATCCCGATCGTCAGCATCGCGACGGCCTCGGCCGACGCGCCCTGCCCGTACGTGAGATGCGACTTGCCGATCTTCTCGCCGACCGTCACGACGATCCGCTTCCAGCCGACCATCGTGCCGAGGCCGAGCGCGATCGCAACCGCGACCTTGACCCACGTCGGGATGAATTTCGTCGCGCGATCCATCTGCTTCTTGAACGCATCGAGCGCGCTCGCGTCCTCGACCGGGAACGCCGGCGCCTTCGCCTTCACCATCAGGCGGATCGCCTCGGACGCGACGTACATGTTGTTGCGCACGTTATCGACGAGGTTCTGCGGCACGCTCGAGATGCCGCCGGCCTGCGCGACCTGGTCGGCGATCGTGTCGGTCAGCTTACCCAGCGCAGGAATCGTCGCGGGCGTCAGCTTGTGCGTGCGCACATATGCTTCGACGTCGGCGCGCGGGTCGGCGGACTGCGCGGCCGGGTCCGTGTACTTGACGAGCGTCGTCGACGCGTGGCGCGCGACCGCGACGAACGTGCTCGTCTGGTCGGGCGTCACGGCCTTGTTCAGCGCGTATGCGGTCGGCATCACGCCGATCAGGATCAGCATGATCAGCCCCATGCCCTTCTGCCCGTCGTTCGAGCCGTGCGCGAACGACACGCCCGTGCAGGTAAGGATCAGCAGCAGGCGGATCCAGAACGGCGGCGGCTTGTTGCCCTTCGGCTCCTGGTACAGCGCCGGCGCGCGCACCAGCGCCTTCAGCAGCAGCAACACGAGTGCGGACAGCACGAAGCCGATCAGCGGCGAGAGCAGCAGCGCCTTGCCGACGCCGAGCGCCTGGTTCCAGTCGACGCCGCTCGTGCCCGACGGGCCGCTGACGATCTGGTTCATCAGGCCGACGCCGATGATCGAGCCGACCAGCGTGTGCGAGCTCGACGACGGCAGCCCGAAATACCAGGTCGCGAGGTTCCACGTGACGGCCGCGATCAGCAGCGAGAACACCATCGCGAAGCCGGCGCCGCTGCCGACCTGCAGGATCAACTCGACGGGCAGCAACTGCACGATGCCGAATGCGACGGCGCCGCTCGACACGAGCACGCCGAACAGGTTCCAGAGGCCCGACCAGACGACCGCCAGGTGCGGGTCGAGCGAATGCGTGTAGATGACGGTCGCGACCGCGTTCGCGGTGTCGTGAAAGCCGTTCACGAACTCGAAGCCGAGCGCGATCAGCAGCGCGACGACGAGCAGCAGGAACGGCAGGACCGAACTTTCCCGGACCGGACTGAGGTCGGCGCTCAGGTGAATCGCGATATAGACGATGCCGCAGGCAATGATCAGAAAAAACAGCGCGAAGCTGAGGGTGCGCGTGCGGTGGCTGGCCGCGCCGCTGGTTTCCGTTGCCGCGAGATTCGGCATGAAGGAGGCTCCGGATAGGTGACTCGGTGTCGCAGGCTATCGGGCGGCCATGACGCAAATGTGACGTATCGATTACAGGACATTAACAAGTCATCGTTCGGCATCCCGACGGCCGCCTTTCGGGCCGCCGGCACCGGTTGCCGAATTCAAATATCGCGGGAATAAAACCGTCGCCAAGCCGGTATGGCACACGAAGGCGCCGGTTTATTCCAGGACGACCCGGCCGTCCCGTTTCGTCATACGATTGCGAGGCTCCCATGTCTTCATCGAATCCCACCCGCCCGTCGCGCCGCAAGGCCCTGCAGTGCATGGCCTTCGGCGGCCTCGGCACGCTGTTTACGCTGTCGGGCGGCATCCTGACGCCGTTCGACCTCGCGCTCGCGCAAACCGGCGACGCGCGCCCCACCGATGCGGGCCGGCCGCTGTTCGTACAGATCAGCGACACGCACATCGGCTTCAACAAGGACGCCAATCCCGACGTGTCGGCCACGCTGCGGCAGACGATCGAACTCGTCAACGGGATGCCGGCGATGCCCGCGCTGGCCATCCATACCGGCGACATCACGCACCTGTCCAAGCCGGAGGAGTTCGACCATGCATCGCAACTGCTGTCCGCGCTGCGCGTACCGGAACTGCACACGGTGCCCGGCGAGCACGACGTCACCGACGGATCGGGCGCCGAATATTTCGGCCGGTTCGGCAAGGCGTCGGACAACCGCGGCTATTACAGCTTCGATCACGCGGGCGTGCATTTCATCGGCCTCGTCAACGTGATGCATTTCAAGCCGAACGGGCTCGGCAGCTTCGGCGACGACCAGCTCGCATGGCTCGCGCAGGATCTGAAGGGCCGCTCGTCGAGCACGCCGATCGTCGTGTTCTCGCACATGCCGATGTGGACCATCTACGAGCCGTGGGGCTGGGGCACCGGCGACGCACCGCAGACGATGGCGATACTGCGCCGCTTCGGCTCGGTCACCGTGCTGAACGGGCACATCCACCAGATCGTGTCCAAGGTCGAGGGCAACATCACCTTCCACACCGCGCGCTCGACCGCTTTCCCGCAGCCGACGGCCGGCAACGGCCCGGGCCCCGTACCGCTCACGGTGCCGCGCGACCAGTTGCCGAAGATGCTCGGCGTGACGACGGTGGAGTTCGCCGGCCACCCGGCCGCGTCGGCGCTGCACGACGCGACGCTGGCCTGATAGCCATAAGGAGACCGACATGACCCGCTTCAAGCAACCAAAAATCATCGCGGCGCTGATCCTGTGCGCGGCCGCCGCCGGTACGCCGCTCGCCGCGTTCGCGCAGGGCCCGGACGGCCCTCTGGTCACGATCCGCAACTTCATGTTTTCGCCGATGTCGACCACGATCAAGGCCGGCACGACGGTTACCTGGAAGAACCTCGACGGGGAGCCGCACACCGTCGTCAACGACGCGGGCATCTTTCATTCGAAGGCGCTCGACCAGGACGAGACATACTCGTTCCGCTTCGACAAGCCGGGCGTCTACAAGGTGTTCTGCGGGATTCACCCGTACATGAAGGAGACGATCACCGTCGAATGACGCGGCCCGCCACGAAACGCGCGGACGAACGGCAGGCGGCGGCCGCCTACAATGGCAACCGTCCCATTCGCCCGCGTGGCAAACGGAGCCGCCCATGCCCAGGATCGACCTCAGCGCCGTGCCCGAACGCCGCGGCAGCGGCTATCCGCGGCCGTTCGACGGCCCGTGCGCGCAGCGCATCCGCCAGCGCCTCGGCGACGCCGGCGGGCTGCGCGATTTCGGCGTCAACCTGATGCGCGTGCCGCCGGGCGGCTGGTCGAGCCAGCGCCACTGGCATTCCGACGAAGACGAATTCGTGTACGTGCTCGAAGGCGAACTCGTGATGATCGAGGACGGCGGCGAGACCGTGCTGCGCGCGGGCGACTGCGCGGCGTTTCCGAAAGGCTCGGGCAACGGCCATCACCTGATCAACCGGTCGGACACGGTCGCCGTCTATCTCGAGGTCGGCTCGCGCTCGCCTGACGACGTGATCACCTGCCCCGACATCGACATGATGAGCCCGAGCCGCGACGGCCGGTTCCTGCACAAGGACGGCACGCCGTACCCGGACGCGTGACGCCGGCCATACGGCGGCGCATGCGTGCGGATGCGCGTCAGGCGATCCCCCGCCGCCGATCGCCTACACTGAATCGAACTGTTCGGATCCGACCCACCGTCACACGCAGCGAGGCAAGCCATGACCGCGAGCCAGCCGGCACGAATGGACCTCCCCGGGCAAGTCGTGCTCGTGCTCCAGGGCGGCGGCGCCCTGGGTGCGTACCAGCTCGGCGTGTTCCAGGCGATGGACGAAGCCGGCATCCGGCCCGACTGGGTGGTCGGCACGTCGATCGGCGCGATCAACGCGGCGCTGATCGCCGGGAATCCGCCGGAACGACGCTACGAGAAGATGCTGGCGTTCTGGCAACGCGTGACCGAACGGACCCGCTTCGACGTGCCCGCGCTGCTGCCCGGCTGGGACAAGACGCTGGCCGAACTGATGATTATCGGCGGCGGCATCACGGGCTTCTTCCAGCCCAATCCGGCGTCGTGGCTCGGCCCGATGGTCCGTCTCGGCGTCGATCGCGCGTCGTACTACCGGATCGCGCCGCTGCGCGACACGCTCGCGTCGCTGATCGACCACGACCTGCTGAACGCGGGCCACCCGCGCCTGACCGTCAGCGCGGTCAATGCGTGCACGGGCACGATGCGCTATTTCGATTCGCGCGACACGCACCTGGGAATCGACCACATCATGAGTTCGGGCGCGCTGCCGCCCGCGTTCCCGGCGATCCGGATCGACGGCGAGCCGTACTGGGATGGCGGCGTGTATTCGAATACGCCGGTCGAGGTCGTGCTCGACGACAACCCGCGCCGGAGCTCGATCATCTTCTCGGTGCAGATGTGGAATCCGGCCGGCCCCGAGCCCGAGAGCATCTGGCAGGTGTCGGAACGGCAGAAGGACATCCAGTACGCGAGCCGCACCGACAGCCACATCGCGCGCCAGCAGCAGATCCACCGGCTGCGCCACGTGATCCGCGAGTTGGTCCGGCACGTGCCGGAAGCCGAACGCGCGTCGCCGGCCGTGCACCGGCTGGCCGCATGGGGATGCGAGACCACGATGCACCTGATCAAGCTCGCGGCACCGCGGCTCGACGGCGACAATCAGTTGAAGGACATCGATTTCACGCCGGCCGGCATCGCGGCCCGCCGGCAGGCCGGCTACGACGCCGCGCAACGGGCCATCGCCGCCCGTCCGTGGGACCTGCCGATGGACCCGACGGAAGGATTGACGGTATTCGATCCGGACACGCCGCCGGTTGCTGAAAAACCGGCATGACGCGCGGCGCCGCACCGCGCGCCGGTTGCAACGGCGCGATCAGGTGGGCGCGGCCGGCGCGGTTCCGGCGACGATCGGACACGATTGCGGCAACGCCTGGCCGAACAGCACGGCCAGCCCGCAAGCGGATGTGAACATGCCGAGATTGTCGTGCCCGACGCCCGGCACTTCGACGACCTGCTGCGCGAGATCGTCCGGATGCCGCTTCTTCAGGTAATCGAAATACGCGAGCCCGCGCGCGAGCCGGTACGGCCCTTGCGCCATCGCCGCGCACGAGCGGTCGATGAAATGCGTGTACGGGTTCGTATCGGCCTGGCCGAGCAGGTACACGACATGGCGCGCGACGTAGCGCGTTTCGAGTTCGCGCACGTCCTGCGACGCGACGTAAGGCGGCGCCGACTTCAGCCCGTATTTCCATTCCGTCGCGCGCGGGCAGGCACCGCCCGCGATTGCCTGCGCGTCCGGCCGTTCGTCGTCGAAATACAGGTAGCTCGACGGGTTCGCGACCACATAACGCACGGCGATGCCTGCCTGCGCCAGCGCATCGCCTTCGTGCCCGGCCACCGCGTAGCGCTGCAGCAATTGCGCACCGGCGGAATGGCCGATCACGACCACGGTCGACAGCGCGGGGTACAGGCTGCGATCGGCGAAATGCGCGAGCAATGCATCGAGCGCGGCGAACGAACTGACCGGGCCCGGCTGGCGTGCCGGTTCGCCGCCCTTCCATCCTTCCTGGGTCCAGGCCAGCGTCTGCACGGGAAGCGAGAACGCGTGCGTATCGGCGCGCGTCAGGAACTGCGGGGCGACGACCATCGTGCCCTTGCCGGCCACGCCGGCCTTCTCGACGACCTTGAGCCCCGACGCGTAGTACGCGTCGGCATTCCGCAACGTGCCGTGAATCACGATGAAGACGCGCGTGACATCGGGCGCGGCCGTGTCGAGCGGATGATCGGCGTAGACGGGTAACACTGCACCGGCCTGCGGCGTAGCGACGGCCACGCGCTGGTCGGCGACGGCCTTGACCGGGGCCTCGAGACGTTCGCGCTGCGTGGCGGCATCGGCCGGACGCAAGCCGCCCAGCACGCCGATTGCGGCACAGGCTGCCGCGAGCGGAATCGCGTATGACAGGGCTCGGGCGGCCGGCAGCACGCGCGAGAGCCGGATTCTTGCAAAGGCGACGGAAATGAGCGACATGGCGACGGACCTGGATGCGGATATGACTTTAACGGCGATGGTCGCAGAATCCGTCGCGCGCTGCCGACCCGTTTCCAGCATGATCCGGCACGATGCACGGCTTCGCATGAAGCTGCTGTATCGTAACGGCTTCCGATATTCCCGGGTGTGATGTGTCAGATGACTCCGCTCCTTCGCAATCCAGCCTTCTATCAGTTGCTTGCCGACAGCCATGCTCGACTGCTCGGTCGCCCGCTCGTGCCGGCCACCATTCCCGAGAATGACGCAACCGAGTGGCTCTATGAGAGCGCCCCGTTCGCAGTGCTTGCACACAACACCGACCCCGATCCGCTTTTTATCTATGCCAACAAGGCCGCGCAGCGCCGATTCGGATATGGCTGGGATGAAATCACCCGACTGCCGTCCCGGCTCTCTGCGGAAGCGCCGAATCGCGAGGAACGGCAGCAATTCCTCGCACGCGTACAGCGGCTTGGTTACGAGACCGGATACAAAGGGGTTCGCATCACGAAATCCGGCCAGCGCTTCATGATCGAGGAAGCAACACTGTGGCAACTTCTCGATACGGACGGCAGATTGCACGGCCAGGCAGTCGTCATTCCCCGTACACGTGACATCTGATTGCATTACCCGCGGTCCGCGCGAGACAACGCAAAGCCGGAATGGGTTGCGTCCGCCAACTGTAGAAGGAGCACCTGCGGCAGCCATGCGTGCAGCGCCGGACCACCCGGCGCATCGTGATCGATGGTTGGCTCTGGCCCCATGGCATGTGCCGGTCAACCTCGCGCGACGATAGCGAATCGCCTCGATCGACAGCTATCTGTGGGTACACAAAAAAGACCGTACATCGACTGCTTGTCTGCACGGGGTTCGGGAGTTCCACGTTTACTGCCTGAAATCGTGGAAAGTCTGCACCTAGCGTGATAACGTGACTGCATCGCCGCCGTAGATACACGAGTATCCGCACTCGGCAGTAGCGACGAGCAGTTTGGAGCAAACATTAAATGGGGATGCATCGAAAGACTAGCGAACGTTGACGGCACAAGTAGCGACGTCCGCTCGTTGAGGAGTTTTCTTGTGTATCGAAGCTACCGGCACGAACGATGTTTCGGCGATTTCCGCGATGCAATCGGCGTACTCGGCTGAGCACGAGTACGTAATCGCTCGTCGATCGATAACATAGAAGAAACGGTGGCTTGGGGCGCCCCAATTCGACGGGCGATTGCTGCGGCCTTCATGCAAAAGCTTTTTAATCGACGCGCCTCATTATCGCAATCAGCCGACCATCGAGTGCACGTAACAATATAATATCTTCCGCCGTCACAGCACATATAAAACGCATAATGCAATCACGATCGACATGTAACGGCCCCAATCGCCGATGCACCTTCGGAAATATGTGATCAGATTATCCGTGGCAAATTCTTTCTCGCTTGCCGAACTGGAATTTCGCGCGGCGACAAATAGTCGTAGATATCTTTAAATCGCCAGTCAGCGAGAAGCGACGGTTGCTCCTCGACGAGACGCATTAACGATAACGCAATCACGTTGCGGATAGGATATTCCCTACTCCGCTCACAAAGAGTATTGAAAAATGGCAGCCCCCTTCTTAACACACCATGCATTCTCAAATATTCGTCACCAAAACACTGACTCATTAATCTATTCATACAGTCTCCATGCTTCGCGCCGCACAGATAGCCTGAAGTACTACGCATAAATTCCCGAAAGCTTTCTGCAAATCTAAAAGTGGCAATCGAAAGACTACCGCTGAGTAGATCTACGGACACTTGCGCGACCCTCTGGCAACACTTCTTTTGTCGATTGGTCAGATTCAGGTCGATCCGTGCAGCGCCACCGATCCGAATGGCTGCGGAAGGCGACACATATCCCGAGCGCCAGTTATTGGCGTACTTGCCAAGTTCCCATAGCACCTCCCCGTGCATAGGACAGACGACAACACCGGGAAGTTGGTGACTCCGGCGCCAATGCGTAACGCCATCTGCCATCTTGTCCTCGCGCAGACACGCGCGACAATATCGATGCCCGTGCCAACCAATGGTCCTGCTCGCCACCATGTGCACGCTCTTCATCCCGACGGGTCGATTTCCGCACATCCTCTCAAGAATGAGTTGGGTTCGTGCCGATGATAAAATTGCAGCGCAATACGGAAAGACCGTCATCTTTTCGGCAATCTGCACCGGCAAAAGGCCCCAACAGGCTTCGGTTTCGCGCGCCACGTGATCCAGTCCACCGTTCATGTAAGACGCTCCGAATTTCCGCCCGAACAAGCGGTGAATCGTCGGCTTGATAGCATGAGCAGGCCCGGACTCAAGGTAGCGAGCTATGATACCAAAGAGCGGTTCGTCGTCCAGTTGCTCATCAAGATAGATCGCCATGTTTCGCCACCTTAGGAGACGTACCTTTCGTTGGGATCAATTGGTTCGGCAGACTGCGTTCCAGAGCAGCGATAAAACGCCAATGCCTACAGTCCATTGCCAGCGCAGTGTCCGCTTCGCCACATCGATCAATAAGCTCAATCCAGGCAGCAAGATGTCTCGCACGCCCCCGTTGACATCGCCACGAACTGACATTGATCTGCTGTTCCAGCATGCTTTCTAGCGCTCCCTTTTTGACACCCAAACGATGGGCCACTTTGGCAATCGAATAGTTACGATTGATAAGGTACGCAGCAGCCATCGAAAGATCGAGGCCGTCATGCGTCGGCCGCAAAGCTTTGGTGCCACTAACCGGATCGCTGACGTAGAGAAATGAGAACCCACACATACAAACGCAGTGTGCTTCGCATTCGGACAGATCCCGAACCATGAGCCGATGTCGGCGATCGTGCGCTGACGCGGCTCTAGGACATACGGGAACTCTCATCATTTCCATTCGGTCTGCGCGGTCTTGAAGCAGAAATTCCACGAGCATGTATTTCAAGACACTGTTAGGTTCCCCCCTACTTCGAAAAAAAGCACGACGTATCCACGATTCGTTATGCAAAGATATGCCGACCTTCTCAAAATAAGCAGGTCCCAACATATCCACGAGATCGTCGGCCATACGCGCGATGTCGACGAAGTCGTTGGTTGAATATCCGACGGTTCGCGCGCAATTGATTCTGACGCCTCTCTCGAGATACCGGCAAGCGTTGCTCGTGCCAAGTAGCACCTTGGCGCAGAGCGAGGCGAATCGAAAGCGTGCTTCACACTGATCTGTTGAGCCGCGCAGTTCCATGCGGTGTCCCACGTCGAACCGAGTGCTGGTTTCAAGGAGTGTTTGCGAGGCCCCACAACCGCTATAGTTAAGCGGATGTCGGTGCGACAAGCATGTGAGCACGCCGGGTATTTGATGTGTTCGCCGCCAATACCGAGGAACGCCGATAGCAATATCCTCCTTCCAGCACATTTCGCAATGTCGCAAACCTAGGCGACCCAGAGTCGCGCTACTCGCCCCCGACGGCCGATAGACTCCGTCGCCCTTTATTGATTCGGCCGTGCTCGTGTTGCACAGCACCACATAGTATGGGTAAAGTGTCAACCGATCGCGTATTTCGGCCGCGCTCATTCCCCATATCATGGTGGTTTCGCTAGCGATGCGATCCAGGCTGCGTGCAATACCAGTCAACAGGCTGACGCTTGGGTCGGTGGTGGCTTTCAGAAACGTGTTACGAGGCGTAACTCTGGCGTCCACCAGATACCGTGCAATTACGCTGAACAGCGCTTCATCAGGCAATGGTTCATCGAGAAAGAGAGCCACTGGGACCTCCGTTTACCTATCTGGCGCGAGATTTTGCGGATGCAAGTCAGGTACGTTTCGACCTCGCCCGCCCGCGCGCCTTTGGTGCAGTAGACGCATTTGGCGATTCCGCCTCTGCCAGAGCTCGACGTATCACTTCTTCGGAAGATAATTTTCGGTCGGTCTCCAGAATTCGACGTACAAGGGATTCGGCTTCGATCTCCGTCCGCCCCATTTCAATCAGCATCGCGACGGAGAGCGAAAACGTTAACAGGAATCGTTCGCTCGCCGCATCTGTACCGAGTTGGTGCCGCCGACCTTCACGCTCCACCCTTTCTCGAAATGCGTCGACGTCCGCGGTTGCCAGGTCTTCGCATTTGGCCAGGGTTACGTAGTCCCTAGTACGCAACGCTTGTAGCAAGCCGTCAACCGGGCCGAAGCCGACCTTGACCGCTTTCCGGATTAACGCCGGTGTAATCCTCTTTTCTCCCGCGCGCAGCCCCATGTACTGCGTGAGCGTCAACGCCAGTTTGGCGAAAGCGGGTAATCCAGCACTCACCTCATGCAACACGCGTATGATCTCGTCGGGATCGCTCGGCGGAAGCGGAAGGAAATCGATATTGATAATTGCTTTCGCTAGACGCGTCCATTGCTCATCTGCCGAAAACGGGTCAATCGGCATATACCCGTCACTGCTCGCACGACGGGAAGTACGCAAGCTCTTCACGATGTATCGGCGGGCGTCAGGCGTTCCGAGCAAGATGAATGTGCAGTGGTTACTATTGAGCAGATTAGTTAAAAAGTCTATCAGCTGAGTCTTCTCTGCTGACTTCAGAGCAAATTGGATTTCATCAATCACCAGGGTGCCCGCAAAATGGCGACGCAGCACGTCATCCACCTTCAAGATGTAGTCCGTAGTATTCGAGCGGTACTTCACTTCGTTGACATAGTGTGTTCCAAGGTGGAGATCAAACCAATGCAAGATACCCTTCATCAGCGTCAAGACAGAACCGTTGGGCGGACAAGAAACCAAAACCCATACCACCTGCACGAACCGTGCAGCAACTCCCTGATACTCTCGATGCTCGATGATCATCGGAAACGTGCTCAATACCATCTTCGCAAGTGTCGTCTTTCCCGCGCCCGAAATGCCGAATATCAGTTTGCATGCTGCATGTGAATCGCCCGGATGACAGATCGGCCTCGGAGTTCCCGCCTGAGTCAAGGCATAGTTTTCTTGCGCACGCTTCTTCAAGGAGCGCGTCGGTGTAAGGCCGTGGTAGCGATGTCGCAATGCGATATGCAGCCAACTCAACAACTCAACATGAGCAGTGGTCAGCACCAACACCCGTGAGACACGATTGACCGCTAGAAGCCGCCGCTCTAAGGGCCACGCTCGATAGCTCTGAGCATGGGGCACAGCAAACGCCATCGCCATTCCTTCTGTAATGTCCGCCATCGGACCGAATGGCGGCAATGCGAGGATAAGTGGATTATCGGCATTCTCATCTAACTCGAACTCTTTCGCATGATAGAGCGCGGAAACAGATGGACACACCTTGAGAAAGATACGATCACTCTCGATGTCGACCGGCACTTTTTTATAATCATCTTCCTCAGAATTTACACTAGATCTACTTTTCATAATAGTACTCCTAATAAAAATATCTTCAAATAACGATGCGATTCGATACGGCAGCGTCACTCTCTGTCAGAGCTCATGCGCCGCTCATCGCCACCCGTCTAGTCGCCGAGCAAATCAAGCGTGTTGCGGCGGAGACGATCCGCGATGTCCGATTCGGTTGGATCCTCCGTCTGGTCTGAGTCGTATGGACCAACCGTTGACGTCGGCACCTGCGGCGCCTTGGCAGTCCTCCTTTCTTGTTTGCGCGCCGCATGCATCCCGACGGTCTCAGGATGAGTTAGCCCGGCGCGATCCAATGCCTCCCTTTGCTCCCGCTTCGCACGATGACTTTCCCGCGCATTGTTGAGGTTTTCCATCACGCGCTCAGATTGCATCGCCTGTTTCTGTTTCCTGGAGTTCGCCCGATCGACCAGACACTTGATGTTCCACTCCATAAGGTTGACGTCGCCTGGCATCTGCTTGTTTGTACCAGATTGATAGCCATATTCCGGGCGGTCCTTCCCAACCAGGATGATTTGAGACATATCGCCAGGATTGAACTGAATCGGCACTGCCTCGCGATGCTGTTTTCCCCAGCAATGAATAAGGGTGCTTTCAATGTAGGGAGAGGTGTAATACACACCTTGCCACTCGAGTCCTCGGTCCGTGGACGTGGCGGTCGCACGCGGCCACGTAGCCAGACGGATTTCGTCCAGCGAATGCTGACGCAATGCCCCCGTGCGATTGTCCATGCCCCAGTTCCAGCGATTGAGCGGCGTATCGGCCATGCCCCGGAAAATCATGTCAGGGTCTGCGCCTTCGCAGCCAATGGGCGTTTGGATATAGACAAGGATGGCTCGCAGCAGCTTTTTGGTGAACTCGCTCAGCGTGTCCGTCGCATCCCAGGCATAGTGCGGCGCGCCGCGTATAGTCGCGTCTTTTTCAACAACACCGAAGCTCTCGCGCTGGAAGTGAACCGGAATCACCCCAAACCTGCGCTCAACCAGTGCGCGCATCAGAGGATCACGTACTTTGACGTTGCTGATTGAAAGATGCATGTGTTGAGTGACCATCTTCCACGCATCGGCCTTCATGTAGTCGCTGCCGCGATCGGCCACAAATCCGATCGACGGAAGGTATTGACAAGGCCACCGCTGCTGCTCAATCTGGATCCCATACCTCGCACAGAACTCAGCTTTGGGCGTGATGATGTTCTCGAGAACCAGCGCTACCGCCGCAAAGGATGGCGGGTCCAAGGTGACGAGAACCCCGACAATCATGCGACTCCAGACGTCCATGGCCAGATAGACAGTCGGCCTCCCGACCACAAAAATCCGGCTGAATCGCGATACCAAGTACACGTCTGCGACGGTAGCGTCGATCATGAATTCGGCACCAGGTCCGACACTGTGTTGCAGCGCGTGCCCATGTTTCGGACGTCCTGTCAGCGCGTACGTTCGCTCTCCCATGGCGCGGCGCTTGCGAACCGCGACCGGAACCCGCGTCAGCCAATAGTGTTGAAATTGCCGCAGGGTGACCTCTTCAAACGGTGCCAGCTCAAGCGTGATGACTTCGCCAGCGGCATCCCGCAATTCCCGAGTGCAGCGACAAACATAGTTGAGGTGATCCACCATCTCTTGCATGGTTCGACGCCGGCGCTTGCCATCTCGCGTCGGCGCCGCGTGCGGCCATTGCCCGGCGCGTGCTCGGCCGGTCTGCCGAGCTTGCTTCTCTTGTTTGGCTGGGCGCCGCGCTGGAAACGTTGCTCCAGCGCTGGCGCGCCTGATGTGCTCCATTAGCTCATCGGGCACGTCAACGTGCCATGGCCCCTCCTTGTTGGTCAAATAGATATCGACATATTGGGCAAAAAGCTGGTTCAGCAGTTTGGAGGGGATAGCGTAGTGACCAACGCCAGATGGCCGGCGCCCCGGTCGATTCGTGAACTGCCTCTCCTTACTCTCGGACTTCACGTCGCTCTCGTCGAGAAGACGTGGGGGTTGCTCTGCGCGGCCGCATCGCCATAAGTTGCTAGCTAACGACGACGGAGTCATGCCCCGCTGCAAATACAATCGATGTAGTCGCCGAATCAGTTGCACGCTGACGTGCTGGCCGTCCGCATATTTTTCGAGAATACGCCGCCGTTGTGCTCCGCGATATAAAGTCTTCTTGAATAGATCAAGGTCCTCCACCAACGTCTTGATACGATTCCAGTTATCTTGGCTCTTCCAAACGTGGCCCTCCGTTCGGCTTGTGACTTGTTTGAATTCATCAAACGGGTCTTCCTTGACGCGAACGAACCGGTCCTCGCTCTGGCAGTCGGATGCTGAACGCCTCTGAAACTCCGAAATTGGCACATGTACGATTTCCAAGCGACTGCCAAATACATGGCAGAGCACAACGTCAGGCGCCCCGCCGCCGGCGAGCACCACTCGATACAATTTCCCATTCGATTCGTCGCGAACTAACTCGCGGCACGCCGGCAGCGCGAAGAGCCGTATCTTTTCCTTCATTTCATTTCCCCTCAACTGATGACGTACGCAAAGCTCGGACGACATCGCCAATTGATCACGTGCTCCTTTTGCCGGATTGCTTCGTCGGTTTCGAATGCCCCTGCTCGCCAGCCCACTCGTCATCGAGACGCAAATCGGAGTCGCGCTCGACGAACGAGCTCACGCATTGCTGTAGGTCGCTTGCAATTCGGATGGAGCCCGTCGGTTGTTCCAGCAGAATCGGCACATCGAGGGGGCACTCAATCGCACGGCAGGCGATTAACTGAAGCACTGCCCGTGCACATTCGGCGCGCGTGAGACCACTCGCGCGCGCAGCGGCACCGCAAGCATCCGAAATCCGGCTGTCGTTGCCGCGACTCAATCGTCGAATGATTACCTCTTGTGCATACTGCTCTCGATCAGTGAGACCGTACGCGACGAGTTGCTCACCGTGCCCGAACAGCAACCAGAGATTGCGAATACGGAAGCTGTTCAGCCCAAGCGAGTACACGGCACGTGAGGGCACACCAGCGCGCCGCCAGAATTCTCGGACGATCAGGTTCTGCGAGGACATTCCAGACTCGCCACTGCGCGCCGAAACCGATTGAACTGCCGCCCAACTGTGGTCCTCCGATTCGAGCTTGAAGACCAATAAGTCTGTAGTCAAAATGCGTGGACTGCCGTCTCGATATGTCGGATGGCGGACCCCAATGGAACGCGCGACACGAACCGTTTCGTCTACGTCCATCAACGGAAAGTATTCACGCAGATCGCGCGTCTGGCGATCCCAGTGCTCGTCGAGAAAGGTCGCCAGTGCCATATCCGAAGGCAGCACGATCTGACGTCCGCCGCAGCGGCTGCAGGAGAAGCGGTGCATGCGGCCGACGCCTCGCAGTTCACGAAATGTCCTGCCCGGCACGTAGGTACCCCATGCGCCTGTGCCGCGTCCCTCTTTGGCAAAGCGGACTCGGGCTTTCTCGGACAGACTGCTGGCGCCCAATAGTGAGGCGCTGCCGTCCGACCTTTCAAGTTTGCTTGGATCACTGTAGAACCCGTACGGATAGGACATCACGAGAGACCCTCCACTGCGAACACAGATGTGCGGTACCAGTCAATGCGCTACCATGCACGCGCCATAGACATTCGCACTGCCGATGGTGCAACGAGCGGTTTCCTAAATCGCTCGTCAACGCGACGACAGTTGTTGCGCACGGCAGGTCCGGATGTGTTGGGACATGCGTTTCCCGCGATTTTTCGAAAAAAATCGGGGTTCGCTTGACTCCCGGGGAATGGCTGCGTAGGATGGGACTGTCGATTCTCGTGATTCGATGCAGTTCCGAAAAGGCCTCTTGGGTTGCAGCCCAAAGGCCTTTTTTCCTTTCAGCCCCACAATCTATGGTCCGTTCATAGCGTTGACTCCGTGTTCCAGGACAGATGCAACTCCGCCGGCGCCTGCATAAATTCGGCGCACGTTCTAGCAAGACAGCTTAGCGAACGCATGGCGAATAGCAAAAAGGATGCACCCAAAAAATAGGGGCACCCCGGAGAACGCGATGTGCCGGGATTCGGCGTGTATTGGGGGCAGTTTTACCCACGTGCAATGGTGTATTCGGGCGCAGTCCGCGACCCACCCCAGCAAATGGATCTCTTGCCACCCAACGAATTTCGGTACTGGCGTGAGCTTCGCCCACCACCGGCCGATGTGCAGGAAAAAAGAAAGGTGCCGATGCATCGTCGGCTAGCAGGTCTGCGCGGGATGGCATGGGGCGCGGCCGCCGTTTTGTACACCGATAGAACGGCGTCGTGTTTGAGCCGATTGCCGAGTCTGGATCGGCCAAGCCGGGTGGACCCGCGGGGTGGTCACACTGCGGCTAACAGCAAGATCATCTATCAATATCTGCGGGGTGAACGCGAACCGATTCCGGGGGCGCGGGGGAAATACGGGCATGATCTGACCGGAACCGTGCATGCACTGCCCGGTGGCGCGATGGCGCGTCTATGGCTTAGCTCTCCGCTCTGGGAACTGCTGGAGGGCCATCTTTCGGCTGAGCGAACGAGAAGCATCTTGCTAATGATCGAAATGCCTCTGCCGGGAATGCCGATGCTTGAGTATATCCGGGCGTGGGCTCGCTACCGGCTCGCCACGCTCGAGCACATGTTGAGTGCAGTGCAGCAGGAAAGAGCGGGCGCGATTGCGCACCTGCATGGCGCGCTGGATAGGGGCGATCCGGTGTTTCGCCATATCTACGGCCCGCTGCAACGCTACCTCCTGAAATGCGAACCGCAGATACCGATTGAACATGCTCTAGCGAGATCCAGTCATAAATCGCGGCTGGCCCGCCTGATAGAAAAGGGCAGAGAGAAGACCAACCGGCGAAACAATCAGTTTCAGGATGGCGCCCAACGATATCTCAAGTCAGGACGTTTACCTGATCGCCGGTTTCTCAAGGAATTCGCTGGTCCTTGGGACACCTTCTTACGATGGCGTGATCCCTGTGACACTCCGCATATGGAATCGGAATTGCGACAACACCCAGAGTCTGGATGGAAACCACTCTATCAAGCATGGAACATTCCGATATGTCCCGGCAATTACTTGCTTCCGCAAGAACATGCCAGCGCGTGCCCCGGTACCGCGGAGAACTCGGTGTTGAGTGCCGCTAGCCGAAGCGCGGAACCGGGCTCGGCGTGAAGCATGTTGATTGACGAATGTCGGACTAGAGCGATGGCAGAAGTGGCCTCCTGAAACCGATTCCTCATCCGGAAGCAGGGGTTTTCTTAGCAAAAATTGATGCTTTAGCTGTACAGCTAAGGAAGCCTCGCATCTTCTTGATGCCGCTCGACCACTTGCCGCACTCGTATCCGGCCGGTCGGCGCTTCGTCGTCAGTTCGTCGGCGTGATTCGTTGTGGAACAGCGAGCGCGAAACCCCTACCAGCCCTCAGGCCCGGGTAACACCCATCGCACGTCCGGTCATCAACATTCGGACCGTTTCGCGCTTGGCCTGCGGGCTTGCTATTTTCGAGCCAGCAGGTCCTTCAACGCAGCGTTGTCGAACAGCGATTCGGCCAATAGACGCTTGAGCTCGCTGTTCTCCAGCTCTCCAGCTCCAGTTCTTTCAGGCGCTGAGCTTCGGGGACCGTCATCCCGCTGAATTTCGCTTTCCAGTCGTAGTAGGTCGCTTCCGAGATGCCGTACTTGCCGCACAGCTCCGCCGGCTTCAGGCCAGCCCCGGCCTCCTTCAAGATGACGGTGATTTGTTCTTCGGTGAATCGCTTTTCATTGTCGTTCCTTTCTGGAACGGACCCTACACCGTCACCGTACTAAACGCGGAGAGCAAGTCAGATACTCTCGCGAGCCATTTGCGATAAATACTCTTATCGCATGAGCTCCGCGGGCGACCTAAACTGTTTCCATGAAAACCACTCCCGTCCCGCGCTCGCGGACGGGGAACGGACCGTCCGACGGAACGCCCGCTGCCCTGCCCGACCTCCCCAGCCTGGCCGCGCTGGCGGCGCTGCGCGCCTGGCATGAAGGCCTCACCGCCCGCGCGGCGGTCGCGCGCTATCTGCCGCACCGCAAAGCCGACGGTCAATCGTCGCGCGGGATCCTCGGTCGCATCCGCCGCCAGCTCGTCGCGTGCGCGACGGTCCGCCAGCGGGACGATCTGATTCCACTGTTCATGCACCTGGCCGCAGACCGGACCCGCCATGCGGCGCAGGTCGTCGTCGCACTCGACGTGCTGCGCACCACGCCCATTCCCGTGCCGCAGCCGGCCGACCCGGTGAGCCGGTGGCTGCCGCCACGCATCGAACGCGCGCTCGCCGCAGCCCACATTGACTCGCTCGCCGAACTGCTCGTGCACCGGGCCCACCGCACGCGCTGGTGGCAGAACATTGCGGGACTCGGTCGTCAGGGCGCGCAAAGCATCGAGACTTTCCTGGCAGCCCATCCCGAGCTAGTTCAGCGCGCCGCCGTGCTCATCGCCAACGAGGCCAAAGAAGCTCAACTGGTCCCGCTGTGGTCCCTTGAATCTCTGCCCGCCGCCCTCGATGGCTCGCAGGGCCGCTTCCGGGCCCCACGCGACACATGCGGCCTCGTCGCGGCCAACGACTACCAGGCCATCGAGGCGTGGGTGGCGCTGCACGAGTCGGTACACACCGCACGCGCCTATCGGCGCGAGGCCGAGCGCCTGTTGCTGTGGGCGATTGTGGAACGCCGCGCCCCACTCTCGTCGCTCACCACCGATGATGCGATTGCCTATCGCGCCTTCTTGCGGCACCCCACGCCCGCCGCGCGCTGGACCGGGCCGCCGTGTCCACGAGCCACACCTGCCTGGCGCCCGTTTGCCGGGCGCCTGACGACGCGCTCAACAGCCTACGCGCTGGCAGTCCTGCGCGCCCTCTTCGGGTGGCTGGTGGGTCAGCACTATGTCGTGCTCAACCCGTTTGCGGGCGTCACCGTGCGCGGTGGCACGACACGCGCGCCGTTCGATACCGGGCGGGCCCTGACCGGTCGCGAGTGGAAGATCGTGCGGGCCGCCGCCGACCGACTCGAGCGGACCGGCTGGACCGAGCCGGCCGCCCAGCGGCTGCGTTTTGTGCTGGACTTCGGCTACGCGACAGGCTTGCGAGCGCAGGAACTGGTGGCCGCGACGCTCGGCAACATCACGGCGGACGCCCGCGAAGCGTTATGGCTGGAGGTAATGGGAAAAGGGGCGAAATCAGGGCGAGTCGCCTTGCCGCCACTCGCGCGGGACGCGCTGCGGCGCGCGCTGAAAGCGCGGGGTCTGCCGGTCATGCGCACCCGCTGGCATCCGGCCACCCAGTTGGTGGCCGCCCTCAATGTAGAGTATCGCGCGAAACACAATGCCGACACGGGTATCAGCGCGGCGCGATTGCGGCAGGTGTTAGGTGAGTTTTTTCGGGAGACCGCGGAACGCGTGAACACACGCCATCCAGCGCTTGCCGAAAAGCTACGGCGCGTGAGCCCGCACTGGCTGCGCCATACACACGCCACCCATGCACTGGACGCCGGCGTGGAACTGGTTGTCGTGCGTGACAACTTGCGCCACGCCTCGGTGGCAACCACGTCGACCTATCTCCATGGGGAAGAGGCGAAGCGCGCGCGCCAGGTCGCCGCAGCCTTCCGGCGTCCGCCGCGTGGATCGCGCCGTCAGAACCTTCCCCCGTCCGGCACGCGGCAGTGACGTATCAATCAAAAAAGCGTCAGTGTAAATTATGTCACGTTAATTCGTTATCCGAATGTAACGGCGGAATGCGCATGAAGACGACTTACGCCGAGCGATGGTAGACGCGGCAGATTGCACGTCGGCTGCGGATGGTCGAAGCCTTGCCGCTTGCCACTCTCGTTTAACCCGGTTCAAACCCGGTTTTTTGGGGGACCAGTCGCGACTGCGCACGTCACGTACCGTCGCAACCCGACCGCACAAGCGTTTTCCTTAGGTGCAAAGCACTGGCAATGACTTCTGTCCACCGACGCGATACGACGACCGCAGATTCGGAATCGCCAGACTGGTACCGGGAGCATTTAATCAGGAACGCCCCCGAATCCCGAGCAGCCGGAGCTTGGGCATCGTTGACTCATGTCAACGGCGACCGGTCGCGTGGGCATAGATTCAATTTCAACGGGAGATCCCTATTCCCGGGAAAGGAGACCACATCATGGATACGTTCCGGAAGTCCATCGTTTCGGCGATCATGGGCACGGCGCTCGCAATTGCCATCGTGCCTGTTCTGGCTCATGCCGCCGGCCCGACCGCTCATATCACGGTCTACGTTCTGCGCGGCGAGCAAGCGCCGAAGGGGCCCGATGGGCACGGACACGACATGATCGTGCCTGCCAATGTCGTGCTCAAGGCGGGCCAGCCGGTCGATCTCACCATCGTCAATTATGACGAAGGTGCCCATACGATCACGGCCGAAAAAATGAACTTGAACGTCATGATCGCCCCAGGCCATGAGCATGCGGATCAAACGGTGACGCCAGTGACCACGCACTATTCGTTCACCCCGGCTAAAAAGGGTGTTTTCAGGTGGCATTGCCTGACTCCCTGCGATAAGGGAGGCCATTACTGGGCGATGTCAAAAGGCGACGGTGGCGACGACCAGGTTGGCTACATGGCGGGCTACTTCATCGTGATGTAAGTTCCAAACGCTTCGGCCATCACGCTAGCGCGGAGCCGACGATGGCTGCGCGCCAGCGCCGAATGCGGGCAATCGCGGCGAATCTGATCGACTAGTTGGAATCGGGTACCTCATTCGCCCAGCGCGCGCTCTTGCCCCGATTTGACGTCGGGGGTACTTGGAGACTTGCCTATCGATGCTCATCAATCACCCGAGTTCTTCTCGTCAATTTAACTCTGACCAAGAGCACCGTGTGAGCCACGCGGCTTTTTCGGCCCCTCATCAGAAGTCACCTGTCGGCGATATAAGCCGGCTTCATTGAACGGATATTACATTAGGTGGATTTGCTTTCGATTATCCACGCTCGTGCCGCCACGCTGTCGCCACTCGCAAATACCCGCACGTCCCCCGGGATCACGAATCGAAACGCCGCCAAAGCAAATCGAACCCATTCAACGTCCGTCACGACAGCAATGCGTTCCCATTGCGTGATGTGCTGAACGCCAAGCTTGAAGTCTTCCCAGGCTGCGCCAGGATCCATGCCTGAGAAATCAGAGCCCAGCTCGTAATAACAGCGCACCCTCCTATGAGCGGCTAGGATCTCCGTCATTTTGGGGATCAGAATGTCCTCATAGTCCTTCCTGGTCACCTGTCCCTTGGCTACAAAGCCGACGACACCCGGTGGCATCTCATTGAGAATCTCGATCATCTCAGCTCCTTTTCCAGGTCAGCTCAGGTCAACCGACAAACTGCGGCCGGCACGATCGTCGTACACCGGGGCATGTGCGAGCGCCACACGAAGCCTGAGCGTCAGACGACGGTCGGCGCCCCGCCCTCACGGAACGATTGCCGCCGGTACAGGCACAAGGCCGACGAACAGTTCGTGACACACTGCCAAACACCAAGCTGGTCGCGGCCGCGTAAGATCAACCATTGAGTTCCCCGAGGACATGAGGCACCTCAAGGATGCGCGATCGAATCGCCAAACGCTTCGTCACGTTCTGCCTCATCGGACAGCAGGAACTCACGTCTCGCATCTTCAATCACGCGGCGGACATAGGCGTCGTGACCCGGCTGGCCGACTGTCTCCATATCCCAGTTGCGTTCTTCGGCGTCCGAGGGGTGAGGCTTTGGCAGCGGGATGGATACCTGCATCGGATCGTTCCCGCTGCCGTCACGGACGCGCTTGTACACCTCGTCCCGGATTTGTTCGGCGGTGAGTAGAGTTTTTGCCATGTCTTCCTCCCGTTCTCATCGGTAGTGCTGAAGCGTCGCTCCTGGGTAAGCTTCAATCGGCGGATGTGGGTATATCCCAAGCGCTCAGCGCACGACAAACTTTCCGAACATGCCTTCCTTGGCGTGCTGCGGCGTCGGGCACACATACCAATATGTGCCGACTTCATCTGCGACAAACGTTGTCGACAGCTTTGCGTAAGTAGCCTGCTTCAGAGTCTTCTTGCTGCGCCACGGCAGTAACGGCATGATCCGAGCGAGCCCCGGGCCGGTTGCCATCATCGCCATGTACGGATAGGGCGGCGGCTCCGGCGTCAGGATCAAGCCGTGTTCCATGTTAGCTCCGAAATCCATGTTCACCAGATTGAGGTGAACCACTGCCTTGGCGGGCACGATCAGCGTGGGATTCGTCAAGCCGCGAACTTCGAATGTCTGGTCATCATGTCCTGGTTGAACGGCGATCATGTCGATCGTGACGTCCGGTGCATCGAAAGTGACTGTATTCGTTTTGATATCGACCCTGCCTTGACGATCGCCGTCGCGGATGAAAGCCTGAACCTGGTCGTATGTCATTGAGTCTCGCCCCCAACCACCGCCGCCCGGGCCGATGGAGAAACCGCCCATCATGCCCGGTCCCATGCCGTAGCCGCCCATCATGCCCCACGCGTCTGAGCCACCCGAATAGCGCTGCGCCGACACTGGCATGGTGACGCCGAGCAACGTCATCGCCGCGGTCACGGCGAACACACGAATTCGAAAATTACGGGACATCATGTCCTCCTTCCACGCAGGGACTGGTTCCGCGCGCAGGAACTCCAATGCTTCCGGTCGGCGTGCCGCTTCTTGTACTCGCTTGCATCGATGTCGCGGCATGCATAGCGCTCGTCCAGAATGTCCAGCGCCGTGCCGTCACGGACATGACGTTCTACACGCCTGAATGCGATACACCCGTGTGATCTTCAACACCCTTGACACCCGGAATACCCTCGGCCGCGACGCGCATCGCTTGCACCTCGTTCGGCGCCCATGCGTAGTAACCCCAAAGATGCACAATCCCGTTCTTGACGATCACGTTTCGACCGGGAAAGCTCCATTTATGACCTGCGATTTCGGCCAACAGCATGCCTCGAATCTCGCGGTCACTTAGGACTTGCTGCAGGTTGGGCGTTGATGGCGAAATTGCGAGCGCCTGAACGAGATTGGCCCGGCTTACGATCCCGACAACCTCATTGCCGCGGACGACGGGGACGCGCCTGACGTGTGCCTTCTCAAGAAGGTGAGCCAGCTCGTCGATGGGCGTCATCTCCTCGACGGTCACGACGTGCTTGGTCATGACGTCCTTCACGAGATGCGCGTGCGTTTTCACATAATCCGCAGCGTCGTCGCGGCGGGCTGTCAGCAACTCCAGCCACCAGGCGCGGTGCGGCCTGTCGGTGTCGATCTCGACGCGCCGCACCAGATCCGACTCGCTAATCATCCCGATCAGACGTCCATTCTCGTCGATCACGGGCGCTCCGCTTATGCCGTGCTCGACGAGCAGCGCTGCTGTTTGCTGTACGGTCATGTCCGGCTTTACGGAAATCACTGCGGGTGTCATGACATCTATTGCGTGCATTGTCAGTCTCCTCGAATCCGCGTCAGGCAAGCGCCCTGCACGGCGCTTCCTGCATACCCGATATCGAGGTTAGGTGACCTGCGCATCGGTTCGTTGATATGAGTCAATGCCGTAGCCGTAGCTCGCCATGCCGAATATTCCAGACGTTTCGGCTTGGCTGCGCACATAGCCAAGCTGCCTTGGCCGCCCCGCCTGTCGATGTGCCCTTTGATCACGATCAATCGTCGACAGTTTGCATCGCAGTAAATATTGGCTAGTACCTTATGCCCGAGACACAAATCAGTACAGCACTCAGCGGCACACGGACATCAACTCCAACAGCGAACAGAACTGATGAACACCGCATCGACCGACAACGCCTCCCTCCCGAAGATTCCAGGACGCGTTGTGGCAGTCCGTGGCGCAGTCGTCGATATCACGTTCCCGACCGGCATGCTGCCGCCGGTGGACACTTCAGTTTCGATCGAAGTCGATGCCCGCAACTCAATCATTGCCGAGGTACAAGCCCACCTCGATGAGCGGACCGTTCGAGCACTGGCCATGCAATCGACCAGCGGGTTGCCGAGAGGGGCGGCGGCGAAAGCTTCCTGTCAGCCCATCGCAATTCCGGTCGGCAACGCTGTGCTTGGACGCCTGATCGACGTGATGGGTACGCCTGGCGACATGGGCGAGCCGCTTCCTCTCGATGTTCAACGCCGCCCCATCCACCAGCCACCGCCGGCATTGTCTGAGCAGGATAGTGCAACCGGCATATTCGCGACTGGCATCAAGGTCGTCGATCTCCTCGCCCCGCTCGCCCGGGGTGGCAAGGCGGCGATGTTCGGCGGCGCCGGCGTGGGCAAGACCGTTCTCGTCATGGAGTTGATTCATGCGATGGTCGAACGCTACAAGGGAATTTCCGTGTTCGCCGGTGTCGGGGAACGTTCGCGAGAAGGCCATGAACTGCTGGTGGACATGCAGCATTCCGGCGTGCTGCCAAAGACCGTGCTCGTGTACGGTCAGATGAACGAACCCCCAGGGGCGCGCTGGCGTGTTCCCCTAACCGCCTTGACCGTTGCAGAATATTTTCGCGACGAACAGCACCAGAACGTGCTGCTCCTGATGGACAACGTATTCCGCTTCGTCCAGGCCGGCGCCGAAGTATCGGGTTTGCTCGGGCGACTCCCGTCACGCGTCGGCTATCAGCCGACGTTGGCGAGCGAAGTCGCGGCGTTGCAGGAGCGCATCGTTTCCGTTGGCGGGGTCTCGATCACGGCGATCGAGGCCGTGTACGTTCCGGCGGACGATTTCACGGACCCCGCTGTCACGACTATCGCCGCGCACGTCGACAGCATGGTCGTTCTGTCGCGCACAATGGCCGCCGAAGGCATGTATCCGGCGATCGATCCGATCGCATCGTCGTCGATTCTGCTCGATCCGCTGGTGGTCGGAGCCGAACACGTCCAGGTCGCAACCGACGTGCGGCGCACGATCGAGCACTACCGCGAGTTGCAGGACGTCATTTCGCTGCTCGGCATCGAGGAACTGGGAGCGGACGACCGCCGGATCGTCGGCCGGGCCCGCCGTCTGCAGCGATTTTTGACCCAGCCGTTCGCCGTCACCGAAGCGTTCACGGGTGTGCCGGGCCGCTCCGTCACGGCCGACGACACCATTGCAGGATGCCGCGCGATTCTGGACGGCGAATGCGACGCGTGGCGGGAACAATCGCTATACATGGTCGGAGCGCTGGACGAAGCACGCGAGCGGGAGCGGGAAACGTCATGAGCACGGCGCTTCACATGACCATCGCGACGCCCGCAGGGATGCTGGTCGATACACCTGACGTCGTCGCCTTCCGTGCGGACGACGCCACCGGCAGTTTCGGTGTTCTGCCCGGGCATACGGATTTTCTGACCGTGCTGTCACCCTGTGTCATGCGTTGGCGCACTGCAGACGGCACACGCCGGTTTTGTGCAGTGAGCGGTGGAGTTTTACGGGTCATCGACGGAAAAGACATCAGTATCGAGTGCCGTGACGGAGAACTCGGCGATGCGCTTCAGACACTGGAAGCCCGCGTACGGGAAAGCCGCGAATCACGTCTCGATGCGACGCGTAGAGTGCGAGTCGAACAAACGCGCCTCAATGCCCAAGCCATTCGGCAGATACTGAAGTATCTGCGTCCCGGCACACCGGGCGCAGCCGTACGCGCGGACGGTACAAACGAGGGCGCCGGCCATGAGCGGTAATCCCGGAAAAGAGTCGCCTGCTCGGCCCGGTCCGGAGGCGAAAACTCAGGAGCCCGACGCGCCGGTACTTGAACAGACCGCGCAACGCGCCGTTCAGCGAGACAGGCAGGCACGTGACGTGCCGGAGCCGACACTGGGCTCCAGACTCGGGCAGATCGGAATGCTCGGCTGGATTATCGTGATTCCGGCCTTGCTGGCGTTATGGCTGGGCCATTGGCTCGACCGGCATTTTCAAACCGGCGTGTTCTTCTCCGCGCCACTACTGATGCTGGGTGCGGCGTTCGGCCTGTGGTCCGCATGGCGCTGGATGCATCGCCAAGGTCCAGGGAGCTGAAACATGATGCAAATCCAGACGTTGTCGGTTCCTGTCCAGACTGCCGCAGGCGGCTTAACCGGTGGGGCCGTCGGCCTTGCCTATTTTGCGTCGCTGCTCGCCAACGTGCGCTGGTACGTACGGGATGCCATCAGCATCGCCATCATCGTGCATCTCGTTCGTTTCGGCATGATCGTCCTGGTGCTATTTGGACTGGCGCAAATTGGATACATCGCGTTGCTGTGCGGCCTCGCCGGCATCATGCTCGCTCGCCGCGTGATGATCCGGCTGCCGGGAGGTTCGTCATGATGCATTCACCGCTCATGACCGAACCGCTGTTTCGCATCGGGGGGGTGCCTGTCTCTACGCCGGTGGCGACCACCTGGGCGCTGATGGCGCTCATTGCCGTCGCCGCGGTAGCGATGCGACGGCGGCTGTCGCTGACCCCGGGCAAACTCCAGACCGCCGCCGAGTTGTTCGTCTCGACGCTCGACAACCAGTTGCGGGACACGATGCAAGTTGAACCTGCGCGTTGCCGGACGTTGATCGGGACGTTGTTCCTGTTCATCCTGACTTGCAACTGGTCCGGCGTGATCCCGGGTGTCGAACCCCCTACCGCCCATCTTGAAACCGACGCAGCCCTTGCCGGTGTCGTCTTCGTGTCGACGGTGTTCTACGGCATCCGCGAACGCGGTATCGCCCGCTATCTCGCCTCTTTTGCACAACCGACCTGGATCATGATTCCGCTCAATCTGGTCGAGCAGATAACCCGTACCTTTTCGCTGATCGTGCGCTTGTTCGGCAACGTCATGAGCGGCGTGTTCGTGATTGGCATTGTACTGTCGCTCGCGGGCCTGCTGGTTCCGATTCCGCTCATGGCGCTTGACCTGCTGACAGGTGCGGTTCAGGCATACATTTTCACGATACTCGCGGCAGTCTTCATCGGCGCCGCGCTCGGCAGCGAAGGCGCGCCCGCGTCGCATCCACCGCAAGGAGCATCATGAACAACTGGATTCAAATCGCAAGCATCGTCGCCGCAGCCATTGCTGTTTCATTCGGCGCAATCGGCCCGGCACTGGCTGAGGGCCGCGCCGTGGCCGCCGCGATGGATGCTTTGGCACGCCAGCCTGAATCGGCTGGCACGATTTCACGAACGTTGTTTGTCGGTCTGGCGATGATCGAAACCATGGCGATCTACTGTCTCGTGGTCGCCCTGCTCGTTCTGTTTGCCAATCCGTTTACCAAGTAAGCATTGGCCATGCGAATCGACTGGTGGACACTCGGCTTCCAGACGATCAACGTCCTCGTCCTGATTTGGCTGCTGTCGCGCTTTCTGTTCAAGCCGGTTGCCAAGATCATGGCGGATCGTCAGCAAGCCGCTGCGCGTCTTCTGCAGGACGCATCGGCCGCCCGCGACGCGGCGCAGCAGGATCGCGACAAGGCGGCGAGAGATGTTGCCGAGCAAGAGGCAACTCGCCTGAAACGATCGAGTGCGGCCACAGTCGAGGTCGAGCACCTTAAGGCATCGCTGCTCGCCGACGCACGTGCCGAGGCCGATGCGCTGAGAAAAGCCGCCGAGGCTGAAGTCGAAGCGATGAAGAAGGACGCGCGGCGTGACAACGCGGCACGGGCCAGCCAGTTTGCGATCGACATCGCGGCCCGATTGCTCACGACACTCCCTGCAAGCACGCTGGTGGAAGGATTCATCGAGCCACTCGCCGAAGCGGTCAGGGCACTGCCTGCGGAGGACCGCGCACGCCTCGGCCGCGACGGTGAAATGCCGCGCCTGATTGCCCCGCGTACGTTGCGGGACGACGAGTTGGCTCGCTGTCGCTCGATGCTCGCAACGGCGTTGGGTTACGACACGCCGATACAGGCTGACGTCGATCCGACTTTGATCGCAGGGCTCGAACTCGTCGCGCCCCACGTCATCGTGCGAAACAGCTTTCGACATAGTCTGGAATCCCTGAAAAGCGACCTCATTTCCCATGGCGACGAACGAAACGCGTGAAGGCACCGCCGATGCGTGGCTGGCGCACGGCAGAACCGTGCTGGCGGCGCTGAATCTCGCACCGCAGGCGGAATCGGTCGGGCGCGTCGAGCACATCGCTGACGGCATTGCACGGGTGAGCGGCCTTCCGTATGTTCGCCTGAACGAGTTGCTGCAATTTGACGGAGGACAGTTCGGCTTCGCGCTGAATCTGGACGTCGACACGCTCAGTTGCGTGTTGCTCGACACCGAAAGCGGCATTGCGGCCGGCACGCGCGTCTCGGGTACCGGCCGCGTCGTCGAAGTGCCGGTGGGCTCGAACCTATTCGGGCGCGTCGTCGATCCGCTAGGGAGGCCACTCGATCGCGGCCAACCGCCGAAATGTTCGTCGTCCCTTCCGATCGAACGCGCCGCGCCGTCGATCATCGAACGCGCAGCGGTCTCTCAACCAGTCGAAACAGGCATCCTCTTGATCGACGCGCTTTTCGCGATCGGCCGCGGACAGCGCGAGCTGATCATCGGCGATCGGGCAACGGGCAAGACGTCCATCGCGGTCGACGCAATCGTCAACCAGAAGCATTCCGACGTGATCTGCGTGTACGTGGCGATTGGCCAGCGGGCCACCGCAGTCGAACGCGTAATCGATGCGGTTCGACGTAACGGCGCACCGGAACGCTGTATCTTCGTCGTCGCATCGGCGGCCGATCCGCCCGGTCTGCAATGGATCGCCCCGTTCGCCGCGTTCAGCATTGCGGAATACTTCCGCGACCGGGGTCAGCACGCACTCGTGGTCATCGACGATCTGACCAAGCACGCCGCAACGCATCGTGAGCTGGCGCTGCTGGCACGAGATCCGCCCGGGCGAGAGGCCTATCCTGGCGATATCTTCTACCTGCATGCCCGCCTGCTTGAGCGGGCAGCCAAGCTTTCCGCGGAGCGTGGAGGCGGCTCGTTGACCGCGCTGCCCATTGCGGAAACCGATGCCGGGAATCTCGCGGCGTACATTCCAACCAATCTGATCTCGATTACCGATGGGCAGATCGTTCTCGACTCCCACCTGTTCGCGGCCAACCAGCGTCCCGCGATCGATGTCGGGCTTAGCATCAGCCGAGTCGGCGGCAAGGCCCAGCTTCCGGCACTGAGAGCCGCCTCTGGAAGGTTGCGACTCGATTACGCACAATTTCTCGAGCTCGAGATGTTCACGCGCTTCGGCGGGCTCAGCGATACGAGAATCAAGGCGCAAATCGCTCGTGGGGAACGCATTCGCGCATTGATTGCGCAACCGCGATTCGCGCCGCTACGCCCGGTAGGTGAGATCGCATTGCTGTTTGCGCTGGCCGACGGCGTATTCGATGCATGCGCACCGTCGGCGATCGCGGCGGTGCGAGTCGCTCTTCCCGCCCGCCTCGATTCGACCGGCATCGCGACAAAGCTCGGTCCCATGCTCATTGCCGGCGACAACGTGTCATCCGATGATCGCGCCGAGCTCATCCGCATCGTCCGCGATCTCATACCGCAATCCGCGGAAATCCGGAGCGACCGATGAGCAATCGGCTTGGCGACGTTCAGAACCGACTGGGTACGGTCCGCGAACTGGAATCCGTGGTGAGCGCAATGCGCGGCATCGCGGCGACACGAACGCGAGAAGCACTCGCACGCCTGCCGGGAATCCGGGCATGCGCCGATCTGATTGGCCTTGCGATCGCTGACGCGATGAGCATTGCCCTACTACAGTCACCCGAGAGTCCGAGGTCGCCGCTTCCAGACGACACCCATGTCTATATCGTTATCGGCGCGGAACACGGCTTCGTCGGAACCTACAATCAACGTGTGCTTGAGGCAATCCGCCGGCCGGCAACCGGAGCCATCGAGTATTTCGTCGTGGGCGATCGCGCGCGAAGTACGGCCGACGAATTCGGTCTCCCGGTGGCCTGGTCATCGGCAATGATCGTTCACGCCGATGCCGTGTCTGATCTCGCAGCGAAGATCATCAATGCGCTGTATCGTCGCCTGCGTCACGGCAACGCATCGCATGTAACGCTCGTGCACGGTGTACCGCAAGCGATCAGCGAAGCGGCCATCCTGACGACATCGCTGCTGCCCTTCGATTTCCGGCGTTTCAAACCGGTCACACGCCCCTTTCCGCCGGTCGTCTCGCTCCCGGTGCAGCAATTGCAGGAGAGACTGGCCGAGGAATACGTGTACACGCAGATTTGCGAGGCCATTATCCTGTCGTTCGCCGCGGAAAACGAAGCGCGCATGCGCGCGATGATCGCGGCGAAACGCAATATCGATGACACCGCACAGCGCCTGAACCGCGACTATCACCGCTTGAGACAGGAGCAAATCACTGCCGAAATCGTTGAACTATCAACCGTCGACGGAGGCTTCGCCTCATGATTCACTAACGGATTGCGATTGATTGCTTGAGATCACCGTCGGCCGCCGAAGAAACGGTCGGCGCACCGTGTCATATGTCAGCGCTGAAAAACAACGACTTTATTGCCACGGCCACGATCGGGATTCGCCCTATCGCCCGGTCTCACGGTCATGTCATACGATCCTTCGACACCATTGCCGCACATGATGTCCGATGCCCTTGTCAGGTATCGGCGAGCGAGTCGCGAGTACGAAACACTGATTTGCCACCGGACGTATCATCGCCAGCATCCCGCCAAGGGATCGCACCAGCGATGCGGCCCCCTTCCAACATCGAGACCTTTACGTTTCCGCTCAATCGACTACCTTAGCTAGGCATACGGGGATTTTTGCAAACGAACCAACAAAGCGGCCGCATCCGATTCAGGATATTTTTCTCCTGAATGGCGTGTGACGCGACAAAT
This sequence comes from Burkholderia sp. BE17, assembly GCF_009362305.1. Lineage (NCBI taxonomy): Bacteria > Pseudomonadati > Pseudomonadota > Betaproteobacteria > Burkholderiales > Burkholderiaceae > Burkholderia > Burkholderia sp. BE17. The sequence continues at coordinate 145,429 of NZ_WHNU01000013.1, forward strand.
ATTCGATGCTTAAGCGAAAAAATATGCTTGGCCACCGGCCGTGGCGCACAAAGGTCGTACGGTTGTCCAGTTGCGTGCCCTATGTCGGCCTGCTCATCGCGATGCTCATGACAGCAATATGTGCGCTCTCGTTGTATCAGAGTCGGCGCGACGCCACCACGTATACCCGCGAGAACCTCAGAAATATCGCGCTCATTGCACAGCGGGACATCGAGCGAAACTTTGAACTGTACGAGAGTTCGTTGCAAACGCTCGCTGGCAGGCTGGGAAATGCCCGAATCATGCAGATGCCACCGACGCTTCGCCGCCAGTTCTTGCTCGATGGTCTGGCGAACTCGAATACGCTGGGCTCCATCCTTGCCATCGACCCGACGGGACGCGTGATACTTGATTCCGAAGACGCGACACCCCACACAAGAAATTTGTCCGATCAAATCTACTTCACGGCACAGCGTGATCACCCCACACTGGGTTTTTTTCTCAGCCCACCTTTTCACTCCAGGGCGCGGCGCGGCGATTTATGTGTCGCTTTGAGCTTGCGAATCCCCGCGCCAGTCGGCAAATTTGGCGGCGTCGTCGTCATGATCATCAGTCTCGACTATTTCCGTCAGCTGCTGTCGGTGCTTTCTCTCGGTCCAGGCGGATCAGCGTCGCTTATCGGAAAAGACGGGATGATGGTGATGCGCGTGCCATACCAGGCGAGTGTCATCGGAAAAAATATCAGTGGCGCCTCCACCTTCAAGCGCTTCATGGCCTCGGCTGAAGGATCGTTCAGCGAGACGGCAAGTCTTGATGGGGTACGTCGCCTTTACTGGTTCGCCCAAATGGGGCGCCTGCCGTGGATCATCATGGTGGCTGCCGCCCATGACGACATCTACCGCCCCTGGGGTAAGCGTGCGGCAACCATCGGGGCACTGGTGTTGTCGCTCGGCGCACTGATTGTCGTCTTGTCTTATCTTCTTGGCGGACAACTACGACGACGGGCGCAGATCGAAGCCGAGCTGCAATTGCTGGCAGAAACCGACGCGCTGACCGGGCTGAACAATCGCAGGCTGCTGGACAGGATCCTCAAGGCCGAATGTCATGAGGCAATCCACGCGCGAACTCCGATTTCGTTGCTGTTCATCGACCTGGACAGATTCAAGGGTTACAACGACACGTATGGCCACGTGGCAGGTGACGCGGCACTTGCAGCCGTGGCGCGATGCATTGTCGAGAACCTTCGACAACCCGGCGACCATGCGTGTCGATACGGCGGCGAGGAATTTGTGGTCGTGCTTCCAAATGCAACCGAGCGGCACGCGTACGACGTGGCCGAACGGATTCGAACTGAAATCGAGAATCGGAACCTTGCACACGCGCTCAACGAATCGGGTTGCGTGACTGTCAGTATCGGCATCGTGACGTGGCGGCCGGACCGGGGCGATGACCTCGCGGCATTGCTTCACGCTGCCGATTCTGCCGTCTACCGTGCCAAAGCCCGGGGCCGTAACCGGACCGTCGTCTTCAACGAATAGAGGGCGACGTGGTGGTTCGTCACGTACCGCACCACATCGGTTCGAGCCATCCCGTCCGTCTCCCCCGCGGCTTGCAATACTGCGAAGCGTCGATCACGGCCCTTTCAACGCCCGTCGTCAGGTCGCGACACGTAGAGCGAAAGGTATGCAGAACATCCTGTCGTCACCCTCGATGGGCCTGCCCGACGACACCATCACGCTCGACGCACTGCGCTGGATGCATGGATATTCGTCGATCCACTGTGGCGACGGGACGCCCTGATCCCGTCTTTTAAGCGCAATTTAATTCTCGCGACCTACGGTAAAAGCGTCGCGGCATGGAAGCGCCGTAGCCGTGTTTTTTGCCCGGTACGTTTGCCTCTGCGCGACAGGAGCGTGGTCATGGCAAGCATCGGATTCAAGCGTATCGCGGTCGCCAGTGTCGCAATTGCAGCGTTGTCGGCAAGTTGCATGTCGAAGACATCACTTGCCGCGGCGCCGGCGACGCTTGCTCCGCAAGGCGTTCTACCGGCAACGTCTGGCATGGGGGCCTATCCGGGAATCGTGTCCGACTTCGAGAACATGGCGAGGGTAGACGGGCCCGCTGTCGTAGCAGTCAACGTGTCTCAATTTGACAAGACATCGAGTGTGCAGCAGCTATGGCCTCCGCCAGGCACCGCAAACGATCCGTTCCTTCGCTTCTTCAGGAAATTCTCTCCCGCACCTGGCGCCGATCGCGGTGCCCTCACATGACAACACGCCAGCGGCTTCATCCTCTCGCCGGACGGCGACATCCTCACAGATGCCAGCGACATTGCCGGCGCCTCGAGAATTACCATCACCCTCTCTGACGGGAAAACGTATCCCGCCAGAGTAATCGGAAGCGACCCGGCAAGCGGCCTCGCGCTGCTTCAAATTCGCGCGAAAGGGCTGCCGGTTGCCAGAATCGGATCGCCCTCAGCGCTCAAAGCCGGCGAATGGGTCGCATCGATGGGTTCCCCATACGGACTCGGAAACTCGATCGTGAAGGGCATCGTAAGCAATACCTCCCGTCTGCTTCCTGACCAATCGTACGCTCCATTGATCCATACCGATCTAACCGAGAACGCCGGCGATGGCGGTAGTCCGCTCCTGAATCTCAAGGGCGAAGTCGTCGGTATCGAAATGCCGCTTCCGGACGACGGCCACGCGTACCAGGGTCTGGCCTTCGCGATGCCGATCGACGAAGCCATGAAGGTTGAGCGCCAGCTGAAGTTGCACGGCAAGGCCACCCATGGGCGCATCGGTGTCGCAGTGCAAGAAGTGACGGATCCGCTCGCCCGATCGTTCGGGATGGCGCGGCCGAATGGCGCGCTCGTCGCGTCGATCGACTCGGGTGGTCCTGCAGCAAAGGCAGGCTTGCGGGCAGGCGACGTCATCGTTGGGATCAACGGCACGGCAGTTTCGGATTCGACACATTTACCGGCGACTGTGGCCGATCTGAGCCCTGGCGCCACGATCGATCTCGGCTACTGGCGAAATCACGCTGTCCATCACGCGACAGTGGTTCTGTCGTCGATGGACTCCCACGACCTTCCCGTCAACACGATGAATCGCGCGTCCTCCGGCGCATACGGACTTGGGGTACGCAATCTGACGGGTGACGAAGAACGGGCCGCCGGAGTTCAGGGTGGCGTACGCGTCGAGCAAAGTAGCGGGCCGGCTGCGCTAGCAGGAATCGAACCGGGCGACATCATTCTGCGGATCAACAGCACCCCGGTGACGAGCACGGCTCAGTTCTTTAAGAATATCGCGCGTTCCGCTCATAACGTAGCGCTCCTGGTCGACCGGAGCGGCTCGCGAATGTTCGTCACCATGGAGGTGAGCTGAAGACGTTTCGGAGCAAACACGTCGACACGGAGCACAGCAGGAGGCAATCATGAAGTCCTCATCCAGAATGGCGCTCGGCGTCGCGACAGCAGCGATTGCCGTGTTCGCCCGAAGCGGGTTGGCCGCAGAGCTGACGTCGCTTCCGTCACTCGAGCATTCAGGCCAGGTTACTTACCTGTCCGGCGGAATCGGGAGCGATCAATCGGCCGCGATCAAACAGGAGATGGCCAAATATTCGCTCGCGCTTGAGTTCGCGGGACACACGAGCAGCGGGAACGAATATTTGGCAGATATCCCAGTGCAGATCGTCGACGCACATGGCAAGACCGTGCTCTCGACGGTGACTGCCGGACCTTTTCTGCTCGTATCGATGCCGGCCCGGCACTATGCCGTAACGGCCACATATCACGGAAAAGTCATGCGTCGGAGCGTCGCAATACAGGCGTCGTCGCATTCCCATGCGGTGTTCGTCTGGACGATGTGAATCGGCACGAGGCGCCGGGCTACCCCGTTCGGCGACCGTTTCAGGAACGGCAGCAGCCGTGACCGCACGAGCGCCTTTTGTCTCGAAGGAGTTGGCATGAACGAGAAGCCGATCGAGTCTACGGGACCCGATGTCAATCGCCGTCGTTGGCTCATCGCGACAACCGTCGCGAGCGGCGTCGGCTCAGTAGCAGCGGCTATTCCCTTCGTGGATTCGCTGACGCCGCCCGCCAGCGCACTCGCCGCAGGCGCCCCGGTCAAGGTCGACATCAGTCAGTTGTCAGAGGGCGGGCTGTTGACGGCTGCATGGAGAGGCAAACCGGTGTTCATCGTCGACCGATCGCCGGCCATGCTCGCAAGCGTCATCAAGGCGACCCCGCTGGTCGCTGATCCCGACTCGCTTCACGCGTTCTCGATGCCTCTGCCGAACTATTGCAAAAACCCGTTTCGCTCGCGGCCCGACCACCGGAACATTCTCGTCGTGGTCGGCGTTTGCACGCATCTCGGTTGTACACCGACCCCCAGGTTTCAATCCGGGCCCCAGCCGAACCTGCCGGACAACTGGCCAGGCGGTTTCCTGTGTCCATGCCACGGGTCAACCTACGATCTGGCCGGACGTGTATTCCGCGACAAGCCGGCCCCGCAGAACCTCGACGTTCCTCGCTACATGTTCCTGTCACCAACCGAATTGCTGATCGGTCAGGACGAACATTGCGCAGCATAGCGTCGACAAACCCGCGGAATTGTCCATTCCCGCGCTCAACGCCCACGGTTGAAGCGCAAGGGTGGCGCATTTCCCATCAGGTACGCCTAAAGCGTCTAGCTCTTCCTGCCATGCGAGAGTTCCAGTCATCGATCCACCGCTGCCACTCATCTTTTATGTCACACTGTGACGCAACTTGGCCGATGGATTCGGCTTTTGCCGCGTGGCATCGAGAGGACACCGTTGAACATCTGGCACATGACAATTGCCGCGGGAATCTGCTTGCTCCTCATCGCGTGTTCTCGTCGCGAGGGTGTATTGGGACAGTCGCCTGTGTTCTCCGCAACGTCCAACATATCTGCGACAAAAGTCGCGGATTGCGTCGCTCGTCGGTGGAAACAGAGCACGCGGCAGTTGCATCTCGGCGAGCGCGCAGGAACGATTACGTTGCGCGCCGAATCGTTCTTCAGAGGTGTGCCAGTCGGACTGCGTATCGTGCCGGACGGGCATCATTCACGCGTCGAGTATTTCCGTCTGCGCAATGCCGACGGACTCTATTTGTCGATGGTTCGCGGCTGTCTCCATCACCACGTGATCCATGGTGCGGCAGGCACGCCGGCCGACCCGCAATCATGAGGACGCGAAACCTGGCCGCGCAGATCCGCCGATGTTGGTGAGGGTCACTCGTCAACGCACAGACCACAACACGCGACCGCCATCGTCATCCCGCAGGACAATGGCACCGATATATCACTGCTCGCGAATACCCGGGTAGCGGTCGCAGTTCAGGATAGACGAGCGCGTCACTGCAATTCCGACGGTTTCAGCATGACGCTCACCACGTGCGCACGCCAGACTTTGCACTTCGCGGTCACGGGGATCCACGCACCACGAGGCCGCAGCCGCGCTGAAGCACGAACAGTCACCGTTGAATCGACCAGCGGCTCGCTGTTGGACTGACCCTCCGTCCCGCGAAAAGCACGAACCTTGGCTCTCAGTAACCGGACATCAGGCGCGAGAAACATGTCGTACTTCGCCGACGTTCGAATCCATCGGTCGATTTCCGCGACGCAATGGATGACGATCGGACGAACGTTCATACGTGCCAGGTAGAGGTAATCCTCGGGAATCGTATCTTCGGCACGCACGCGTGCGACAGACACAAACAGCAGCAGCAACGTGACAAGAAAAATCAGCAGGCCCTTCACGAGTCGAGACGAACGCGGTTAATGATCTTCGATGCCCTGGAACAATGCCCCGGAAGGTCATCGGTGGTCAGCGGGAAAATAGCGTGTCGACAACGCTTCGTACAGCGGCGGAGCAAAGAATCGCGACACGCGGCTGGCGATCAGCGCCGTGGCCATCAACGAGATGACGAGTGCGTGGCCGTTGATCATCTCGATGACGATCACGAACGCAGTGATCGGGCTCTGCGTGACCGCAGCAAGATAGCCGACCATGCCAAGCGCGATCAGCATCTGCAGTTGCATGCCCGAGAACAGGGTATGCAGCGTGTTGCCGATCCCGGCACCGATCGCGAGCGACGGTGCAAACAACCCGCCCGGCGCGCCGGGCAGGTACGAGCCGATCATCGAAACCATCTTGAACACCGGGTACAGCACGCTCACGTTCGTGTGGCTTTCGAGCATGCTCCGGGCTTCCGTGTATCCGCTGCCGAACGTATGGCCGTGCGTCGCCACACCGACGACCGCGACGACCAGCCCGCACGCCGCGCCGAACAGCACGGGCTGGCCGGCACGAAAATCCTGAAGCCGCCGCGGCATCCAGCGTCGCGTGTTGAGCAACAACCAGCAGAAGATTCCGCCCATGACGCCCGCGATCACACCGATGAGGACGACAGCAAGCGCCAGCGACTGAGGCAGGTGCGCCCCTACGTCGATCGTGCCGAAATAAACGTAGTTACCCTGAATGCCGAGCGACACGATACCGGCGAAGATGATCGCCGTGATCAGCACGCCACTCGTCCGTTGTTCGAAACTGCGCGTGAGTTCCTCGATCGCAAATACGACACCGGCAAGCGGTGCATTGAACGCGGCGGAAAGGCCTGCCGCCGCGCCCGCGAGGGCCAGCCGGTGCTCGAGCACGCCCGGGCGAATCGCACGAAACCGCTGAGGATAAAACTGCCGCAGGTTGAACATGAGTGCGGCCCCGACGTGAATCGTCGGGCCTTCGCGGCCGATCGTGAACCCGCCGAGAATGGCCAGGAACGAGACGAGTATCTTCCCGATCAGGATCCGGATCTTGAGCAGCCGCGCACCCGTGTTGCCCGGCGCATGCAGCATGGCAATCACCTGTGGAATGCCGCTCCCCTCCGCACCATCGAAGAATCTCCGCGTCAGCCAGACCGTCACCGCACCGATCAGCGGCGTGACGATCAGCGGCAACCATGCATGTTCGGCGGCATAGCCCAGAAACACCGCGTAGCCGAAATCGATCAGCTTCGCGTAAAGCACCGCGACGAGGCCGACAGCCACCGCACCCAGCCAGAACACGCCATAGTGAAGCCACAGACGCCGCGCATGCAGCAACGCGCGTCGATCTGCGAGCGCGGAAATGCGGATCATCGGTCTCCCCCTACCCACTCGTCAGTCTTGTTCATTTTCAAACGCTGTCCGGATCGTTCAGGTTCGCCGCGGCGGCGGCGTCATACCGAATGCGATCGCCAACCATACTGCAACCATGCCGGCACACATCAGAAACACCATGTTCGGGCCGCCTTGCTTGAGCAGCCAGCCGCCGACGATGCCGCCGAGCGCGAGCCCGATCGACTGCGTGGTGTTGTAAACCCCCGTGGCCGCGCCCTTGCGCGAACCCGGCGCGAGCTTCGACACGAGCGACGGCTGCGACGCTTCCAGGATGTTGAACCCGAGAAAGTAGACGAACAGAATCGCAGCCACAATCAGGATGGTATGCGGCGCGCTGCCCAGCAGCAATTGACCGATCAGGATAGCCAGAATGCCGCCGAGCAGCACCGGCTTCATCTTGCCCCGTTTTTCAGCGACGATGATCGCCGGAACCATCATCACGAACGCGAGCCCCATCACCGGCAGGTAAACCTTCCAGTGCGCGGCGACCGGCAGGCCGCCGTCGACGAGCAGGCGCGGCACGACGAGGAACAGCGCCGTCTGCGTCGCGTGTAGCACCAGCACGCCGAAGTTCAGGCGCAGCAGCTCGACGTTGTGCAGCACCTCGGCGAACGGTGCCGGCACGTGCACGGGCTTCGCCGCGTCGGGCACGATCCACAGCACGACGCCGATCGCGAGGATCGACAGTACGCCGACGATCGCGAACAGCCCGCTCATCCCGACCCAGTGGAACACGATCGGCGCACCGACGATCGCGACCGCGAACGACACGCCGATCGAGCCGCCGACCATCGCCATCGCCTTCGTGCGGTTCTGCTCGGAGGTCAGATCGGCGATGAACGCGAGCACCGCGGACGACACGGCGCCCATCCCCTGGATCACGCGGCCGACGATGATCCACGTGATGTCGTGCGCGAACGCGGCGACGAAGCTGCCGATCGCGAAGATCACGAGGCCCGTGGCGATCACCGGCTTGCGGCCGAACTTGTCCGACGCCCAGCCGTAGAAGATGTAGAACAGCGACTGCGTGACGCCGTAGGCCCCGAGCGCGATGCCGACGAGCAGCACGTTATCGCCGCCCGGGATGGTTTTCGCGTAGACCGAGAACACCGGCATGATCATGAACAGGCCGAGCATGCGCAGCGCGAAGATCGCCGCGAGCGACGTGGTCGCGCGCAATTCGGGCGCAGTCATGCGGGAAGACACGGTGGACGACTGGGACATCGTTGACGCGATTTACCGAACAAATCAAACAACGGACAAAAAAAACCCAGCTGGGGAGCCGGGTTCAAGAAGCTCGCCCCGGTCTTTCGTATCGGGACGACCGGACGTCGAGTGACGCGAGCTGAGGGAGCACATCTGAATTCAACATTCCGCAGAATTTCCGCATCGTAACATGGCAACTAGTCATGATGTGACATTTCTCCTACTCTTGTTAAGGTGGCTGTATTCACCCCTCATGTGACCGAGAAATTCTTCGATTCATCCTTCAATTTATTTACAAAACTCCGCCGCCCGTCAAAATGGAGCAGCACCGTTCACTGCGCTTCCAGCAGGGGGGCCGCCATCCGTTCCGTTGATCTGCGACCCATTCCGTTCGATCGAACGCCCTCTTCGGGAGACCCGTGATGAAAGGCTTGATGCGATATGCGGTAGTGTTGACCGTTGTGCTTTTCGGCGGATGCCACTCCGCAACAAAGACGTCCAGCACTGCTGGCATGATGAATCAGGGAACCGCAAATGGTCAGGCAATCGGAACGCCGTCGACCATGGCTGACGAATTGAACAACCCCAACAGCCCGCTCGCGAAGCGCAGTATCTATTTCGATTTCGACAGCTATGAAGTGAAGCCTGAATACCAGTCGACACTGCAGGCACATGCCGACTATCTGCGCCTTCATCCGAGCCGACATGTCCTGATCCAGGGGAATACCGACGAACGTGGCACCAGCGAATACAACCTCGCGTTGGGCGAGCGCCGGTCGCAGGCCGTGCTTCGCACCCTGGAAACGCTCGGCGTACCCGATGCACAGATCGAGGCAGTCAGCTTCGGCAAGGAGAAGCCGGTTGCATTGGGCCACGACGAAGCGTCGTGGGCACAGAATCGTCGCGCGGATATCGTTTATCGATGAAGCGCCAGCGTGGCGGGAGCCCGCTCGCGCCACGCATTGACCGACAGAACGGTTCGGCACCGATATCGCGGTCACAAGCCCATGAAGTACGTCCGGACATCCATCTCGGCGGACCAGGACTGCACATCGGAGAGTTCATCGAACTCGACCGGCTTCCCCCGGTAAAGACAACAATATCCATTCGCCGTTCGGTAGACGATGACCCACTCGCGGTCGTCACTCGCCACGTCTTGCAGGTTGCCGGCCAACACTTCCTTCCAGTCATCGAGATGCAGGGCCACCGCAAGGCGCCGGCGCAGAACGGCCAGCTCAACGCTGAGTTTCATGCTGCCCCTCCTTGCCGGCATGCGCTTCGGCCCGCGTCGACGCGTGGCTGTCACCGTGCTGTTTCCCTGACCGCAGGCTGCGCTCCGTTCCGCGCCGGTTCTCGGGAAAGATCCTGATGCTGCTCGCCACCGCGTCTGCGATGTGTTCCTTGGCAATGACCCCGACCACCTCCATTGCGCCCTCTTCTTCGGGCTGGGTGACGACCACCGCCATGGTCGCGCGCTTCTGGCGCAACTTGCTGATCACATCGAATGCCGCTTCACCCGGCGCGACCACGATGAAATTGCGTTGAGCGAGCACACCGAGCGTCACCGACGGATGGTCGTGCGAGATCGCCCGGCGCAACCCCGTGTTGATGCGAAGCACCCCCTCGATCCGGCCCGATCGCGTGACGACCACGTGGCGGAACGGGGGGCCGTCCAGATTGCCCAGAATGTCGCGGAACAGCACCTCGGCGTCCTGCACGAGCACGTCCGTCTCCATCACTTGCGCCGCGTTCTGGACGAGGAACATGTTGGCATGCAACGCGTTCGGAATCACGTGACCGCGACGCACGAGCTTGAGCGTATAAATGCTTTCGCGGCAAAGCAGGCGCCGGGTCGCAAGACTGACCGCAACAGCAATGATCATGGGCAACACGATGTCGTAATCGCGGGTCATCTCGAAGATCATCGCGACCGCCGTCATCGCCGCGCCGGTTCCGCCGCCCACCATCGCCCCCATGCCGACCATGGCGAACGCGGGTGCACTGACGGGTGCGGCGGGCAGTACGGCCTGGACGAATGCGGCGAACGCCGCACCCAATGCCGCGCCAATGAACAGTGACGGCGAAAAGACACCACCTGAAGATCCCGAGCCTAGGCTGATCGATGTAGCGAGGGTCTTGCAAAGCGCAAGCACGATCAGGAACAGGCAGCCGCCGAGCTGTCCGTAAAGCAGCGCCTGAATCGTTGCATATCCCACCCCTTCGACGTAGTAATGTCCGGCAAAGCGCATCAACAGATAGATCGTCACTCCGACGAGCAACATCCCCAGCGCGTGACGCGCATAGCGGCCCGGAATGCGCTCGAAGGCATCCTCCGCAAAATGAAGTCCGTGGGTCAGTAGCGCCGCACCCGCGCCCGTCAAGATGCCGAGCGCGGCATACAGCAGGAGCGTTAGCACGCTGCCTGGTCGATCGGGAATCGCACCCAACTGGGCGGGTACCAGAAACGCTGGCGCACTGCCGAAGAACAACCTTCCGACGAAGGTGGCCGTGCCGGTCGCGAGCGCGACGGGAAGGAACGTGTTGACGCTGATTTCCGGCATCATCAGCTCAGTCGCGAACAGGACACCGCCGATCGGCGTATTGAACGTCGCGGCGATCCCGGCGCCTGCGCCTGCCGCCACGAGCGTGATGCGCTGGCCGGCGGTCATCCTGACCGCTTGTCCCAGCGTCGAGCCCAACGCGGAGCCGATCTGGATGATTGGCCCCTCTCTACCGACCGCCGCGCCGGTGCCGATTGCGAACGCGGACGCCAGCGATTTCACAATCGCGACCACCGGTCGAATCACGCCGCGCTTGAAGTAGATCGCGTCCATCACCTCGGGCACCCCGTGCCCCTTCGCTTCCGGCGCAAAGGTGCAGACGAGCCACGTCACAACCAGGCCACCGACAACCGGCACGAGTATGACGAACGCCCCCCATACGGAAGTGGGCGTGAACTCGCTCGCGTTGTACGAGGCCGAAAACCGGCCGAGGAAAAACGCGTTGTGCACGAAACCGATCAAGCCGCGAAATGCCACGGCGCCGATTCCGGTGACGACGCCGACCACGATCCCGAGGCAACTCAGGCGATACATGTCGATCGGCGACGCCTCGTCTTCCGTTTGTGTCGAACGCTGGACGCGACCGGTTTCCACGCGAAGCGATGCGAGTTCGCCGGTCGCGCTGTCCTCTCCTCCTGTCGATCCCGATGTCATGACGCCCGCCTGTGTCGAGTGTGTCGATCCGTCAACTGGTCTCGTTCATGCGCCCCATCATCTCCGACGTCTCGCCGGCATCGAGCGCACTGCGCATGGCCAGCACGAGCACCACCACGCTCCAGGCGGCGACCAGCAGAATGTCCCAGCCGAAGCCGATGACGCCCAGGCCGCCGCCGATACCGCCCATCCACGACAACAGCCACAGCCCGCCGAACCACGGGAGCAACCACGCGATGTGCTTCCAGCCGAAGTCGCGTGCACTACGGCGCAACACGACGTGATGGTGAAGCGCGTAGAGGACGAAGCCGATCGCCACCAGCGAGAACAGGAAGTTGTTGGTCTTGAAGCCGGTCCAGTAGATGACGAGGTTGCTGCACACGAATGCGAGCGGCGCGATCAACCCGGCCCCGCTCATGCGGAACGGCCGCTGCAGTTCCGGTACGTTACGTCGCAGGACGAGCAGCGCGATCGGCCCCAGCCCATACGTGAGCACGGTGATCGACGTGATATAGCTCACCATCTGCTGCCACGCCGGGAACGGCATCAGGAACAGCACACCGACCGCCCACATGATCAGTACGGCAACCCAGGGAATCTTGTTGGTGTTCAACCGCGTCAACATGCGTGGGCCCGCGTCCAGTTCTCCGGCCGCGAACAGGATGCGCGAGCCGCCGGTGACGTACATCAGGCCAGTGCCCCCTGGCGACACGTAGGCGTCGATGTACAGCAGCGTGGCCAGCCATCCCATGCCGAGGGTCGTTGCGAGCCCTGCGAACGGTCCCATTTCGCCCTTGAAGCTGAGGTTGTTCCAACCAGCGGCAAGATCGGCCGGCGCAAGCGCGTAGATGAACGCAACCTGCAGCAGGATGTAGATGATGGCCGCCAGAAGGACCGCGCCGATCACGGCCAGCGGAATGTTTCGATGCGGATTGGCGCTTTCGCCGCCCAGGTCGATCGCCGTTCGAAAGCCCAGATAGCTGAAGACGATGCCGGCCGCCGGCAGCGCGGTGAACATGCCGGACAAGCGGTAGCTGTCAGGCGCCGCCTGCATGACGCCCCAGTGCGTACTCGCACCCAGCAAGCCGGCAATCGTCAGAAGCGGCACGAGTATCTTCCACCACGTGATGGTCGAGTTCACGCTGAGCAGCCAGCGGATCACCATCAGGTTCAACAACGCCATGACGCCGAGCAGGCCGGCGCATGCGACGAAGCCGACGGCCGTCAGCAAACCCGCGCTTCCGGGCTGGATGAACCAGGGGAGATAGTTGTTCGCGTACGTGACGATCGCTTCCGCCTCGACCGCCGGAACCGGCACGTACGCAAGAAACAGGAGGCCGCACCAGATCCGGCCCAGTCCGACGCCATGACTCGCATGGCTCATGTGCACCAGCGCCCCGCTGCGCGGAAACATCGCCGCGAGCTCGGCGAAACACAGTGCGATCAGCATGATGATGATCGCACCCATCACCCAACTGCCGATGCTCAGCGGGCCGGCGATGCGCGATGCGTGATAGGCGCCGAACAACCAGCCGGAACCGACCATGCTGGTCGTGCTGGCGAACAACAGCCCGATGATTCCGGCGTCACGCCGGAGCTTGCCTTCCAGATCGAGACTCGAGGTCGTGCTCATATGCCGCTCCTTGCAAACGACCTCCCCCTGCTGCGTGTGTATTCGTTCTCCCGCCCTGCCCGTTGTCGCGACGACCGACAAATACCGCCGTCCCGGCGAATCCGCGCACGTTGCCGACGCGCGCTCAGTTGATATCGGTGACGTCCTGGAAAGCCCAGCCGAACGACTGAATTTCCGACTTGTGCAAGGCCGCAACCTTGCGCAAGCAATTCGCCCCTTTTTCCGTCAGATGGATTTCCACTTGCCTTCGATCCTGCTCGCTCGTCTGCCGCCGGACGAGCCCGGCTGCTTCACAGCGTGTGACGAGCGCCACCGTGCCATGCGAGGACGCCTGCAACCGCTCGGCAATCTCGCCGACTGTCGCCCACGAACGGTCCGGAAACGCACAGGTGTGCAGCATCAGCATGTATTGCAACGGCGTCAGCCCTTCGGCCCGCAGGATTTCCTCCGAGAAACGCAGAAAACGCCGCAGCCGGTAGCGAAATTCGGATAGCTGCTCGAGGTCATGTTTCGTGGCGCTTGCGCCGGCCCTTCGATTGCTTGACGCCATCACGAACTCCGTGAACACTGGGAGTTTTCTGGAATCATGTCATCACGTGACCTAAAATATAGGCGCGCGTGACGGGTAGTGCAAAGTGCTTTCATCGATCGCTACTCTAGTCTGGTCGCTGCGTGGATTGACCCCATCAACGTGAATCGGTGAGGAGAAGTGGACGGCATTTCGATACCGCTGCTGGTCGCCCTGGCCGTCGTACAGCCTGGTCATTCGATAAGCTCACATGCGGGACCAAGCAGCTACGTCGTTGTCCCGGCGCGAAATATACTGCATGTGAGCCAACCGCACGCGTCGCCCGGTTCAATACTGAACGCACGCCACCGGGCGGTAACCGATTCAACTCCCATGCCGGTCTACATCCCCAGCGTGACGTATCACCCCGACGGCTGGGGTGCGCACTCGAGATTGGCCGGGGATCAATTCCGGTGGTGAACAGTCGACTCAGGATTTCGCACTTCTACCGCGGCCGGTGTCTTTCTCGCGGTGTCATTCCTTGATGTTCCTCCGCCACCTCGTGTCCGCGCACCCGGCAGATCAGGCCCGATGACACACACCCTCGCGTGGGAGTTTAGCTCGGTGCGCCGAGAGTCACGGCAGCTTCCTTGCTGACCGCTATCGAAAACCGAAATCCCCCTTAGAGACCCCGACAGGGAATATGCGTTGCTCCGTCGAGCATCGAGTTCGCCGCAGTCCATCGGCGAACCTGTACTGCTCTTCCTTGCGGGGTTACGCGATGACTTTCGGAAAATTTCCGTTTTGGCTACACGCACTATCCGTTGTATGGGTTGCTTCAGGCAGGGGCCGGCGCGACCTCAATGACAACCGCCGCCCAGTGCCTGCATGCAATCCCACAGCGACTGGCAGCCCGACAGGGCCACGACACTCGCCAGCAGTAAAATCATCCCCATCCACGTCCTGATCATTCCGTGATCCTCTCTGAAAAGAACCGCACCGACCCTCGGCGTCGGCCAACCACCGCGGGGCTACACATCCACATAGGACGTTTGCTGCGACGGCACCAGGCGCGGCGGCGGCGTGCACAGGCAGACACACAGATCATCGCTCAGTGCCGCTTGCCGTCCGTCGGGACCCGTCGTGGAAACGCGCGACCCATCGCACTGGATATGTCCCATGGTCTTGCAGACGGGACACCAGACCGGATCGGTCTCGTACGCCTGCTCGCGGCCACCGATCAGGTCGTGCGCGTCGCCGCCCTGCACGACCCCGCCGACCGTCGTCAGGTCGCCTTTCACAATATCGTAGCGGCGCATCGTTCACCCCGCTCAGGCCGCACCTGGTCGCGCGCGCAGGCTGTTCACCAGCGTGTCCCACGTCTGCAGTGCCCCCGCTTCGTCGACCGGCGAGGTGGCCTGGTCCGGCGGCAGGTCATCACGCGCCGGCGCGCCCAGCAGCAATTCGACCGAGGTATGCGGCTGCGCCACCGTCGCGGGATTCCCCGGCGCGAGCAGGTAGAAGCGATACACCGTGACATCGCCGTCTTTCAGCGCAAACAGCACTTCCTCGGCGTCCATGCCAGCCACCGTCCGCTTGCCCTGCCGCAGGATACGATAGCTGCCGGGCATGCGATCGAGTTTCGCACGCAACGCGGACAGGCTGCTGGTCAGCGGCTGGGCCTGATCCCCATCCACCGCGTCGCGCAACTTGATCACCAGCAGCGCTGGCCGGCCCGGCATCAACGCGAACGACTGGCTGACCTCTTCCGTGTAGGTCGACGAACCGGTGACGATGCCGCCATCAAAGCAGAAGCCCGATTCGGTCGGCACGGTCCAGTTATCGCGCACCTTGATGCGGCGGTAGGTGTCGTTATAGATGCTCTCGGCCCGCTCCAGGACATCCGCGCCGATCATGCCCGTCGTATGGACGAGCGTACGGTTCGCGAACAGATAACCTTCGGTATCGAACGGTAAGGTCGCCGCCTTTGCCACCGCATTGTTGAAGATGAAAACCCGCGAGTGCGGCACTGGAGAAAACGCCTTCTCCAGCCACGCATGCCCCGTCTTTTCCTCCAGATTGACGGGATTCACGCGCTGCTTCGTGCGCAGTTCCTTCTCCCGCGCCGCGACCTTGGCGTCGTAGGTTTCCACCGGCACATTATGGGTCGTGACGAGCTTTTCCCCGCGGTACTTGTAATTCTCATTCGAGATCTCGCTCGATACGGGCCGGTCGAACACAAGTCGGCCGATGCACCACGGACGTGCTTTGGACAGCAAAGGATTGTTCATCGTCGGTTCCACGGAAAACGCTAGAGAGCAGGCACACAGACCCGCCAGCAAAAAGAGTGTGCGAATGAAACGTGCCATCACGCCCCTCCCGGCACATCGATATCCTTCACGATCTGCACCACGCTGTAGAGAAGCGCCCAGCGTGTCCAGGGGTGCGCGTAACTCTTCATGTGCTCATATCCGGCCTGCACAAACGCCATCTGCACGCCCTTGGCCGGATCGCCCGGCACATCCGGCTTCAGGCCACGCGCCTGCGCGTCCGCCGACCACGCCGGCACGGTGCCATCGCCGCGAATGATGCCGGTCTTGTCCGCCACGCGATCCCACTCCGTCGTGGCGCTCACGTCGGGGACCTTGTTGGTCTTCTGCATCGTGAACGTGACACTCAGGTTGCGTTGCTGTAGCAGCACGCGGAGTTCGCCCTTGCCCGAATCGTGCAGCAGCTTGGCGGCGCGGAGCTCGGCAGGCTGCACATCGGCCGGCACGTCGCCCGTCCAGATGGCATTGCCCCAAGCCAACAGGTTCTTCGTCGGTTCGCCCTGTTCGACGGTGGGCTTGTCCTTGCTGGTGGCCTCGGTCGCCGTGCCGGACGCGGGCGATCGTGTATCCAATCCCCCATTGCCATACGCCACATACGTCTTGCCATGGTACTGGTTCTTCAACTGGCTCTGCCGGATGACCGTCTGCTTCAACGTGGCCTGATAATGGTCGACCAGGACATGGGCGCCGGTCGCGTCCTTGCCCAGCCGCTTTTTCATGCGGATTCAACCCGTCGATGCAACACACTTGAGGCTGCATAGCAGCGAGGAGTGTTGCAATGAAACAGAGACGGCGGATCTACTATACAGACAGCCAGAAAGCGCTAATGTGGGAGCGCTGGCGCA
>NZ_WHNU01000014.1:0-162022 GCF_009362305.1 Burkholderia sp. BE17
GCCGCCAGCATCACGGCCTTCAGGCCCGAGCCGCACACCTTGTTGATCGTCATCCCCGGCACCGCCGACGGCAGCCCGGCCTTGATCAGCGACTGCCGCGCCGGGTTCTGCCCCGAGCCGGCCGTCAGCACCTGGCCCATGATCACTTCGCTGATCTGCTCGGGCTTCACGCCCGCACGCTCAAGCACCGCGCGGATCACCGTCGCGCCCAGCTCCGGCGCCGCAATCTTCGCAAGCGAGCCGCCGAATTTGCCGACCGCGGTCCGCGCGGCCGATACGATCACTACGTCCGTCATTTCCCTTTCCTCCAGGCCCGCACGACACGGCGCATCGTTACCGGCCCTGTTAAAAAAACTGCGGTGCATCGGACAGCGTGCGCCGCTGTCCGGTTTTCGTCAATCGCGCTGCAACACGTAGCGTCCCGGTGCCGGCTCGATCACCGGAAACTGCGCGGAACCGGGTTTGGCGGGCGGCGCCACCTTGCGGCCGCCGTACTGGTCGAGCCACTCGACCCAGGTCGTCCACCAGCTTCCGGGCTGCTCGGTCGCACCGGCAAACCAGTCGTCCGCGGATTCGGGCAGGTCGCTGTCGTTGACCCAGTAGCTGCGCTTCTTCTTCGCCGGCGGATTGATCACACCCGCGATGTGACCCGACGCGCCGAGCACGAACTTCAGCGGGCCCGACAGGATCGACGTCGATGCGTAGGCCGTCTGCCACGGCACGATGTGATCCTCGCGCGAACCATAGATGAAGGTCGGCACGTCGATCAGCGACAGGTCGACGGATTCGCCGCACACGGTCAGCGCGCCCGGCTCGCGTAGCTTGTTCTCAAGATAGGTATTGCGCAGGTACCACGCATACATCGGGCCCGGCAGGCTCGTCGAATCGCTGTTCCAGTACAGCAGGTCGAACGGCGCGGGCGTGCGGCCCTTCAGGTAGTTGTCGACGACGTAGTTCCACACGAGGTCGTTCGGCCGCAGGAACGAGAACGTGTTCGCGAACTCGACGCCGCGCATCAGCCCCGGTTGCGTGCCGTTCTTGCCGCCGATGGTCTGCTCGCGCATCTGCACGTGCGCCTCGTCGACGAACACGTCGAGGATGCCCGTGTCGGTGAAGTCGAGCATCGCGGTGAGCAGCGTCATCGACGCGGCCGGATGTTCGCCGCGCGCGGCGAGCACCGCCAGCGCGGTCGCGAGCATCGTGCCGCCGACACAGAAGCCGAGCGTGTTGATCTGTTCGCGGCCGCTGACCTGCTGCACGGCATCGATCGCCGCGAGCAGCCCTTCGTTCATGTAGTCGTCCCACGTCTTGTGCGCGACCGATGCATCCGCATTGCGCCACGACACGAGAAACACCTGATGGCCGTTCGACAGCGCGTGTGCGACGAGCGAATTCTCGGGCTGCAGGTCGAGGATGTAGAACTTGTTGATGCACGGCGGAACGATCAGCAGCGGCCGCTCGAACACCTTGTCCGTCTTCGGGGTGTACTGGATCAGCTGGATCAGGTCGTTCTCGTAGACGACCGCGCCTTCAGTACACCCGAGGTTCTTGCCGACCACGAACTGCGATTCGTCGGTCTGCGAAATCTTGCCGCGCTGCAGGTCGCCGAGCAGGTTCATCATCCCCTGCCGCAGGCTTTCGCCCTGCGTGTCGAGAATCGATTTCTGCGCGTCGGGATTGAGTGCGAGGAAGTTGCTCGGCGCGGCGGCGGCCGTCCATTGCTGGACCGTGAACCGGATGCGCTCGCGCGTTTTCGGATCGGTCTGAAGCGCGTCGGCCAGTTCCTGCAGGTAGCGCGCGTTGAGCAGATACCAGGCAGCCGCGAACGCATGCGCCGGCGACGCCTTCCACGCATCGCCGCTGAAGCGGCGGTCCTTCAGTTCGGGCGATTCGAGCTTCGCGGCGGCCGCCTGCTGCATCAGCGTCATGCAATCGCGCGCGTAGTCGGCCTGCAGCGTCTGCAGCCGTTCGGGCGGAATCGCCGCAACCGGCAGCTTCAGCCCCGCGAACGGCGACGCCATGCTGCCCAGATCGGGCATCGACGGCACCTGGAACGGAAACGAAGTCGGGAACTGGAATGTCGCGAACGGATTGACGGTGGCCGATGCGGTCGCGGCGCGCGCCGGATCCGCAAAACCGCGCCACGCACTCAACCACGACTCGAACATCTGCTGCATCGGCTGGGCGGCCGGATCGAAGCCGGTGCTGCCCGCGGAAGTGCCCGCCTGAGCGGACGTCGACGAATTTTTCGATGCTGTCATTACCTGCCTTACCGGTGATTCGTGAGCGTCTATCGTGAAATCCTGCTCGCGCGCGGCGTGCCGGCTGCGAGCCGGGCCGTCATGCTCTGGAGAGGCGTCTCCAGATTCTGCCGCAGTGCGGTATTTTTATCATTATCGTTTTCCCCATGTGAAGCGCCATGTCAAACCGCTGAACATTTCTGCGCAGAGATAATCCGTGTGCAACAGACGGGACAAGGGTTCCGGCGAAACATAAAACATTTTGGTCGACTTGACTTCGGGATTTTTCATTCGACTGCGCATGCAACGCCGCATTGCCGTCTAAATATCGAGATAACCGATTTCGCGACGCAACAAAACCATGCGCGCATGCGCATGCGTCAATCTGCCAGCCAGATCGCCGCCGCCATGCGGCCCGTCACACGGTCGCGCCGGTACGAATAGAAGCGCGCGCGCTCGGTGACCGTACAGGCGGTCCCGCCGCTCATGTGCGCCACCCCCGCACGCGCGAGACGCAGGCGTGCGAGCGCATAGAGATCGGCCAGAAACTTGCCGGGCGTGCCGTCGATCGCGACGAACGCACGACGGGTTTCATCATGCTCCGACTGCGGGGCCGTGTCGAGAAACGCGTCGCGCACGTCGGCGCCGACCTCGAACGCCTGCGGGCCGATCGCCGGCCCGAGGTACGCATGAAGCGTGTCCGTCGCGCCGCCCGCGAGCGCCGCGACGCGCGCCGCGGTCTGCTCGACGATGCCGGCCGCGAGCCCGCGCCAGCCCGCATGCGCGGCACCGACCGCGCGCCCCTGCGCGTCGCACAGCAGCACGGGCAGGCAGTCGGCCACCATCACGACGCAGACGGCGCCCGACCGGTCCGTGACGCTCGCGTCGGCCTGCACCGGCGCCGCAGCCGCGGGCGCCGCCGCGATCACCTCGTCCGCGCGCACGATCTGCGCGCCGTGAACCTGCTCGAGCCATGCCGCGCTCGACTGGCCCGCCAGCGCGAGCAAGCGCGCGCGATTCGCGGCGACATGGGCCGGATCGTCACCGGTATGCAGGCCGAGATTCATCCCGCCCGCCATCGCGGCACCGTCCTGCCAGCGCCCGTACGGGCCTTCGCTCACGCCGCCGTCGCGCGTCGTGATCAGCGCGCGCACGCGCGGCGCCACCTGCCAGTCGGGCTGCACGCAGTCCTGCCACGTCAACGGCGCCAGGTTCGTCATCGGCACTCACTCCTCCTCATCGTCCAGGTACGGCTCATCGTCGTGATACTCGCCGCCGAAATCGTCATCGTCGTAGACACCGTCATCGTCGTCGAATTCCTCGTCGCCCTGCCCGAAGCCGAGCGCCGCGACGAGTGCATTCATGTCGTCCGGCAGCGGGCAGCGCCACTGCATCGCCTTGCCGGTGACCGGATGCACGAGACCGAGCCGCCATGCGTGCAGCGCCTGTCGCGCGAACCCGTCCGGCAGCGGCGCGACCGAACGCTTGCCGCGCGCGCGTCCGTAGACGGGATCGCCGAGCAGCGGGTGCCCGGCGTGCGCGCAGTGCACGCGGATCTGGTGCGTGCGGCCGGTTTCGAGGTCGCACTGGATCGCCGAAACCGGCTGACGTTGCCACACGCATGTGTCAACCGTGCGGAAATGCGTGCGCGCGGGCTTGCCCGACGCGCCCGTGACGACGGCCATGCGCGTGCGCTCGCGCGGATCGCGGCCGATCGGCGCGTCGATCGTGCCTTCCTCGGGCATCGTGCCCCACACGAGCGCGAAATAGCGGCGCTTCACCGTGCGGGCCTGCAACTGGCGCACGAGGTCCGTCTGCGCGGCCAGCGTGCGCGCCACCACCATCAGGCCGGAGGTCTCCTTGTCGAGCCGGTGGACGATCCCCGCGCGCGGCAGGCCGGCCGCCGCGTCGCCGTAGCGATGCAGCAGGCCGTTCAGGATCGTGCCGCTCCAGTTGCCGGCCGCCGGGTGCACGACGAGGCCGGCCGGCTTGTTGATGACGACGAGCGCGTCGTCCTCGTAGATGACGTCGAGCGGCACGGGCTCCGGCGTGAACGCGAGCTGCTCGGGAAGCAGGTCGGGCACGAGCTCGATCTTCGCGCCGAGCGGCACCGGCTGGCGGATCTTCGCCGGCGCGCCGTCGACCAGCACGCGCTGCGCCTCGATCCAGCTCTGCAGGCGGCTGCGGGAGAATTCGGGGAACAGTTGGGCGAGCGCCTTGTCGAGGCGTTCGCCCGCGAGCGACAGCGGCACTTCGACGACGCGCGGCGCGTCATCGCCCGCCGCGGACGGCGTCACGGGCGGTTGCAATACGTCGCCGGTCAGATCGTCATCGAGGGAATCCCCCGAAGCAGCGTCGGCGGGCCGACCGCTTGGGCTATAATCTTCGCGATTTGGTGTGCCCGGCTGGGCATTCTGCGAACTTGAACGGGTCATTTAGACTGGGTCACCGAGACTTGAAGCTAGGACATGCGAGCATGATGAATTCGACCAAACGTACGGCCAGAACCGTCGCCGCCCGGGCTGCGGCGGTAGCGGCCGCGGCCCTCATCGCCGGCTGCCACGGCTTGCCGCAGAAGCAGGACGAGACGGCTACCTGGTCGAACAACAAATTATACTCAGAGGCCCAGGACGCACTGTCCGGCGGCGACTGGGGCAAGTGCGCGAAATATTTCGAATCGCTGCAAGGTCGCGATCCGTTCGGCCATTTCGCGCAACAGGCGCAGATCAACGTCGCGTACTGCAACTGGAAGGACAACGAAGCGGCAGCCGCCGACCAGGCCGTCGACCGCTTCATCCAGCTCCACCCCGATCATCCGGATATCCCGTACGCGTACTACCTGAAGGGGATGATCCACTTCAACGACGATCTGGGCCTGTTCGGCCGCTTCTCCGGCCAGGACATGAGCGAGCGCGATCCGCAGGCGCTGCGCGAATCGTACGATGCGTTCAAGGTCGTCGTCGACCGCTTCCCGAAGAGCAAGTACGCGCCCGACGCGGCCGCGCGGATGCGCTACATCGTCAACGCGCTCGCGTCGCACGAAGTGCACGCGGCCGACTACTACTACCGTCGTGGCGCGTATGTCGCGGCCATCAACCGCGCACAGCTCGCGATCAAGGACTACAAGGGCGCGCCGGCGATCGAAGATGCGCTGCACATCATGATCCTGTCGTACGGCAAGCTGAACCAGCCGCAACTCGCCGAGGACACGAAGCGCGTGCTCGCGGGCACGTTCCCCGACAGCCCGTACGTGACGGGCCATTCGCGCCCCGGTGCGAAGAAGTCGTGGTGGCAGTTCTAAAGCACTGCGCGACGCAACGCCAGTTGCACAAACAAAAAACCCGGCCATCGAGCCGGGTTTTTTGTTGGCGCCGCATTTCGGCGGCACCACAAGTGCGGTCGCCGCGCGCGCCGTCACATGCGTTTTTCCGAGCGGTGCTCGTCGAAGAAGTCCTGGACGACCGCGATCTCGCGGGTCCGCTTGAACGGCGGCAGGCTCTGCCAGATCCGGCGCCCGTAAGGCTTGTCGACGAGCCGCGTGTCGCAGATCATCAGCACGCCTCGATCCGTCTCCGCACGAATCAGCCGGCCCGCGCCCTGCTTCAGCGTGATCACGGCCTGCGGCAACTGATGCACGGCGAACGGGCTCAGGCCCTTCTTCGTCAGCGCGTCGAGCCGCGCGGCCAGCACCGGATCGTCCGGCGGCGCGAACGGCAGCTTGTCGATCACGACGAGTGACAGCGCGTCGCCGCGCACGTCGACGCCTTCCCAGAAACTCTGGCTGCCGACCAGGATCGCGTTGCCGTACGCGCGGAAGCGATCGAGCAACTCGGTGCGGCTCGCATCGCCCTGCACGAGCAGCGGCGTATTCCAGCCACGCGACTCGATCACGTCGCGCAGCTTCGACGCGATCCGGTCGACCGCGCGCAACGTCGTGCACAGCATGAACACGCCGCCGCCGGACGCCTCGATCGCCGGCAGCGCGGCATCGAAGACGGCATCGGTAAACGCGGGCGAAGACGGTTGAGGCAGGTTGCGCGGCACGTACAGCAGCCCCTGCGACTGGTAGTCGAACGGGCTCGCGAGCGTCATCGAACGACGCGAGCTGAGGCCCATCTGCGCCGCGTAGTGCGTGAAATCGCCGCGCACCGACAACGTGGCCGACGTAAACACCCATGCACGCGGCACGCCGGCGCGCTGCTTAGCAAAGATCGGCGCAACCGACAGCGGCGTCTCGTGCAACTGGACGGTATGCGCGAACACCTCGACCCAGCGCACCTTCTCGTTCGGATCGCCGTCGGACGCCGCCTTGTCACCGGCCGCTGCCTCATCGGCCTTCGCGGCCGCTTCCGCCGCGCCGGGCGCGACCCAGCCGGCCAGCAGGTCCTGCAATTCGCGTGCGCGCCGCAGGCATGCGCCGAGCGACTCCGCCCGTTCGGCCTGGCTCGCGAGCGCCGACGCAAGCGCATCGAGCGCCGCCTCGAGCGCGTCGAGCGCGCCGAACATCGGGTGGTCGTCGCCGAGCTGCGCGAGCGACATGCGGACGATCTGATCGTTCGCGAACGCGAGGCGCAAGTCGCGCGCCGCACGTTCGAGATCACCGCCGAGCTTCACCCACTCGACCGCGTCGCGCGCATGGCTCAGGCCTTCGGCCACCGTGTCGCGTGCGAGCTCGAGGATCTGCGTCGTCGACAGCGTCTCGCCGAAGAACAGCGTCGCCGTCTCCGGCAACTGGTGTGCTTCGTCGAAGATGATCGTGTTCGCGTTCGGCAGCAGCTCGGCCATCCCCGTGTCGCGCAGCATGATGTCCGCGAAGAACAGGTGGTGGTTGACGACGACGACGTCGGCCTGCTGTGCCTCGCGCCGCGCCTGCATCACGAAGCATTCCTTGTAGTGCGGGCACTCCTGGCCGAGGCAGTTGTCGCGCGTCGACGTGACCATCGACCACACGGGTGCCGTTTCCGGCACGCTCGCGAGTTCAGCCTTGTCGCCGCTCTTCGTGAGCTTCGCGAAGCGGACGATTTCCTGCAGGTAGGCCGTGTCCTGCCGCGACGGCAGGCGGCCGTTGTCGGCCGTGCGTTGCAGGTAGTAGTGGCACAGGTAGTTCGCACGGCCCTTGAGCATCGCGACCGTCACCGGCACCGCGAGCGCGTTGCGCACGGTCGGGATGTCGCGCTGGAACAACTGGTCCTGCAGGTGCTTCGTGCCGGTCGACACGATCACCTTGCCGCCCCACAGCATCGCGGGCACGAGATACGCATAGGTCTTGCCGGTACCCGTGCCGGCTTCGACGATCAGCGTGTTGTCGCCTGCGTCGCTGTCTGACTCGGTGGCCGCGGCATCGTCCGCCGCCGGCCCGGCCGTCTTGTCGCCGTCGCCGAGGCGGCGCGCCGGCCGCTTGCGAGTTTCGAAGATCTCGGGCTCGGGCATCCGGCGCGCGGACGCTTCCATCGCGGACGCGACTGCACGCGCCATCTCGATCTGCGACGTACGCGGCCGATAGCCGTCGAGCGCGCGCGCCAGCAACCCGCCTTCGCCGAAGATCGTGTCGAGTTCGTCGACACGCTTGCGGCTCAGCTCGAAGGTGCCTTCGGGCGCACGAACGCGCCCGGCGGACGATGTGTCTCGCCGGGCATCGGGGGTGGCTTCAAGCGGTGAATTCAAGGCAAGCGTTCCTGTGTCCAGCGCCCGAGCGGCGCCGGCGCTTGCCAGGCCGCGCTCAGGCGCGCTTATCCGGTTCCAGCTGCGATTGCAGCAAAATGATTTTGTCCTTGGCCGCCAGCTTTTCCTTCTTCAGCCGGTGCAGCGTGATGTCGTCGATGTCGGAGTGTCCTTCCTTCAGCTCGATCTCCCGAGCGAGCTGCTGGTGCTGCTCCTGCAATGCAGCCAAACGGTTGTGCAATTCCTGCTGCTGTTCCGTGAGACGGTTTTGCATGTTTGCCTCCTCATCGAAGCAGCGCGCCGACTGGCGTGCCGACGCGCACGAGACTGATCCGAATCAATCCAACACGTTACTGCCCCTGCTGTTGCTGCTGCTTGGCCTTGTCGGCCGCTTCCTGCTGGCGCCGCTCGACATCGGCCTTGTGCTGCACGGCTTCCTTCTGCTTCTGCTCGTAGCGCGCGGTGTTGTCCGCCCGCTCCTGCGCCTTCTGCGCCGCTTGCTGGTGCGCCTGGTCGAGCTTGCGCTGGAAGTCTGCCTGCTTCTGGTCGTATGCCTGCTTGCTCGCCGCGTGCTGCGGCCCTTCCGCGCCGCGCTGCGCCTGCTTCAGCGCATTCTGCTCCTGCTTATCGCGAAACGCAGCCGCGTTCGTCGCGTCGTTCGCCGCGCGCTGCGGCGCTTCCGCCGCGTTCTGCGCCTGCTTCAGCGCCTGTTGCTGGTCGCGCTGCTGCGCACGCACCGCACGCTGCTCGTCGTTCAGCGCGAGTTGCTCCTGGCGGATGCTCGCGCGCTCGTCGCGCATCTGGTCGCGTGCCTTGCCGAGACAGTGATTGACGAAGAACTTGCTGTAGCAATCGTGCTCGGCCACCGCATAACGATAATCGTTTTCCGCGGAGCGCTGATTGAGCACTTTTTGACGGGCATCGAAATCCGGTGCGGCTGTGGTCGTATCGGGCCCGGCTGCGACGGCGGGCGGCGCGGTTACGCCCGAAGCCTGCGCGAACGCGCCGGAAGGTCCGACGGACAAGGCCGCGGTGAGCGCTGCGCCGAGCGCGACGAGAGAAATGCGGGAAGTTGGCAACGTCGTAGGAAAGCTGCGGGACATGTGTCAAATTCTATCACCCCCGGCTGGACGCTCCGCCATTTATGGCAAAATGCCCCGCTTCACCCACCCGCGGCATCTGGCCCGTCGGGCCCGCCGTGCAGCCTGCCGCTCCGGCCTGCCGGCCCGCGCCGCGATTTCAGCAGGCAGATCATCCACGACATGACGGAAACCGTAGCACTCAAGATCGTACAGCGCATCGCCACCGAACTGTCCGTCCAGCCGCGCCAGGTCGCGGCGGCCGTGCAACTCCTCGACGAAGGCTCGACCGTTCCGTTCATTGCCCGGTACCGCAAGGAAGTGACCGGCAACCTGGACGACACGCAGTTGCGCCAGCTCGAGGAACGCCTCCTGTATCTGCGCGAGCTC
The DNA here is from genome assembly GCF_009362305.1 of Burkholderia sp. BE17. NCBI lineage: Bacteria > Pseudomonadati > Pseudomonadota > Betaproteobacteria > Burkholderiales > Burkholderiaceae > Burkholderia > Burkholderia sp. BE17. Next base: position 9,371 of record NZ_WHNU01000014.1, read on the forward strand.
GAGGATCGCCGCACGGCGATCCTGTCGAGCATCGACGAACAGGGCAAGCTGACCGACGAACTGCGTTCCGCGATCGATGCGGCCGACAGCAAGCAGGTGCTCGAAGACCTTTATCTGCCGTACAAGCCGAAGCGCCGCACGCGCGCGCAGATCGCCCGCGAAGCCGGACTCGAGCCGCTCGCGCAGGCGCTGCTCGCGAACCCGCTGCTCGACCCGCAGGCCGAGGCGGCCGCGTATGTCGACGCCGACAAGGGCGTTGCCGACGTGAAGGCCGCACTCGACGGCGCACGCGACATCCTGTCCGAACAGTTCGGCGAAACGGCCGAGCTGCTCGGCAAGCTGCGCGACTACCTGCACAACCAGGGCGTCGTGTCGTCGGCTGTCGTCGAGGGCAAGGAACACGAGGAAGGCGAGAAATTCCGCGACTATTACGACTACGCGGAAACGATCAAGACCGTGCCGTCGCACCGCGCGCTCGCGCTGTTCCGCGGCCGCAACGCAGGCGTGCTGACGGTCAAGCTCGGTCTCGGCGAAGAACTCGACGCGCAGGTGCCGCATCCCGGCGAGGCGATGATCGCGCGCCATTTCGGCATCGCGAACCAGAACCGCCCGGCCGACAAATGGCTGTCCGACGTATGCCGCTGGTGCTGGCGCGTGAAGGTGCAGCCGCATATCGAGAACGAGCTGCTCACGCAACTGCGTGAAACCGCCGAAACCGAAGCGATCCGCGTGTTCGCGCGCAACCTGAACGACCTGCTGCTCGCGGCGCCGGCCGGCCCGAAGGCCGTGATCGGTCTCGACCCCGGCCTGCGCACGGGCGTGAAGGTCGCGGTCGTCGACCGCACCGGCAAGGTACTCGCGACCGACACGATCTACCCGCACGAGCCGCGCCGCGACTGGGACGGCTCGATCGCGAAACTCGCGCGCATCGCCGCGCAGACGCAGGCCGAACTCATCAGCATCGGCAACGGCACCGCATCGCGCGAAACCGACAAGCTCGCGAGCGAACTGATCGCGAAGCACCCGGAATTGCGCCTGCAGAAGATCGTCGTGTCGGAAGCCGGCGCGTCGGTCTACTCGGCGTCCGAACTCGCGGCGAAGGAATTCCCCGAAATGGACGTGTCGCTGCGCGGCGCCGTGTCGATCGCACGCCGCCTGCAGGATCCGCTCGCGGAGCTGGTGAAGATCGAGCCGAAGGCAATCGGCGTCGGCCAGTACCAGCACGACGTGAACCAGCGCGAACTCGCCCGCTCGCTCGACGCGGTCGTCGAGGATTGCGTGAACGCGGTCGGCGTCGACGCGAACACCGCATCGGCCCCGCTGCTCGCGCGCGTGTCGGGCCTGAATGCGACGCTCGCGCGCAACATCGTCGACTACCGCGATGCGAACGGCCCGTTCCCGTCGCGCGAGCACCTGCGCAAAGTGCCGCGCCTCGGCGACAAGACGTTCGAACAGGCCGCCGGCTTCCTGCGCATCAATGGCGGCGAAAATCCGCTCGACCGCTCGTCGGTGCACCCGGAAGCCTATCCGGTCGTCGAACGGATGCTCGCGAAGATCAGCAAGCGCATCGACGACGTGCTCGGCAACCGTGAAGCGCTGTCGGGCCTGTCCCCCGCGGAGTTTGTTGACGAACGTTTCGGCCTGCCGACCGTGCGCGACATCCTGTCCGAACTGGAGAAGCCGGGCCGAGATCCGCGCCCGGAATTCAAGACGGCGACGTTCCGCGAAGGCGTCGAGAAGGTGTCGGATCTCGTGCCGGGCATGACGCTCGAAGGGGTCGTGACGAACGTCGCCGCGTTCGGCGCATTCGTGGATATCGGCGTCCATCAGGACGGCCTCGTCCACGTGTCCGCGATGTCGACGAAGTTCATCAAGGACCCGCACGAAGTCGTGAAGGCCGGCCAGGTCGTCAAGGTGAAGGTGCTCGACGTCGACGTGAAGCGTCAGCGCATTGCGCTAACGATGCGCCTCGACGACGATGCGGCCGCACCCGGCATGTCGTCGCGCGGCAGCCAGGATCGCGGCAACGCGGGACGCAGCGCAGCACGTCCGCCGCGTTCGCGCGAGCCGGAACCGGCCGGCGCGATGGCCGCGGCATTCGCGAAGCTGAAGCGCTGAGCACGCGAAAGCCGTCGACGCACGAAAGCCCGCCGCAAGGCGGGCTTTTTTATTGCTGCCGCGAACGCGCACGGCTCAACGCACGCAGGCGCCCCGGGCACGCAGCCGGTTACCGGACGGGATGGATTGGTTTGCGCGGAATACGCAGCGCGCTGCGGCTGCGTTCGCGCTTGCGTAGCGACCGCCGGCAGTGCGAAAGATCGCGGCAGGCCCCGGTGGGCGGCCGGCCCCGGCGGGCGGCAGACGCGGCGCGCGGCCGGAAGGCCCGCGCGCCGCGCCCGGTCAGATCTCGATCTTCGTGCCGAGCTCGACGACGCGGTTCGCAGGAATCGAGAAGAAGTCGGTCGGCTTCGCGGCATTCTGGTGCATCCACGCAAACACGCGCTCGCGCCAGATCGACATCCCAGGCAGATGCGTCGGCACGACCGTTTCGCGCGCGAGGAAGAACGACGTGTCCATCAACTCGAACGTCATGTCGTGCGTGCGGCCGAATTCCTCGAGCACGGCCTTCACGTCCGGCGTCTCGTTGAAGCCGTACTCGGCCTTCACGATGTACAGCCCGCCGCCCGCATCGCGTGAGCTCAGGCGCTTGTCGTCGCGCACGTAAGGAAAGTCGCGCGTGACGAACGTCAGGAAAATGGTCCGCTCGTGCAGCACCTTGTTGTGCTTCAGGTTGTGCAGCAGGCTGACGGGCACGAGCTTGTCGTTGCCGGTCAGGTAGATAGCGGTGCCCGACACGCGATGCGGCGGATGCGCGAGCAGCCCTTGCAGGAACGGCTCGAGCGGAATGCCGTCGGCCGCCGTGCGCTCCTTGACGATGTGGCGCCCCTTGTACCAGGTCATCAGCAGGAAGAACAGCAGCGCGCCGATGCCGAGCGGCAGCCAGCCGCCCTGCGCGACCTTCAGCAGGTTCGCGCCGAAAAAACCGAGATCGACCGCGAGGAACACGGCGATGATCGCGCCGACCAGCAGGCGGTTCCAGTTCCACACTTTCACCATCACGACGGCCGCGAGCACGGTCGTGATCACCATCGTCGCCGTCACCGCGATGCCGTACGCGGCCGCGAGGTTGTCGGAGCTCTTGAAGCCGACCACGATGCAGAGGATCACGAACAGCAGCAGCCAGTTCACGACCGGCACGTAGATCTGGCCGATCGCGAGTTCGGACGTATGCAGTACCTTCATGCGCGGCACGTAGCCGAGCTGGATCGCCTGCGACGTCAGCGAATACGCGCCCGAGATCACGGCCTGCGACGCGATCACGGTCGCGACCGTCGACAGCACGACGAGCGGCAGCAGCCCCCATTCGGGCGCCAGCAGGAAGAACGGGTTCTCGATCGCCTTCGGGTTCTGGATCAGCAGCGCGCCCTGGCCGAAGTAGTTCAGTACCAGCGACGGCATCACGAGCCCGTATGCAGCGAGGCGGATCGGCTTCGCGCCGAAGTGCCCCATGTCCGCGTAGAGCGCTTCCGCGCCGGTCAGCACCAGCACGACCGAGCCGAGCACGACATAGGCCTGCAGCACGTGCTCCGACATGAACGACGCGGCGTAATACGGGTTGATTGCCGCGATGATGCCCGGCACGCGCACGATGTGGTACACGCCGAGCGCGGCAATCACGACGAACCACAGCACCATGATCGGGCCGAACAGCTTGCCGACCAGCGCGGTGCCGTGGCGCTGGATCCAGAACAGCGCGATCAGGATCACGATCGTGATCGGCATCACGAGATGGGACAGGTGCGGCGTCGCGATCTCGAGACCTTCGACGGCCGACATCACCGAGATCGCCGGCGTGATCACCGCGTCTCCGTAGAACATGCACGCGCCGAATATCCCGAGCGCCATCAGCGCACCCGCGACGCGGGTTTTCGAGTCGAGCGGTCGCAGCGACAGCGCCATCAGCGCGAGTACGCCGCCTTCGCCGTTGTTGTCTGCCCGCATCACGAACAGCAGGTACTTGATCCCGACCACCAGGATGATTGCCCAGAACAGCAGCGAGATCACGCCGAGAATCGAGCTTTCGGTCAGCGGGATGCCGTGCGCGGGGCTGAACGCCTCCTTGAGCGAATACAGCGGGCTGGTGCCGATGTCGCCGAACACGACGCCGATGGCTGCTATCGCTAGCGCCCGCATCGAGTGTTGTTGCGTCGAGTGCGGCGCGTGTGCTGCGTCGGTCGCGTGGATCGTGTCGTTCATATGAAGCGTAATAATCGGGTCCGGGTCGGACAAAACGAGCGCTATTCTACTCGCGCCCCCGTGAAACGCCGCCCTGCTCTGTTGCCGTGAAACCACGTGATCCACGCTGCGCATGCAATCCGGCGCGAGCTGTGGCAGGGCTGCCATCATAGCCGGGGTGGCGCCGTCTGCCTACCGGTCAGGCCGCGCACACCGCACGATGCACGCGGCGTGCCAACGAAAAACGGCGCCGCAAGCGGCGCCGTACAAGGCTTTCCTTCGATCGGCCAACCGCTTAGGCGCCCGAACCGTCGCGCTGCGCGCGACCGCGCTTGATCCACGCCTCGAGATTGTGCGGACGAACCGTGTCCCACTCCTCGAACGGCTGATGAATCCACGGATTCGTCGGCAGATATTGCGTGTGATAGTCGGGCTTGACCTTCGAGCAACCCTTGTACCAGAGCACCGCCGAACGCACGGCCGTCACGGCCGGATAACGCTCCTTCAGGTGCTCCTGCACACGCGCGAGCGTGACGCCCGAATCGACGAGATCGTCGACCAGCAGCACGTTGCCCGCGAGGTTGCCGCGCGTCATCGTGATGTACTGCGCGATGTCGAGGTCGCCCTGCTCGGTGCCGGCCGCTTCCCGGTACGAACTCGTCGCGAGGATCGCGAGCGGCACGTCGTAGATGCGCGACAGTTGATCGCCGACGCGCAGGCCGCCGCGCGCGAGGCACAGGATCTGGTCGAACTTCCAGCCCGACGCGTGCACCTCGAGCGCGAGCAGCTCGATCAGACGGTGATACTCGTCCCAGCCTACCCACAGGTTCTTGTCGTCGTTGCGCGGATCGGTCATCAAGTCTGCCGCCGTCATCGTGATTTGCTGCGTCATCTGGGGTTACACCTTGAACGGATGGCGGAGCAGGATCGTTTCGTCGCGGTCCGGGCCCGTCGACACCATGTCGACCGGCACGCCAGCCACTTCCTGGACGCGGGTCAGGTAGGCCTGCGCGTTGGCCGGCAGCACTTCCCACGTCTTGATGCCCACCGTGCTTTCCTTCCAGCCGGCGAACGTTTCGTACACGGGCTCGCAACGGGCCACATCGGCCGCGCCGCGCGGCAGGATGTCCACATCCTTGCCGTCGATCTTGTAGCCGACGCACAGCTTGACCTCGTCGAGGCCGTCGAGCACGTCGAGCTTCGTCATGCACAGGCCCGACACGCCGTTGATCTGGATCGAGCGGCGCAGCGCGGCCGCATCGAGCCAGCCGGTGCGGCGCGGACGGCCGGTGACGGAACCGAATTCCTTGCCGACGTTCGCGAGCGTGACGCCGACCTGCTCCTGGCGCTGCGGGTTGTCCGCATCGTACAGCTCGCTCGGGAACGGGCCCGAACCGACGCGCGTGCAATACGCCTTCGTGATGCCGAGGATGTAGTTGAGCTTCTGCGGACCGACGCCCGCGCCGGCCGACGCCGCGCCCGCGACGCAGTTGCTCGACGTGACGAACGGATAGGTGCCGTGATCGATGTCGAGCAGCGTGCCTTGTGCGCCTTCGAACAGCAGGTTCTGGCCCGCGTTGTTCGCGTCGTACAGGCGGCGCGACACGTCGGCCACCATCGGCTTCAGGCGGTCGGCATAACCGAGCATCGTGTCGAGCGTGGCCTGGAAATCGACGGCCGCGCCACCCAGGTACTGGGTCAGCACGAAGTTGTGGAAATCGAGGTTCTCGCGCAGGCGGTCGGCGAAGGTCTTCGCGTCGAACAGGTCCTGCACGCGCAGCGCGCGGCGGCCGACCTTGTCTTCGTATGCGGGGCCGATGCCGCGGCCCGTCGTGCCGATCTTGCCCGCGCCCTTGCGCGCTTCGCGCGCCTGGTCGATCGCGATGTGGTACGGCAGGATCAGCGTTGCGGCTTCGGAAATGAACAGACGGTCGCGCACGTTCACGCCGGCTTCTTCGAGCTCGCCGATTTCCTTGAACAGTGCCTCGGGGGACAGGACGACGCCGTTGCCGATGTAGCAGGCGACGCCTTCACGCATGATGCCCGACGGAATGAGGCGCAAGATCGTTTTCTTGCCGCCGATGATGAGGGTGTGGCCGGCGTTGTGGCCGCCCTGGAAACGCACGACGCCCTGAGCGTGGTCCGTCAGCCAGTCGACGATCTTGCCCTTGCCTTCATCACCCCATTGAGTTCCCACGACGACGACATTGCGCCCGGGAGTCACGTTCACTGCGCTGGCAGACATGTTGATTCGTTAGCTGGTTAAAAACGTATTCTACCTATGTTCGCGGGCGATTCCGAATTTTTCCGTTTCGCTTCAACGATATGCACGCCGAAGCACGGCCCGCGAACGCCTGTTTATCGGGGTTCGACCACCCATGCGCCGTTGCGCTCGACGAGCGAACGGTCGCATGCGAATTCGTCGAGCACGTGGTCGTGGCCCGGCAGTGCCTGGATCACGACCTCACCCGCATCGCGCAGCGTCGCGACGGCTGCACTCAACGCGTCGTCCTGCGCCCACGGCGCGAGAATCGCCGTGCCGCGCGCCTCGACCGGCGAAATCCGCGCGAGCTCGCGCAGGTCGAGCGAAAAGCCCGTTGCCGGACGCGCACGGCCATACGCCTGGCCGACGTGGTCGTAGCGGCCGCCGCGCGCGATTGCATTCGGCACGCCGTCGATGTAGGCGCTGAACATCGCACCGCTGTGGTACGCGTAGCCGCGCAGGTCGGCGAGGTCGATCGCGACTTCGGCGCCCTTTGCCTGCGCGGCGAGCTGCGCCAGGTCGTCGAGCGCCCGCGTGATTTCGGGCAGCACCGGCAAGCGTGCGCGCGCCTCGGCGAGCACGCTCGCGTCGCCGTAAAGGTTCGGCAGCGCGCGCAGCGCCGCGCGCGTATCGGCGCCGAGATCGTCGGTAAGCTCGTTCAGCAGCGGCACGTCCTTGCCCGACAGCGCGTCGTACAGCGACTCGCCGCGCTCGGCGGCCTGCGCATCGCGCGCCAGCAGCGCCGCGAGCACGCCCGCGTGGCCGAGGTCGAGACGGATGCGCGACAGGCCCGCGAGATGCAGTGCGTCGAGCATCAGTTGCTGGATCTCGAGATCGGCTTCCAGCCCGGCATGCCCGTAGATTTCGGCACCGATCTGGATCTGCTCGCGCGTCGCATGCAGGCCGCGCGGACGCGTATGCATCACGTGGCCCGCATAGCAGAGGCGCGTCACGCCCTGACGGTTCAACAGGTGCGCGTCGATCCGCGCGACCTGCGGCGTGATGTCCGCGCGCAGGCCCAACGTGCGGCCCGACAGCTGGTCGACCAGCTTGAAGGTGCGCAGGCGCAGATCGGCGCCGCCGCTCGTCAGCAGCGACTCGAGATACTCGAGCAGCGGCGGCATCACCATTTCGTAGCCGTACGAACGGAAGCGGTCGAGCAGCCTGCGGCGCAGCTCCTCGATCTTGCGCGCTTCCGACGGCAGTACGTCGGCGATATTCTCGGGAAGTAACCATGTCGACATCGGTACGGTCCTACGACGGGAAACAGCGCGCGACACGCGCGCCGCGATGTGAATCGGAAATTCGAAATCGGGCGGAACGAACGGCGGATGCGCCGTCCGGATCAGGTCTCCGCTCAGGTTGCGAGCAGCAGCAGCACGAGCCCGAGCACCATCACGATCAGCCCGCCGATCCGGATATGATGCGGCGGCCGCTCAGCTATTCTACGAAACGTGTCGCGCCAGGCGACGGGAAACACGAAGGGAAACGCCCCCTCGATGATCAGCATCAGCGCTACTGCGAGCAACAACGAGCCAGCCAGGTCCATGCGAGCGACGGCGCCGCTCGACGCGGCGCCCCAAGGTCAGTGTTTGCGGGGAGCAGGAGCCGCCGGGGCGGCACCGCCCGTCGGGCTGCGCATGAAGCGGAAGAACTCGCTGTCGGGATCGACGACGATGATGTCGTTGCGCTTGAACGTATTCCGATAGGCCTGCAGGCTCGCGTAGAACTGATAGAACTGCGGATCGCGGCCGAACGCATCGGCGGCGATCGTCGCGGCCTTCGCGTCGCCCTCGCCCTTGATCGTCTGCGCGGATTTGTACGCGTTCGCGAGCACGGCCTGCTGTTCGCGTTCGGCGTCGGCCTTGATCTGCTCGACGTCGGCCGCGCCTTCTGCACGCACCTGCGCGGCCTGATCGCGCAGCGCGCCGATCATCCGCTGATAGACGGCATCCGTCTGCGCGGCTGGCAAGTCGACGCGCGTCAGCTGGACATCGACCACGTCGACGCCGAAACCGGACGCCTTCGCCTTCGCCGCATCGCGGGCCGCATCGGCGATCCCGCGCTGGCCGCCGAGGGCATCGTCGAGCGCACGCTTGCCGAACGCGTCGCCGAGCGCGCTCTTCAGCGCGCCGGCCAGGCGTTCGGTCGCGGCCGCCGGGTCGCCGCCCGTCGCCGTGAAATATTTCAGCGGATCGCTGATCCGGTACTTCACCGCATACGCGACGAGCAGGTCGTGCTTGTCTTCCGTTGCCAGTTGCAGCGGATCGGACGACTCGAGCGATTGCAGGCGCGTGTCGATCAGCGTGGCCGTCTGCAGTGGCGGCGGCAGCTTGAAATGGATGCCGGGGCCGGCGAGTTCGGGCTGCGCGCCGTCGCGGCCCGACAGCACGGCCGTATGGCGGGGATCGACGGTCAGGACCGTCGAAGACGCCGCGAAGGCAACGATCACGATTGCGACGACAAGCGCAATGATTCGGTTCATGTTCTGCGCTCCCCGTTACTTCAGATCGTCTTCACGCGACCGGCTGCGGAACGCTTCGCGCGATGATCGCAGCACGTCGGTGCCCGACGGCGCGGCGGCCGGTGCCGCGCTCGCGGGTACGGCTGCCGCCGGCGCGACGGCCGCCGGTGCCGACGCCGCATCGGGCGCGCTCGCGCCGGTGGATGTCGCGGCGTTTTGCCGCCCCTGCTCGACGAGCTTGTCGAGCGGCAGATACACGACGCTGTTGCCGCCCTTGTTGCCGACGAACACCTTCGTCGCGTTCGAATAGATTTCCTGCATCGTTTCGAGGTACATCCGCTCGCGGATCACCGCCGGCGCCTTCGAGTACTGCGCGTAGACCTGCTTGAAGCGATCGGCGTCGCCTTCGGCTTCCGTGACCACGCGACCGGAATACGCCTTCGCTTCGTCGACGAGCTTCGCAGCCTCGCCCTGCGCCTTCGGCAGCAGGTCGTTTGCATACGCCTGCGCGGCGCGCTTCGCGGCCTCGCGCTCATCGCGCGCCTTCGCGACTTCACCGTAGGCGGCCTGCGTCTGCTCGGGCGCCGCGACGCTCTGCATCGTGACGGCCGTTACCTCGAGCCCCGACTGGTAGCGGTCGAGATCGCGCTGGATCGCGCTGGAAAGCTGCTCGCGCAGCGCGTCGCGGTCCTGGTTCAGCACGTCGGCCGCGCTGCGCGTACCGACGATCGCACGCACCGCGGCCTGCGCGGCCTGCGACACGCTGCGCTCGGGATCCACACTGCGGAACAGGTAATCGGTTGCTGAACGGATCCGGTACTGGACGATGAAGCGCACGTCGACGATGTCGGCATCGCGCGTCAGCATCGCCGCTTCCTTCACGTTCGCGAGGCGCACGACGTTGTTGCGGCCGATCTCGATCGAGCGGACCTGCGACGTATCGACGATCTCGTGCGACGCGAACGGATACGGCGCACGCCAGTGCACGCCCTGGCCGACCGTGCCCGACAGCTTGCCGAGCTGCAGCACGACGCCCGTCTGGCCGTCCTGCACGACGAACAGCCCGCTGCCCGCATAAACCGCGACCAGCACGCCGATCACGATGCCAACCCCGACCCGCGCGGCGCGGCCGTTGTCAGGACGGAAGCCATTGCCGCCCTTGCCGCCGAAAAGCCCGCTCAGGCGCCGGTTGAAATTGCGCCACATCTCGTCGAGATCGGGCGGACCTTCACCGTCGCCGCTTTGCGGACGCTTCGATTCGTTCGCACGGGGACGGGATCCGTCTTTGCCATTGCCTTCGCCGCGTCCCCAGCGGGGATCGTTGATCGACAGCAAGGCGCGCATCCGCCGCCAGGTACTCCGCTCGTTGTATTCGTTCACCAGAGTTTGTTCACCAGATTAGGCGCCGGCTAACCGGCCGGGACCGGTTAGCGCCCGTGTTCGGAAATCGTGCGGTCTTCGTGTGGTTCAGCGGACGCGCCGTCGAGCGCGCCGTTGGGCAACATCGCACTGGAAAGGTGTTCCGCGGAGGCGATCTCGGCGATGGCGGCACGCAACGCGTCAAGACCCTGACCGGTGCGCGCGCTCAAAAAGACGCGCGAAATATTACCATACTCGTCCCGCTCGACCGCGTCGCCGCGGGCCGCCAGCTCGGGCACGGCGTCGATCTTGTTGAACACCAGCACCTGCCGGATCGTGTCCGCGCCGATCTCGTGCAGCACACCGTTGACCTGCTCGATCTGCTCGAGCCTGACCGCGCTCGATGCATCGACCACGTGCAGCAGCAGATCCGCGTGGATCGTTTCCTCGAGGGTCGCGCGAAACGCCGCGACGAGCTGGTGAGGCAGCTCGCGGATGAACCCTACCGTATCCGACACGACGATCTGGCCGACCTCGTCGCCGAGGTACACGCGCCGCGACGTCGTATCGAGCGTGGCGAAAAGCTGGTCGGCCGCGTAGGCCTGCGCTTTCGTCAGCGCATTGAACAGCGTCGACTTGCCCGCGTTCGTATAGCCGACGAGCGACACCGACATCGTGCCGCTGCGCGCGCGCTGCCGGCGTTGCGTGCTGTGTTGCCGGCGCAGCCGGTCGAGCCGCGACTTCAGCATCTTGATGCGCTCGCCGATCAGCCGGCGGTCGGTTTCGAGCTGGGTTTCGCCGGGGCCGCGCAGGCCGATACCACCCTTTTGCCGCTCGAGGTGGGTCCATGCGCGAATGAGCCGCGTCGACAGGTATTGAAGCTGCGCGAGTTCGACCTGCAGCTTGCCTTCGTGGCTGCGGGCGCGCTGCGCAAAGATGTCGAGGATAAGGCTCGTGCGATCGACGACCCGCCTGTTAAGCGCCCGCTCCAGATTGCGTTGCTGGGCCGGTGCCAGTGCGTGATTGAAGATGACGATTTCGACGTTGTGCGCGTCGCAGGCAAGCCGCAATTCTTCGGCTTTGCCGCTGCCGATGAACATCGCGGCATCGGGACTGGAGCGACGACCCGTGAGGGTGACGGCGGGACGGGCCCCCGCGCTGGAGGCGAGAAGACTGAGTTCTTCGAGACTGGCTTCGAAATCGGTCTTGCCGAAGTCGATGCCGACGAGCGCTGCGTTGATCAAATTATCGGGTGTCAAGATAAGGCGGCTGGCATCGGTCGCTCGCGGCGACCGGATGCCGGCCGCTGCGATAGGTTAGGACGAAGCTTCAGCGTCCGGGTGGAAATTCACCGGGCGCGCCGGCACGACCGTCGAGATGGCGTGCTTGTAGACCATCTGGGTCACCGTATTACGGAGCAACACGACGTACTGGTCGAACGATTCAATGTTCCCTTGGAGCTTGATGCCGTTGACGAGGTAGATCGAAACGGGAACGTGCTCTTTGCGCAGTGCGTTCAAAAACGGGTCTTGTAACAATTGCCCTTTGTTGCTCATGGCGTACTCCATCTTTTTTTGCAGGTTGATCTGGATTGGCGGCGAAGAAAAAGAGATCCGGCGCCAATCGCTACACTATAGCCGATTTTGCCTGTCCGGCCCGGGGCGTAGGCCTTGCGGCCTATCCCTTGCGGGACGCGTGTAACAGGCGTGCTTCAGCCCTTGTCCGCGTACGGATTGTTCGACGAACGGAACTCTATGCGCAATGGAGTCCCGGTCAGCGAGAAAGTTTCGCGGAACCGGTTTTCCAGGTAGCGCTTGTACGTTTCCGTCACGGCGTCGAGCGCGTTGCCGTGGATCACGATGATCGGCGGATTCTGGCCGCCCTGGTGCGCGTAGCGCAGCTTCGGACGCACCGGGCCGCGACGGCGCGGCTGCTGGAACTCGACGGCCTCGATCAGCGCGCGCGTGAGCTTCGGCGTCGGCAGCTTCGCCATCGCCGCCGCATACGCGTCGTCGACCGAGCGCATCAACGTGCCGATGCCCGTCTTCTTCGCGGCCGAAATGAAGTGCGATTTCGCGAAGTCGAGGAATTTCAGCTTGCGGGTCAAATCCGCTTTCGCACGATCGCGTGCGTGGTCGTCGAGCCCGTCCCACTTGTTGACGCCGATCACGAGCGCGCGGCCCTGCTCGACGACGAAGCCGGCGATGTGCGCGTCCTGGTCGGAAATGTCCTGCTGCGCATCCAGCAAAAGAATGACGACGTTCGCGTCGGAGATCGACTGCAGCGTCTTCACGACCGAGAACTTCTCGATCGCTTCGAACACCTTGCCGCGGCGCCGCAGGCCGGCCGTGTCGATCAGCGTGTATTTCTTGCCGTTACGCTCGAAGTCGACGTAGATCGAATCGCGCGTCGTGCCCGGCATGTCGAACGCGATCACGCGGTCCTCGCCGATCAGCGCGTTCACGAGCGTCGACTTGCCGACGTTCGGCCGGCCGACGATCGCGATCTTGATGCCGCGCGACGGGTCGTTCTCGTCTTCCTCTTCGGGCTGGTCCCTGTATGCGACTTCCAGCGCCTCGTTGATCATGTCGGTCACGCCGTCGCCGTGCGCAGCCGAGATCGCGCGCGGATCGCCGAGCCCGAGTTCGTAGAAGTCGGTCGCGACCGCCGTGTACTTCATCCCCTCGGCCTTGTTGACGACGAGGAAGATCGGCCGGCCGGTCTTGCGCAGGTAGTCGGCGATCGACTTGTCCTGCGGCGCGAGCCCGTTGCGGCCGTCGACGATGAACACGACGACGTCGGCCTCTTCAACCGCCTGCCGCGTCTGGCGCGCCATCTCGTGCAGGATGCCGTCCTTCGCGACGGGTTCGAAGCCGCCCGTATCGACGACCAGGTACGGCCGCTCGCCGACGCGCCCTTCGCCGTAATGGCGATCGCGCGTCAGGCCCGGCAAGTCGGCGACCAGCGCATCGCGCGAGCGCGTGAGCCGGTTGAACAGCGTGGATTTCCCCACATTGGGGCGCCCAACAAGGGCAATGACCGGTTTCATCTGTGTTTTCTACGGTGAAGCGCAGCAGCGGGAGGCCCGCTGCTGCGGGCGGCTGCGCTGAATGAAAATATCACGAATTCGCGCCGCGCCGGATGCGCGCGCCGGGCGCGCGTCGTGCGCGCCGTCGTCTTTCGTCTCGAACTGCCTTTCAAATACCGAGCGGCCGGGAACACCGGCCGCCTTCATGTCGCGCGGCCCGGGCGCGCGGGACGAGCCCGCCGCACCTTGGCTGCGCGTGTTTCCTGCGCGTCAGCGCGGACGGAACCCGTACAGGCCGCCGTCCTTCGTCTGCACGACGAGCGTATTGCCCGCGAGGACCGGTGCTGCCGTAATCGCGCTGCCGTCTGTCTTCATCCGCGCGATGAAGCTGCCGTCTTCGCGCGACAGGAAGTGCACGAAGCCCTGGTAGTCGCCCATCACGACCGCACGCCCGAGCAGGTAAGGCACGCCGACGTCGCGGCTCTTCAGCTTGTCGTTGCGCCAGAGCTGGTTGCCAGAGGCCGCGTCGTACGCCGTCACGACCGACCAGTCGTCGCCGCCGGCGACCACCGAATCGTCCTGTGCGAGGCCGCTGCGGCTCGAGAACGCCTTTTCCCACAGCGGGCGGCCCGAGTTCGCATCGAAGCAGCCGAGCTGACCCTGGAACGTCACCGCGCAGGCTTCCGCGCCCACGAGCGTCGGCGGTCCGCTGACGTCGTTGATGCGCTCGACCTCGGTCACGCCCTTCGGGAACGACACCGGAGTCTGCCAGAACGGCTCGCCCGTCTGCAGGTTGATCGCGACGAGACCGCCGCCCGGGAAGCCCGCCAGCACCGCCGCGTCGCCCGCGAACGTCATGCCGGCCGACACGCGCAGGTTCAGCGGCACCGCGCGGTTGCGGTAGTTCCACTTCTGCTCGCCCGTCTGCGCGTTGAATGCGATCACCTGGCCGTCGATCGTGCGGACGACCACGAGGCCGTTGCCGACGAGCGGCGGCGAGAAGATCTCGCCCTGCACGCTGGTCTTCCACAGTTGCTTGCCGTCCGGGCCCAGCACGAACACGCCGCCCTTCAGCGCACCGACGGCGGTCAGGTTGCCGTCGCTGCCGACACCGGCCGACAGGTCCGAGCCGACCTTCGAGCGCCAGATCGACTGGCCCGTCTTCGCGTCGATCTTCTCGACCGAACCGTTTTCACCCGCCGCATAGACGGCGTCGCCCACGGCCACCGGCGAGAACAGATAGCGTCCGCCCTTGCCGACGCTTGCCTTCCAGACCTGTTGCACGTCCATCACGGGCTTGAACTCGGTGAGCGGCGTCGGCACGCGGCGCGCATCCTTCGACGACGAGCAGGCCGCCAATGCCAGGACAGCCGCCGCGCAGGCAACGGGCACAGCGTAACGTTTCAGCAAATTCATCGGTTAGCGAAGCAGAGTTAAGAGGTTGAGGGGACCGGGGTTCAGCCGCCGAGCGCGTCCAGCTTGAACTGCACGAGCTGGCGCGCAGACTGGTCGTCCTTCGACAGGCCGTCGAGCGCGAGCTTGTATGCGGCGCGCGCATCGTCGGTCTTGCCTTGCGCGGCAAGCAGGTCGCCGCGGCGATCGGCCACGAGGCCCTTGAATGCATCGAGCGGCGTGCCCGACAGCAGCGCGAGGCCCGCGTCGTACGCCTTCTCGTCGAGCAGCAGCGACGCGAGACGCAGCTTCGCGATCTGCTTGTACTCGTCATCCTTGGCGTGATCGACGGCCCATTGCAGTTGCGTCTTCGCACCTGCGGAGTCGCCGGCCGCGTACAGCACCTTCGCGGCCGCGAGCGCCGTCATCTGTGCATACGGCGTGCTGCCGAACTTGTCTTCCATGTCGGCGGCCGCGCGAGCCATCGTCGCCTTGTCGTTCGCGGCAGCGGCCTTCTGGACCTGCTCGTACAGCCCGGACGCCTCGGCAGCCTGACGGCGCTGCCAGTAGTTCCAGCCGTTGAAACCGGCCGCGACGACGAGCGCCGCGAGCACGATCCACGTGGTCAGGTTGCCCCAGCGGGCCCACCACGCCTTGACACTTTCAATCGATTCTTGTTCGTCGTGATAACTCATCGGCGAGCGATTCCTTCCTGTTCAGGCCTTTCTTGTCGAGCGGATGCCAGCGCGATCAGTCGTCGCCGTCTTCGGCGGATGCAACCATCGCATTGATTAGGAATTCGGTCAAGCTTTCGACCGGTACGGTCTGCTGAACGTTCTTTTCCCCGTCTTCGCCCGCCCCGCGCAGCGCTTTCACGCCCACCGTGCCGTTCGCGACCTCTTCTTCGCCGAAGATCACCGCGAATGCCGCGCCGCTTGCATCGGCCCGCTTCATCTGCGACTTGAAGCTCGCCGGCGCGCCGTCGGCGCTGCAGTGGAAGATCACGTCGAGGCCCGTGTCGCGCAGGCGCTCGGCCGCGATGAACGCCTGCTCGCGGGCGGTCTCGCCCTGGTGCACGACGTACACGTCGACGCCTTCCTGCTCAGGCGCCAGATCCTCTTCCTTCAGCAGTTCGAGGATGCGCTCGATACCCATCGCCCAGCCGCACGCGGCGGTCGGCTTGCCGCCGAGCTGCTCGATCAGCGGATCGTAGCGACCGCCGGCCGCGACCGTGCCCTGCGCGCCGAGCTTGTCGGTCACCCACTCGAACACGGTCAGGTTGTAGTAGTCGAGGCCGCGCACGAGACGCGGGTTGATCTTGAACGGAATGTTGTTCGCGAGCAGCAGGCGCTGCAGCCCTTCGAAGTGCGCGCGCGATTCGTCGCCGAGGAAGTCGATCAGCTTCGGCGCGTTCTGCGCGATCTCCTGCAGCGCGGGATTCTTCGTGTCGAGCACGCGCAGCGGGTTCGTATACAGGCGACGCTTTGCGTCCTCGTCGAGCACGTCGGCAAACTGCTCGAGGTACTTGATCAGTTCGACGCGATGCGCGGCGCGCTCTTCGGCGAGGCCGAGCGAGTTGATCTCGAGCTTGATGCCGGTCAGGCCGAGGTCGTCCCACAGGCGCTGGCACATCATGATGATCTCGGCATCGGCATCGGGACCCGCAAAGCCGAGCGCCTCGACGCCGACCTGGTGGAACTGGCGGTAGCGGCCGCGCTGCGGACGCTCGTGACGGAACATCGGGCCGATGTACCACAGGCGCTTCGGGCCGTCGTACAGCATGTTGTGCTCGATCGACGCGCGCACGACGGCAGCGGTGTTTTCCGGGCGCATCGTCAGATTCTCGCCGTTCAGCGCGTCGGTGAAGCTATACATTTCCTTCTCGACGATGTCCGTGACTTCGCCGATGCCGCGCGTGAAGAGCTGCGTGTGTTCGACGATCGGCGTGCGGATGTTCTGGTAGCCGTATGCGCGCAGCAGCGATTTCACGGTGGCTTCGAAGAATTCCCACAGGCCGGCATCCTGCGGGAGGATGTCGTTCATGCCCTTGACGCCGGTAAGCTTCTCTATCTTGCGTTTCTGTTCAGTCATCGTGTGTGGACGAATTAATTCACGGCCGCGTCGGCGCGGCCATAGTTGCGTGCGACATAGTCGCTGACGATCTGCTGGAATTCCTCGGCGATCCGCTCGCCGCGCAGCGTCTTGACCTTCTCGCCGTCGATGAAGACGGGCGCGGCCGGGTTCTCGCCCGAACCCGGCAGGCTGATGCCGATGTTCGCGTGCTTCGATTCGCCCGGGCCGTTGACGATGCAGCCCATCACCGCGACGTTCATCTTCTCGACGCCCGGATACTCCTTGCGCCAGGCCGGCATCTGCTCGCGCAGGTAGGTCTGGATCTGCATCGCGAGTTCCTGGAACAGCGTGCTCGTCGTACGGCCGCAGCCCGGGCACGCGATCACCATCGGCGCGAACGAGCGCAGGCCCATCGTCTGCAGGATTTCCTGGCCGACGATCACCTCGCCCGTGCGCGACGCGCCCGGTTCCGGCGTCAGCGAGATGCGGATCGTGTCGCCGATCCCTTCCTGCAGCAGCACGCCGAGCGCGGCCGTCGATGCGACGATGCCCTTCGAGCCCATGCCGGCCTCGGTCAGCCCGAGGTGCAGCGCGAAGCCGCAGCGGCGGCCGAGTTCGCGGTACACGGCAATCAGGTCCTGCACGCCGCTGACCTTGCACGACAGCACGATGCGGTCGCGGCCGAGACCCAGTTCGACCGCACGCTCGGCCGAGCCGATCGCCGACTGGATCAGCGCCTCGTACATCACGCTTTGCGCGTCCCACGGCTGCGAGCGCGCGCCATTCTCGTCCATCATGCGCGCGAGCAGGTCCTGGTCGAGACTGCCCCAGTTCACGCCGATCCGCACAGGCTTGTCGTACTTGGCAGCGGCCTCGATCATCTGCGCGAACTGCGTATCGCGCTTCGCACCCTGACCGACGTTGCCGGGGTTGATCCGGTACTTCGACAGCGACTCCGCGCAGCCCGGGTAGTCGCGCAGCAGCAGGTGGCCGTTGTAGTGGAAATCGCCGACGAGCGGCACGGTCACGCCCATCCGGTCGAGCTGCTCGCGGATCGCCGGCACGGCGGCCGCGGCCTCGGGCGTGTTGACCGTGATGCGCACCAGTTCGGAGCCCGCGTTCGCGAGCTCCTTGATCTGGATCGCGGTGCCGATCGCGTCGGCCGTGTCGGTATTCGTCATCGACTGCACGCGCACCGGCGCGTCGCCGCCGATCGTCACGAGCTGCCCGCCCCAACGGACATCCACCCCATGCGACACGCGACGGGGCTGATGCCCGCCGAACACCGGCTCGGTTGAACAAATCTGACTGCTGCGTGGGGATTGAGCTTCGGATTGCATCGATAGATCCATTTACGCGGAATACGCCGCGACGCGGCGCATGAATTGAAAAAGCGCCGTGCCCTCACGGCCTGCCGATATCGACGACAGGCCTTCGCCACGGCGCTTGACGTCAGGGCAACGTGAACCGCGCCACATTGCCCCGCGCTGCCGAATATTTTGCCGGATCGACAGGTTTTCCGTCGAACGCGACCGCGTCGAGGCCTGCCTTGTTGCCGATCGTGACCTTGAACGGCCCGTCGCCGGCGACCTGCTTCGTCTCGCCGGCCCGCACCAGCGCCGAGAACAGCTCCTTGCCGTTCTTGTCGCGCACGCTGAACCAGCAATCCTGCTTGACCTTCAGTTCGACCATCGACTGGCCAGCCGCGACCACGACGCTCGCCGGCTCGGCCGGCGCGGCGGCACTCGCCGCCGCCGTTGCCACGACCGGCTGCGATGCAGCCGCCGTCGCGACCGGGGCCGCAGACGCCGCGGGCGCCGGCGCGGCAGACGCAATCGCCTGCGTCGCTGCAGCGGACGTCGCGGCCGGGGCCGGAACCTCATTGGCGGCTACGGCCGACGCGCCGCTCGCGGCTGCCTCTTCAACGGAAGACGATGATGCCGCCGGTGCGCTCGCAGCCGACGCATGCTCCGCGTCGCCGCCCTTGAAGCGCGCGAGCAGGCTCGACGAATCGCCGCCAGTGTGCCACATCAATACGGCAACCACCGCGACGACGACGATCGCCGTTCCCCACAGCCACGGGTGGTTGCGCGACGAACCGCCCAGCGGAATCGACACGCGGCCGCGCGGCAGATCCGTCCCCGACGATGCGGGCATCGACAGGTCGACTTCCGGCACCCCGCGCTCGCGGCGCAGCGCCTGCGCGAACGGTTCCGGGTCGACGCCGAGCATCTTCGCGTAGCTGCGCACGACGCCGAGCGCGAACGTCACGCCAGGCAAATGACTGATGTCGCCGGCCTCGAGCGCCCGAAGCTTCTGCGGTGCGACCTTGAGCCGCGCCGATACGTCGTCGACCGTCCAGCCCTTCGTCTCCCGAAGCTGCGCCAGCCGGCTGCCGACCGCCGCCAGCGATTCCAGTCCCGCCGGTGCCGGTCTTGCGGCATTCGTCTCTGCGCCGTTAGTCGGCTGCGGCTCACTCATCCTTGTCCTCGCGTCGATTCTTCTTCACTGGCGGCCGCCGCCGGCTCCCGCCGGCCTGCACCCGCAACTGTTCATACCATGCGCGGCGCCGTGGCGCCGCGACCGATCGCTATTCGCGTGTTGTACCGCCAAGAGGTTCGGGCATCCTTGGCTAGGCACCCCCGTCAAACCGCCCGAACTTCGATGATTTTTGCTGCTGCGCCCGTTCGTTCCGCGAGGCGCGTGCGGTCCTTCACCGCGCCGGCCAGCTGACCGCATGCGGCATCGATATCGTCGCCTCGCGTCTTGCGCACGGTCGTGACGACACCCGCGTCGATGAGGACCTGTGCAAAGCGCTTGATCTGCTCCGGCTTCGAGCGGATGAGGCCCGATTCCGGAAACGGATTGAACGGGATCAGATTGAACTTGCACGGCACGTCGCGCGTGACGGCCAGCAGTTCGCGCGCATGCGCTTCGGTGTCGTTGACGCCGTCCAGCATGCAGTATTCGAAAGTAATGAAGTCGCGCGGCGCGACTTTCAGATAGCGCTGGCACGCAGCCATCAGCTCGCGAAGCGGATACTTCTTGTTGAGCGGCACCAGTTCGTCGCGCAGCGCATCGTTCGGCGCGTGCAGCGAAACGGCCAGCGCGACCGGCAATTCGGTGCCGAGGCGGTCCATCATCGGCACCACGCCGGACGTCGACAGCGTGACGCGGCGGCGCGACAGGCCGTACGCGTTGTCGTCGAGCATCAGCCGCATCGCGGGCACGACCGCGCTGTAATTCAGGAGCGGCTCGCCCATGCCCATCATCACCACGTTGGTGACGACCCGCTCGGCCTTGCCGTTCGGGCCGGGCGCGCGGCCCAGCGACGCTCGCAGCGCAAATTCGGCCATCCGTAGCTGGCCGATGATTTCGGCTGTCGACAGGTTGCGGGAAAAGCCCTGCTTGCCCGTCGAACAGAAGCGGCAGTTGACCGCGCACCCGGCCTGCGACGACACGCACAGCGTGCCGCGCGTCTCTTCCGGGATGAACACGGTTTCCACCGCATTGCCGTTTCCGACGTCGATCAGCCACTTGCGCGTGCCGTCGGTGGAAACGTGATCGCTGGCGATATCCGGCATCACGATCGACGCTCGGCCCTTGAGTTTCTCCCTCAGGGACTTCGCGAGATCGGTCATGCCGTCGAAATCGCCGGCGTTGTACTGATGGATCCAGCGCTGCAACTGCTTGGCGCGGAACGGCTTCTCGCCGAGGCTGCCGCAGTACGCGACAAGACCCTCGGCATCGAAGTCGAGAAGATTGACGGAAGTTTCGCTCGTCATGATGTGCTGCCTTGCCGCGTGCGCTGAATCCTGCCTACCTGCTGCCAGCCAGAGCTTAACGCGAGTAAACGTTCATTTCCGGGAAGAAGAACGCGACTTCGACCGCAGCCGTTTCTGCTGCGTCCGAGCCGTGCACGGCGTTCGCGTCGATGCTGTCGGCGAAGTCGGCGCGGATCGTGCCCTTTTCCGCCTTCTTCGGATCCGTCGCGCCCATCAGGTCGCGGTTCTTCAGGATCGCGCCTTCACCTTCCAGAACCTGGATCATCACCGGGCCCGAGATCATGAAATCGACGAGATCCTTGAAGAACGGACGCGCTGCGTGAACCGCGTAGAACTTCTCTGCGTCAGCACGCGACAGGTGCGCCATGCGCGATGCGACGATCTTCAGGCCGGCGCCTTCGAAACGGCTGTAGATCTGGCCGATCACGTTCTTTGCCACCGCATCCGGCTTGATGATCGACAGGGTGCGCTCGATTGCCATAAAAACTCCAAGAAATTAAGAAGTTACAGGTTCAAATGAATCCGCTATTGTAGCACGATCCCGTGTATCATTGCGATTGAACCCTTACACACGTGAAAGGTTCCGAATTCATATGTTTTCCGCCGCGCTGCCATTGAAACCTCGCGGCGCGGAACGTATCTTAGCCATAGCTGTTCCGGTTTGCTGCGCCGCACACCGCGCGCGCCGAACCGGCCCCGGACGCCCACGCGTTCCATGTTAGGAGAAACCATGAACGACTATCCGTACAATTTCGGTCGCGGCGGTTCCGTCAGCACCGCCGAGGTTCGCAACCGCGTGCTGCGGAACACGTACTGGCTGCTCGCGCTATCGATGGTGCCGACCGTGCTGGGCGCCTGGGTCGGCGTCACGACGGGCTTCTCGCTGTTCGCGGCCACGAGCCCGATGATGAGCCTGCTTGCGTTCTTCGCGATCGCGTTCGGCTTCATGTTCGCGATCGAGCGGACGAAAAACAGCGCGGCCGGCGTGTTCGTGCTGCTCGGCTTCACGTTCTTCATGGGCCTGATGCTGTCGCGACTGCTGAGCTTCATCCTCGGCTTCTCGAACGGCCCGTCGCTGATCATGCTCGCGTTCGGCGGCACCGGCATCATCTTCGCCGCGATGGCGACGATCGCCACCGTCAGCAAGCGCGATTTCTCGGGGCTCGGCAAGTGGCTGTTCATGGGCGTGATCGTGATCCTGCTCGCGTCGGTCGCGAACATCTTCCTGCAGCTGCCGGCACTGATGCTCACCGTGTCGGTGCTCGCGATCGCGATCTTCTCGGCGTACATGCTGTTCGACGTCCAGCGCGTCGTGAACGGCGGCGAGACGAACTACATCTCGGCGACGCTCGCGATCTACCTCGACCTGTACAACGTGTTCACGAACCTGCTCGCGCTGCTCGGCATCTTCGGCGGCAACCGCAACTGACGTTCGCCACGCACCATGAAAAAACCGGCCCTCGGGCCGGTTTTTTTACGTCCGCCTCCCGGCTCAATCACGCTCGAACAGCGCGATCGATTCGACGTGCGACGTATTCGGGAACATGTTCACGACACCGGCGCCCTTCAGCCGGTAGCCGGCCTCGTGCACGAGCAGGCCCGCGTCGCGCGCAAGCGTCGACGGGTTGCACGACACGTAGACGATCCGCTTCGGCAGCGGGCCTTCGCCGCTTTGCGCGATCTCGGCCAGCGCCTTCGACACCGCGAGCGCGCCTTCGCGCGGCGGATCGATCAGGAACTTGTCGAATGCACCAAGCGCGCGGAGGTCGTCGCCCGTCACTTCGAACAGGTTCCGGCATGCGAACGTCGTATGGCCGTCGACACCGTTCTCGCGCGCATTCGCAAGCGCGCGCGTCGTCAGCGTGTCGCTGCCCTCGATGCCCATCACTTCGCGCGACAGCCGCGCGAGCGGCAGCGTGAAGTTGCCGATCCCGCAGAACAGGTCGAGCACGCGGTCGTCGCGCGACGGTGCGAGCAGGCGCAGCGCGCGCCCCACCAGCACGCGGTTGATCTGATGGTTGACCTGCGTGAAGTCGGTCGGCTTGAACGGCATGCGGATGCCGAACTCCGGCAGCGTGTAGTCGAGCGACACGTCGAGCGGATAGAACGGCGTCACCGTGTCGGGGCCCTTCGGCTGCAGCCAGAACTGCACCTTGTGTTCGTCCGCGAACGCGCGCAGCAACGCTTCGTCGTCCGAGTTGATCGGCTCCAGCACACGCAGCACGAGCGCGGTGACCTCCGAGCCGACCGCGAGCTCGATCTGCGGCATCCGATCGCGGATCGACAGCCCCTCGACGAGCCGGCGCAGCGGCACCAGCATCGCCGACACGTGCGGCGGCAGCACTTCGCAGCTCGTCATGTCGGCAACGTAGCTGCTCTTCTTCTCGTGGAACCCGACCAGCACGCCGCCCTTCTTCGCCACGTTGCGCACGGTCAGGCGCGCACGATAGCGATAGCCCCACGACGGGCCGTGGATCGGCGCGAACATCGTTTCCGCCCGCAGCTTCGCCAGGTGCCACAGGTTGTCTTCGAGCACGCGCTGCTTGACCGCCACCTGCGCGCGCATGTCGAGATGCTGCATCGAGCAGCCGCCGCAGGTGCCGAAGAACTTGCATTTCGGCTGCGTGCGCATCACGCTCGGGCGCAGAATGTCGACTACCGTCGCCTGCTCGTAGCTCGGCTTGCGGCGGTAGCTCGAATAGGTCACGCGCTCGCCGGGCAGCGCGCCCTCGACGAAGATGACCTTGCCCGGCTCGCCGTCCTCGGTCATCGTGCGGCCGACACCGCGCGCTTCCATGTCGAGCGATTCGATCTCGAGAACCGGGGCGATCCCGGGCGCGACGGGCGCATTTTTCGATTTGCGCGCAGAAGTGGGGACGGCTTCAGACACCAGCTTTTCCTGACAAACGTTGAAGAAGGCGAGATTGTAGACGACGAAGGCCCGCATCGGCCGCTTTGCATCGGGCAAGCGCCGACACTTAAGCATAGACGCCCCTGTATTGCGCCGGGACGGCCAGGTGATTAACTCTCGGGAACGCCCGCAGCCGGCGGGATGCGAACCGATCACGAGAGGCCGGTAGCCCGAAATCCACCCGGCAGGAGATTCGACCATGCGACTGATCGACTGGAACATCCAATGGGGTCGGGACGCCGACGGCGTTGTCGACCTTTCACGCACCGTCGCAACGATTCGCCGGCTCGGCGATTTCGACGTGCTGTGCCTGCAGGAGGTCACGCGCGGTTTCGACGCGCTGCCCGGCCGGCCGGGCCTCGACCAGTTCGCCGAACTCGCGTCGCTGCTGCCCGGTTATACGATCGTCGAAGCCATCGGCGCGGACCTGCCGGCCATTGAACCGGGTGCCCCGCGCCGCCAGTTCGGCAATGCGATCGCGACCCGGCTGCCGGTCGGGCGCGTGTTGCGCCAGTTGCTGCCGTGGCCGGCCGATGCCGACGCGCCGTCGATGCCGCGCATCGCGCTCGACGCCGAGTTGCGGGCGCCTTTCGGCCCGCTGCGTGTGGTCACCACGCACCTCGAATACTATTCGGCGCGCCAGCGGCTTGCGCAGGTCGATGCGCTGCGCGACCGGCATCGCGAGGCCTGCGCGCACGCGGAACGGCCCGCGCCCGCCGAAACTGCCGAGGGGCCGTTCAGCGCGACCGGCCAGCCGCGCGACGCGATCGTCTGCGGCGATTTCAACAGCGCGTTCGGCAGCGATGCGTACCGGCACTTCCTGGAGCCGATCGCCGACGCCCCGCACTTCGTCGACGCATGGGTCGCGCGGCATCCCGGCAGCACGCCGCCGCCGACGGCCGGCGTCTACGATACGGTGCAATGGTCGGAGGGGCCGCTCGCATGCGACTTCGTGTTCGTGACCGATACGCTGCTGCCGCGCGTCATGCGCTGCGAGATCGACGGCGACGTGCGCGCGTCGGATCACCAGCCGGTGCTGCTCGAACTCGCCTGATCGCGCCGGCCGCGTAGCGCCGCGACGCCCGCCCGCGCTACGCGGCGAAGCCGGCCAGGTATTCGGCCCAGTGCGACGCCGGTTCCTGCGCGAGCGCGTTCTTCACGAGCAGGATCTCGTCCGCATACTCGCTCTGCGTCAGGCCGCCGCGCATCAGCTGGAACCGGCAGTACAGCAGGTACGTATTGACGACGTCGGTCTCGCAATAATTACGAATTTCCTCGATCCGCCCGTCCTGGAACGCCGGCCACACCTGGCTGCCGTCCATCCCGAGCTTGCCCGGAAAGCCGCACATCTTCGCGAGCGCGTCGAGCGGCGCGTTCGCGCGCGCCTGATACATCGCGAGCACATCCATCAGGTCGGTATGCCGCGAGTGATAACGCGAGATGTAGTTGTTCCACTTGAATTCGCGGTCGTCCTCGCCGAGATCCCAATAGCGGGTCGCGGGGATGCCGTGCACGAGCGCGCGGTAATGGAGCACCGGCAGATCGAAGCCGCCGCCGTTCCACGACACGAGCTGCGGCGTGTATTTCTCGATCACGCGGTAGAACGACTGGATCAGCGTCGCTTCGTTGTCCTGCGGCGTGCCGAGCGAGCGGACGCGAAAACCGTTGTTGTCGCGGAACACGCACGAGATCGCCGCAATACGCTGCAGGTGATGCGGCAGGAAATCGCCGCCAGTCTTCTCGCGCCGTGCGGCGAATGCATGTTCGGCCACCGCGGCGTCGTCGAGCGTCGCGGGCAGGTCTTCCAGACGGCGAATGCCGTCGACATCGGGAATCGTCTCGATGTCAAAAACAAGAATCGGAGTCATCGGTTACAGAACGGCGTCCTTGCGCACGCCGTTGGAGGCGAAAAACCGCTTGAGGCGCACCAGCGCTTCCTGCTGGATCTGCCGCACGCGCTCGCGCGTGAGCCCCATCTCGTCGGCGAGCTCCTCGAGCGTCGCCGGTTCGATGTGATTCAGGCCGAAGCGGCGCTCGATCACGTGCCGATGCTTGTCGGACAGCCGCGACAGCCACGC
This sequence comes from Burkholderia sp. BE17, assembly GCF_009362305.1. Taxonomy (NCBI): domain Bacteria; kingdom Pseudomonadati; phylum Pseudomonadota; class Betaproteobacteria; order Burkholderiales; family Burkholderiaceae; genus Burkholderia; species Burkholderia sp. BE17. Next base: position 35,020 of record NZ_WHNU01000014.1, read on the forward strand.
GCGCGTCAGCGTCTCGAGCTCGCGGTGCTGCACCTCGGCGTCGGGCGACTGGCTCTGGTCGTCGGGCAGCAGGTCGAGCAGGCTGCTCGCAGGATCGAGGTCGAGCGGTGCGTCGAGCGACGCCGTGTGCTCGTTGAGCGCGAGGATGTCGGTGACTTCCTCGGCGGTCTTGCCGGTGAGATAGGCGATGTCGTCGATGCTGGCTTCGCGGCGCTCGGCCGCCTCGCCCGTCGACATCGAATTCTTTTCGAGGTGGCGCTTCGCGCGCAGCACCTGGTTCAGTTCGCGGATCACGTGCACGGGCAGGCGCACCGTGCGGGCCTGGTTCATGATCGCCCGCTCGATGCTCTGCCGGATCCACCAGGTCGCATAGGTCGAGAAGCGGAAACCGCGCGTCGGGTCGAATTTCTCGATCGCGTGCATCAGGCCGAGGTTGCCCTCCTCGATCAGGTCGAGCAGCGGCACGCCGCGATTCAGATACCCCTTGGCGATGCTGACGACGAGACGCAGGTTGCGCTCGATCATCACCTGCCGCGCCTCGAATTCGCCGGCCTTCGCGAGCCGGGAATAGCGCTGCTCTTCCTCGACGGTCAGCAGCGGCTTCACGCTGATGCGGTTCAGGTAATGCTGGATCGTATCGGCCGTGAGCTCCGCCTGCAGCAGCGTGCGGAAATCGTCGACGTCGGGCGCGGCTTCCGCGCGGCCTTCGCGCTCGTCGTCGCCACCGTCCGCCTCGGCGTCGCGCGCCTCGAGATCTCGTTCGTTTTCCGCGACGTCGTCGTCATCGTCCGTCGAAGCGCCAGCTCGCCCCGCCGATGCTTGCGTGGCACGACTGATCTTCTCAGACTCGGCTTGCGGCTCGTGGCGCTTCGATTTCGGCATGGTCGTCTCGGTTATTGAGGCGGCAAATACTTCAGCGGATCGACAGGCTTACCCTGCCGGCGAACCTCGAAATGCAGCATCACGCGGTCGGCATCGCTGTTACCCATCTCGGCGATCTTCTGCCCCTTCGTTACCGCGTCCCCCTCTTTTACCATCAAAGCGCGATTGTGTGCATACGCCGTGAGGTAAGTTGCATCGTGTTTGATGATAATGAGGTTGCCGTAGCCACGCAGGCCGTTGCCCGAATAGACGACGCGGCCGTCGGCCGCCGCCTTCACGGCCTCGCCGGCCGTGCCGCCGATGTTGACACCCTTGTTCTTCGCGTCGTCGAACCCGTTCAGCACGGGGCCGCGCGCGGGCCACGCAAACGTCACGGGGCCGCTCGGCGCCGCCGCCGTGTCGCTCGATCCGGTGGCCGCGGCCGGCGGCGCTGCGAGCATGGACGACGTGCCGGCGGCCGGCGTCGCGGGGCCGCTGCTGAGCGGCGCGGTCGCAACGGCGGCGCCCATGATCGGTGCGCCCGCAGCCGGTGCGCCCGCAGCCGGTACGCCCGCAACCGCAGCGCCGCCCGGCGGCGCAACGCGCAGCAACTGGTCGACCTCGATCTGGTTCGGGTTCGTCAGGTTGTTCCACGACGCGATGTCGCGATAGTTCTGCCCGTTCTCGAGCGCGATCCGGTACAGCGTGTCGCCCGGCTTCACACGGTAGAAGCCAGGCGGCGGCGGCCCGAGCGGCACCGCGGGCTGCGTGGTGGCCGTCGTGCCGAGCGACCCGGAGCGGTCGACGACAGGCGCGTTGTCGAGCCGCGTCGCACAGGCGGCCAGCAGCGTGGAGAACGCAGCCACACAGATCGCGCGCTGGGCGAACGTGAGCGGTTCCCTGGATCGGTTGTTTTGCATCGCGCGCAACATACTCATCGGTTTCAAATCACTCCGGATTTTAAAGGGACAAAGAAAACGCGATCAAGCCGGGACTCTCGCCATTGCGCGTGCGCGATGCGCTCGACGAGCGTGAGCACCTGGTGCTGCCCGCTCTGCGCGCCGACCGGCGCGACGAGCCGCCCACCGATCGCGAGTTGCTCGAGCAGCGCCTGCGGCACGTCGAGCCCCGCCGCCGCGATCACGATCGCGTCGAACGGAGCCGCGGACGGCAGGCCGACACGCCCGTCGCCGTAGTGCAGCCGGATGTTCGGCACGCGCAGCGGGCGCAGGTTCAGCTTCGCGCGCTCGTAGAGCGGCTTGATGCGTTCAATCGAATACACGTCGCGTGCCACGTGGCTCAGCACGGCGGCCTGGTAGCCGCAGCCCGTGCCGATCTCGAGGACGCGCTCGAGCGTGCGGCCGGCCATCGCGAGCTCGATCATGCGCGCGACGACCGACGGCTTTGAAATTGTTTGCTGATGGCCGATCGGCAACGCCGAATCCTCATAGGCCTGCGTCGCAAGCCCAGGATCCACGAACATGTGGCGCGGCACCGCGGCCATCGCTTCCAGCACGCGCACGTCGGTCACGCCGTTCGCGCGCAGCCGTTCGACCATCCGCTCGCGCACGCGTTCCGACGTGAGCGCGAACGCGCCGGCCGGCGCGACACTCGGCGCGGCCGGCTTCGGCAGCGCCGGCTTCAGCGCGGTCGGCTTCGGCGCGGTCGCAGGCTTCGCGACGGCGGAACCGGACAGCGGCGCGCGCCCGGCAGCCGGCTTCACCGCAACCGGTTTCAGCACGGCAACAGGCTTGTCGACGGCCTTCGGCGCCGCGACCGCCGCATGGCGTTCACCGGCCCGACCTTCCGACTTGCGTGGCGCTCGCTTGAGATCTTCGAGCGCGAGCGGGAACCGCTTCGCGCGCTCGCCGCTCATGAAGCCCGTCCTCTGGCGCGCGCCCATTCGCGCGTCGCGGGCAGCATCTGCGTATGCGTAAGGTCGAGCTGCAGCGGCGTGATCGACACGAAACCGTTTGCGACGGCGTGGAAATCGGTGCCCTCGCTCGCGTCCAGCGCCGCGCCCGCCGCACCGATCCAGTACACCGGCTCGCCGCGCGGGTCGGTCTGGCGAATCACCGGCTGCGACGGATGACGCTTGCCGAGGCGCGTGACCTTCCAGCCCTTCAGTTCGTCGTAAGGCAGGTTCGGAATGTTGACGTTCAGCAGCGGCTGGCCCGGCAGCGGATGCGCGAGATAGTGCTCGACGATTTCCGCGGCGACGCGCGCAGCGTCCGCCAGATGGGCCCAGCCCTTGTCGGCCAGCGAGAATGCGATGGCCGGAATACCGAACATGATGCCTTCGGTGGCCGCTGCAACTGTCCCCGAATAAAGCGTGTCTTCGCCCATGTTCTGGCCGTTGTTGATCCCCGACACGACGATGTCCGGCTTCGCGTCGGCCATCCCCGTCAACGCGACGTGCACCGAATCGGTCGGCGTGCCGTTCACGTAGAAGAAACCCGTACCCGTCGCGCGCTGCACCGACAGCGGTCGCCACAACGTGAGGGAATTCGATGCGCCGCTGCAGTTCTGCTCGGGCGCGATCACAGTGAGTTCGGCCAGCGGCCGCAGCGCTTCGCTGAGCGCGGCGAGACCGGGGGCGAGATAGCCGTCGTCGTTGCTGAGTAGGATTCGCATCCGGCGATTGTAACCGAGGAAAGATGGCGCGAGAGCGACAGTCCGGCGGCCGCGGACGGCAGGGTGCGCGCAAGCGCGCGCGGTGCGCCGCCGCATTGAGCGGCGGCGTTCCGCGCTCTCAAGAAAACGCCGGGCCGCCCCTGGTTTTCCGCCCCGAAGGACGTCCTCTTGGGGGATGCCCCCTCGGGAATGCCTGCGCGAAGCGACAGGCCCGGCAGCGCTCAGATCGCGCCCGCGTCGCGCAGCGCGGCAATCGCCTGCGCGTCGTAGCCGAGGCCGCGCAGCACCTCGTCCGTATGCTCGCCGAGCTCGGGCCCGAGCCAGCGCGTTTCGCCCGGTGTGTCCGACAGCTTCGGCGTGATGTTCGGCAGCGGAATGTCGGTGCCGTCGGCGAGCTTGAAGCGCTGGATCATCTGCCGCGCGACGAACTGCGGATCGGTGAACATGTCGGCGGCGCTGTAGATGCGCCCGGCCGGCACGTCGGCCGCGTTGAGCACGACGAGCGCATCGTCGATCGTGCGCGGCGCGAGCCACTCGGCAATCGCGTCGTCGATTTCCTGCGTGCGCGGCACGCGCCCGTCGTTGCGCGCGAGCGCGGGATCGTCGGCAAGGTCGTCACGCTCGATCGCCTTCATCAGCCGCTTGAAGATCGGGTCGCTGTTGCCGCCGATCACGATGCTGCCGTCGCGGCACGCATACGTATTCGACGGGACGATACCCGGCAGCGACGCGCCGGTGCGCTCGCGCACCATCCCGTACACGCCGTATTCGGGCACCACGCTTTCCATCATGTTGAATACGGCTTCGTACAGCGCAACGTCGACCACCTGCCCCGCACCGCCGTTGACCTTGCGGTGATGGAGCGCCATCAGCGCGCCGATCACGCCGTGCAGCGCGGCGATCGAATCGCCGATCGAGATGCCGATGCGCGGCGGCGGCAGGTCGGGATAGCCGGTGATGTGGCGCAGCCCGCCCATCGATTCGGCGATCGCGCCGAAGCCGGGCCGGTCGCGGTACGGGCCCGTCTGCCCGTAGCCGGACAGGCGCACCATCACAAGGCCCGGGTTGTCGGCCGACAGCACGTCGTAACCGAGCCCAAGCTTTTCGAGCAGGCCCGGACGGAAGTTCTCGATCACGATGTCGGCCTCGCGCGCGAGCTGCCGCGCGATCGCCTTGCCGGCATCGGATTTCAGGTTGAGCGTGACCGACTTCTTGTTGCGCGCCTGAACGGACCACCAAAGCGACGTGCCGCCCTGCTCCGGATGGAGCTTGCGCCACTTGCGCAGCGGGTCGCCGCCGTTCGGATCCTCGATCTTGATCACTTCCGCGCCGAATTCGGCGAACAGCCGCGACGCGAACGGCCCCGCGATCAGCGTTCCGAATTCGAGCACTTTGACGCCCGCGAGCGGGCCCTGGCTGGTGCTCATGTGTCTCCCTGGCATGAGGAACGGCGCCGCCCGCAGGCGACGCCCGGCTTACATCGTGCGGCGGTCGAGCATCGCGCGGGCGATGGTGCCCGCGTCGACGTATTCGAGCTCGCCGCCCACCGGCACGCCGCGCGCGAGGCGCGTGACCGCGAGGCCGCGCGCCTTCAGCGTCTGGCCGAGGTAGTGCGCGGTGGCTTCGCCCTCGTTCGTGAAGTTGGTCGCAAGCACGACTTCCTTGACGATTCCGTCGGACGCGCGCCGCACGAGGCGGTCGAAATGGATTTCCTTCGGACCGATCCCGTCGAGCGGGCTCAGTCGCCCCATCAGCACGAAATAAAGCCCGCGGTAAGTCATCGTCTGCTCGAGCATGATCTGGTCGGCAGGCGTCTCGACGACGCACAGCAGCGTCGGATCACGCTCTTCGTCGCTGCAGACCTCGCAGATCTGCGCTTCGGTGAACGTGTTGCATTTCTCGCAGTGCTGCAGGTGCTCGGTCGCAAACAGCAGCGACCGGCCGAGCCGCTCCGCGCCCTCGCGGTCGTGCTGCATCAGGTGGACCGCCATGCGCTGCGCGGATTTCGGCCCGACGCCGGGCAGCACGCGCAGTGCTTCGACGAGAGCGGACAGGGCGGACGGCTGTTTCATACGGCGGCAAACAGTGGCAAGGACACCGCGCTCAGAACGGCAGCTTGAAGCCCGGGGGCAGCGGCAGGCCCGACGTCATGCCGCTCATCTTTTCCTGCGACGTCGCTTCGGCCTTGCGCACGGCGTCGTTGAACGCGGCCGCGACGAGATCCTCGAGCATGTCCTTGTCGTCCGCGAGCAGGCTCGGGTCGATCGACACGCGACGCACTTCGTTACGGCACGTCATCGTCACCTTGACGAGGCCCGCCCCCGACTGCCCTTCGACTTCGATCAGCGCAAGCTGCTCCTGCATCTTCTTCATGTTTTCCTGCATTTGCTGCGCTTGCTTCATCAGTCCGGCGAGGTTGCCTTTCAACATGGGAATACTCCTTCTTTCTTGATCGTGTGAAAACCGGCACGCGAAGTGTGCCGGCCAATTTGTGCGGGCGTGATTGTGCCTGTCGCGGTGCGGTCAGTTCAATGCAGCGTCGGCGGCGGACCGTCCGGCGCCGAATCGGCGAGCGGACGCACCGAGCCCTCGACGATGCGCGCACCGAAGTCGCGCACGAGCTGCTGGACGAACGGGTCGCCGTGAATCTCCTGCTCGGCCTCGCGCTGGCGTGCCGCGCGCGCGGCCGCATCGAGCGCTGCCGCCGTGCGCCGTGCGGGCCCGACTTCGACCGCTACTTCGACTGGCTTGCCGAGCGCATCGGCCAGCGCGGCCTTCAGCTTCGCAACCTGCACGGCGTCCGCATACTGCGGCACCGGCACGGAAAGCTTCAATGTCGTCGCATCGACGGCCGTCAGTTCGCTGTTGAACGCGAGCTGGTATGCGACGCCCTTGAGCGGCAGGCGCGCAGCCAGTGCCGGCCATTCGCCGTCGAAGCCGACCGGATCGAGCGCGATCGCGGGCGGCAACGGTCGCGTGTCGACCGGCGCGGCCGGACGGGCTTCCGCCGGCTTCGGCGATACACGCACGTCATCGGGACCGCTGTCGAACACGGGGACGAAGCCATCGTCGGGCCCGCCGAACATCTCGTCGGCGCTGAGCGGCACGTAGTCGTCCGGCGGGATGTCCTCCCACGGCGGCGAAGCCTGGCGCGAATCGGCTGCTTGCGGCGCACGGGCGGCAGCGCGCGGCGTCGGCACCTGCACGGCGGGACGCGGCGCGGCCGGCTTCTCGGCGGCCGGCTCGACCGCCGGTTTCGCGGCAGCGCCTGCCCGCGCACGGTCGGACGACACGCGCATCCCCGCGTTGCGCAGCACGTCGAGCGCAGCGGCAGCGCCGCCTGCACGCGATGCCGGACGCGCGGCGGGTTCAGGCGGCGCAGCGCGCGGCACCGGTTCGGCTGGCGCAGCGGCCGGTTCGTCGTTTCGCTGCGTAACGGCAGCAGTGGCAGCAGCGGCAGGCGGCTCGGGTTCCTTGCGGGCCGGTGGCGGCATATCGCCGGCCGGCGCCGCATTCGCTTCCGGCTGCGGCGCCTCGATAACTTGTGCATCACCCGGAGCCGGCGCGGGTGCCTCGGCAGCAGCCGGCTTCATGGCCGGCCGGCCCGCTTCGTCGCCGGCCCTTGCCGGCGCTGAACGCGCGACCGGCGCAACGGGAGCAGCCGGCGCGGCGGCCTGCGGACGCATCGTGTCGGCGGGGGCAGGCGATACCGGCTTCGCCGCAGCAACCGATGCCGCGGCAGCGCGCGGGCCCGGCACGGCACGCGGCACGGACGGCTGGCCGCCCGGCGCACTGCCGGCGGCAACGGCCGGCTCGAACGCGAGCATCCGCAGCAGCGTCATCGTGAAACCGGCGTACTCGTCCGGCGCAAGGCCGAGCTCCGCGCGGCCGACCGTCGCGATCTGATAGAACAGCTGAACCTGCTCGGGGCTCAGCGTCTCCGCGAAGCGGCGCAGGTCGGACGCTTCCGGCCATTCGTCGAGCACCGAGCCCGGCGCGAACTGCGCCCACGCAATCCGGTGCAGCAGGCTCGCGAGATCCTGCAGCGCGGTCGAGAACGACAGGCTGCGCAGCGACATCTCGTCGGCAATCTCGAGGATTTCCGGGCCGCCGCCGGCCGCGAGCGCGTCGAGCAGGCGCACCATGTAAGTCTGGTCGAGCGCGCCGAGCATGCCCGACACGGCCGACTCGGTCACCTCGTTCGCCGAATAGGCGATCGCCTGGTCGGTGAGCGACAGCGCGTCGCGCATGCTGCCCTGCGCGGCACGCGCGAGCAGGCGCAGCGCCTGCGGCTCGAACGTGATCTGCTCTTCGCCGAGGATCCGTTCGAGATGCGACACGATGTGCCCGGCCGGCATCTGCTTCAGGTTGAACTGCAGGCAGCGCGACAGCACGGTGACGGGAATTTTCTGCGGATCGGTCGTCGCGAGGATGAACTTGACGTGCGGCGGCGGCTCTTCGAGCGTCTTCAGCATCGCGTTGAACGCGTGGTTCGTCAGCATGTGCACTTCGTCGATCATGTAGACCTTGAAGCGCGCATCGACGGGCGCGTACACCGCGCGCTCGAGCAGCGCGGCCATCTCGTCGACGCCGCGATTGCTCGCGGCGTCCATCTCGACGTAATCGACGAAACGCCCCTCGTCGATCTCGCGACAGGCGCGGCACACGCCGCACGGCTGCGACGTGACGCCGGTTTCACAGTTGAGTGCCTTCGCGAAGATCCGCGACAGCGTCGTCTTGCCGACACCGCGGGTTCCGGTAAACAGATAGGCGTGATGGAGACGCCCGCCGTCGAGCGCGTGCGTAAGCGCCCTGACGACGTGCTCCTGGCCGACGAGCGAAGCGAAATCCTTCGGACGCCACTTGCGTGCGAGAACTTGATAGGTCATCGGGAAATTGTATCAGCAACGCTGCGTCGCGCCGACACGCGAAACGGTGCGGAAGACGAGCAAAGTGCAAGTAAAACGGAGTGTGACGCGGAAATAAAAAACGCCCTGCGAACGGGGCGAGAAGGAAGGTGACGAGCCCGACCCTCGGCACTGGCGGAAAACGATTGTGGCTGCTTCGTTCCCGACCTGACCAGGTTCACCGCCCCACCATGCGAGGAGGCCCGTCACGGCATATTCTATCACCGCTTCCGGATGAATGCGACCGTTTGTTCGCACCAATGCGAACAACCATGCCGGTCGGCACGTGTCCAGCGCCCCGAATCGCTACATATATGCCGCCCCCTTGTAATTTGCGAGCCGACCTCCACCTGCGGGGCACAACGGTCGAACGTCGCGTCGTACCCCTACTCGCGTAGCGGCTACTATCGCCGCCCGCAGCAGATAGCAATTTAGGCTAATATGACGCCCGAACGACCCGCGAGCCGCGGCATGCAGCGCTTACGCCCCTCCTTCCCGGAGAGCGGAGTGACCTGCCGCAGCGGCCGGCAGCCTACGGCGGCCGGTACGCCGCAACGCGCAAGCAGGCAGTCCCCGAACCGTAAGAGGTATTGACCCAATGAGCGAACAGATCAAACACATCAGCGACGCATCGTTCGAACAGGACGTCGTCAAGTCCGACAAGCCCGTGCTCGTCGATTTCTGGGCCGAATGGTGCGGCCCGTGCAAAATGATCGCCCCGATCCTCGACGAAGTCGCGAAGGACTACGGCGACAAGCTGCAGATCGCGAAGATCAACGTCGACGACAACCAGGCAACGCCCGCGAAATTCGGCGTGCGCGGCATCCCGACGCTGATCCTGTTCAAGAACGGCGCGGCCGCCGCGCAGAAGGTCGGCGCGCTGTCGAAGTCGCAGCTCACCGCATTCCTGGACAGCCACCTGTAATACCGGCAGTTCCGCGGACGTGTTGTCAACCGGCAACACGTCCGTCGTCAAGCCGCCGATCGGCCGCTCAAGCGCGAATCGGCCTATGCTAGAATTAAAAAACGTCTACAAGACGCATTTAAGTCTCTGAGCGCTTCCGCTCGCCCTCCTCCCTTATTTCTTTCGTCGCTTCTCCTCCCTGGCGGGTTCTCCGTATGCATTTATCCGAGCTCAAGTCTCTGCACGTGTCCGAACTGATCGAAATGGCCAATGGCCTCGAGATCGAAAACGCGAACCGCCTGCGCAAGCAGGAGTTGATGTTCGCCATTCTTAAAAAGCGCGCCAAGACGGGAGAGACGATCTTCGGCGACGGTACGCTCGAAGTGCTGCCGGACGGCTTCGGCTTCCTGCGCTCGCCGGAAATGTCGTACCTCGCGAGCACCGACGACATCTATATCAGCCCGTCGCAGATCCGCCGCTTCAACCTGCACACCGGCGACACCATCGAAGGTGAAGTCCGCACGCCGAAGGACGGCGAGCGCTACTTCGCGCTGGTGAAGGTCGACAAAGTCAACGGGCAGCCGCCCGAGGCCTCGAAACACAAGATCATGTTCGAGAACCTCACGCCGCTGCACCCGAACAAGCCGCTGTCGCTCGAGCGCGAAATGCGCGGCGAGGAAAACGTCACGGGCCGCATCATCGACATGATCGCGCCGATCGGCAAGGGCCAGCGCGGCCTGCTCGTCGCGTCGCCGAAGTCGGGCAAGACCGTGATGCTCCAGCACATCGCACACGCGATCAAGCAGAACCACCCGGACGTGATCCTGTTCGTGCTGCTGATCGACGAGCGCCCTGAAGAAGTGACCGAAATGCAGCGCTCGGTCGCCGGCGAAGTGATCGCATCGACGTTCGACGAACCGGCCACGCGCCACGTCCAGGTCGCCGAAATGGTGATCGAGAAGGCCAAGCGCCTCGTCGAAATGAAGCACGACGTCGTGATCCTGCTCGACTCGATCACGCGCCTCGCACGTGCATACAACACCGTGATCCCGGCATCGGGCAAGGTGCTGACGGGCGGTGTCGACGCGAACGCGCTGCAACGTCCGAAGCGTTTCTTCGGTGCTGCGCGCAACATCGAGGAAGGCGGCTCGCTGACGATCATCGGCACCGCGCTGATCGAAACCGGCAGCCGCATGGACGACGTGATCTACGAAGAGTTCAAGGGCACCGGCAACATGGAAGTGCACCTCGAGCGCCGCCTCGCGGAAAAGCGCGTGTATCCGTCGATCAACCTGAACAAGTCGGGCACGCGTCGCGAGGAAATGCTGATCAAGCCCGAGATCCTCCAGAAGATCTGGGTGCTGCGCAAATTCATCCACGACATGGATGAAGTCGAGGCAATGGAATTCCTGCTCGACAAGATCCGCCAGACGAAGAGCAACTCCGAGTTCTTCGACCTGATGCGCCGCGGCGGCTGATCGCCCCGCGCCGCAACGAACGGCCGCCCGCGCATCCTGCCCGGCGGCCGTTTTTCGGCCCCAACATGAACGTGAACGTACAGGTTGATCTATAATCGCGGCATCGCCCCCCGACCGAATCCCCCTCCCGATGCCGAACGACGCCTCCACCCCGCTGCTGACCGTGAGCGACGCCGCATCGCGGCTCGGCGTCACGCCGCGCACGCTGAAGTATTACGAAGAGCGCGGGCTCGTCACGCCGTCGCGCAGCGAAGGCCGCTACCGCCTCTACGACGAAGCCGATCTCGAACGCTTCGCGCGCATCCTGCGGTTGCGCGCGCTCGGCTTCTCGCTGCATGGCATCACCGAAATGCTGAAGCGCCCGCTGGAAGAAACGGGCGACGGCCGGCGCCGCTATTCGGATGCGTCGCTGCGCGACATCCGCACCGGCCTCGCCGAGCAGATCGGCACGCTCGACCGGCGGATCGCGGCCGTCCAGCGCGAACTGAAGGAAGCCGTCGCGCTGCGCAAGGAACTGCAGCACGACATCGACTACGTCGAGCGGCGCCTCGCCGGCGAAAACCCCGATGCGCTGATCGCGCAGCGGCAGGCCGAAGCCGACGCGCGGCGCACTCGTAAGGATCGAGAATGAACGCGGTGCCCGGCCGCTCGCCGCTGTGGAGCCGCGCGAACCTGCGCGCGGACCTGCTCCCGTGGGCGCTCGCGCTCGTCACCGGCATCGACTACTTCGACAACGCGGTCTTCTCGTTCTTCGCGAGCTACATCGCGGGCGGCATCAACGCATCGCCCGACGAACTCGTGTGGTCGTCGAGCGCGTACGCGGTCACGGCCGTGCTCGGCATCCTGCAGCAGCAATGGTGGGTCGACCGGCTCGGGCATCGCCGCTACGTCGCGGGCTGCATGCTGATGTTCTCGTTCGGCGCGATCGCGGCCGCGCTTGCCGACACGTCGCTGGAACTCGCGTTCGCGCGCGGTTTCCAGGGCTATTTCATCGGCCCGATGATGGGCGCGTGCCGGATCCTGATCCAGATCAGCTTCAAGCCGCAGGAACGGCCTCCCGCGACGCGCGCGTTCCTGATCATGATCCTGCTCGGCAGTGCGCTCGCGCCGATCGTCGGCGGGCTGCTCGTCGCGCATTCGACATGGCGCGCGCTGTTCGCGTGCACGGCGCCCGCCGGCATCGCGTTCGCGATCCTTGCGCTGCTCACGCTGCCCGATTCGGGCCGGACACCCGACGACGAACGCGGCTCCGGACACTTCTGGCCGTACGTCGTGTTCGCACTCGCGCAAGGGGCGCTGCAGATCGTGCTGCAGCAGGTGCATTACCAGCTCTACAGCGGCTCGCCGATGCTGATCCTGCTGACGATCGCGGGGATCGGCGCACTCGCGTGGTTCGCGTATCACCAGTGGCATCACCCGACGCCGCTCGTGCGGCTGCACGCGTTCCGCGAGCGGACGTACCAGGTCGGGCTGCTGCTCTACATGTTCTATTACTACGAGACGACGGGTTTCAGTTACCTGACATCGCGGTTTCTCGAAGGCGGGCTCGGCTATCCGGTCGAGAACGCCGGGCGCCTGGTGGGCACGATGTCGCTGATTTCGGCCACCGCGCTGTTCGCGTACCTGCGCTACGCGAAATTCGTCACGCACAAGAAATGGTTCGTCGTGCCGGGGTTCGCGATCGCCGTCACGGCCGCGCTGTGGATGACGCGGATGACGCCGCAGGTCGGCGAAGCCGCGCTGATCGCCCCGCTGCTGCTGCGCGGGCTGCTGCTGCTCTTCATCGTGCTGCCGGTGGCCAACCTGACGTTCCGGATCTTCGCGATCGACGAATACACGCACGGCTACCGGCTTAAGAACATCGTGCGGCAACTGACGATCTCGTTCGCGACGTCGTCGGTGATCATCGTCGAGCAGCATCGCGTGGCCGTGCACCAGACGCGGCTCGTCGAGCGCGCGAACGTGTTCGACCCGATGTTCCAGCAAACCGTCGACGCCCTGACACGCAGCTATGCGGCCGCCGGGCACGCGCTGAACGAAGCGCACGGCCTCGCGATCGCCGCCATCGCCCGCATGGTCGCGCAACAGGCGTCGTTCCTCGCGTCGCTCGACGGTTTTTACTTCCTGGCGGGCGTCGCGCTCGTCGGCGGCCTCTTCGCGGCATGGCAAAAAGAGATCGATTGAGTTAAAAGACAGGCTTTGGATTTCCGTCCGCAGCCTCCATGCTATCGAAACTGACCCGCTGGTTCGACGACCGCCGCCGCGACCGCGCGCTGCGCAGCCACCCGATCCCCGACGCGCTGTGGCAGGACACCGTCGAGCGCCTGCCGTTCCTCGCGACGCTGTCGCCCGACGCGCTCGGCCGGTTGCGCGAGCTGACGAGCCTGTTCATCGCGAAGAAATCGTTTTCGACCGCGCACGGGCTCGAACTGACCGATGCGATGATCGTCGCGATCGCCGCGCAAGCCTGCCTGCCGGTGCTGAATCTCGACCTGTCGCTGTATGACGGCTGGGTCGGCGTCGTCGTGTATCCGGGCGAATTCGTGATCCGCAAGACCGTGCAGGACGAGGACGGCGTCGTCCACGAAGTCGAGCAGGATGCGAGCGGCGAGGCATGGGAAGGCGGCCCCGTGATCCTGTCGTGGGAAGACGCGCAGATGACGGACGGCCATGACGCGTACAACGTCGTGATCCACGAGTTCGCGCACAAGATCGACATGGTCAACGGCGCGGCCGACGGCTATCCGCCCCTTTTTCGCCGCTGGCACGCGCCGCACCTCGATGCGCAGGCGTGGGCCGACGTGTTCGAACATGCGTACGACCAGTTCTGCGCACGCGTCGACGCGGTGCCGGACCGTGCGTGGGCGCGCTTCGAGCGGGAATCGCTGATCGATCCCTATGCGGCCGACCACCCGTCGGAATTCTTCGCGGTGTGCAGCGAGGCGCTGTTCGTGCGGCCGAAAGCGTTCGAGTCAGAATTTCCGGAGCTGTACCGGCTGCTCGCCCGCTACTACCGGCAGGATCCGGCCGGCACCGGCGCGCTCGACGCACCGTGAAAATTATTCGTCAACCATCTGATTTTCTGGCATAATCGCCGTTTTTCGACCTTAGGCAAGTGGCTCGCGCCGGGCTTGGCGTCGTCTGGTGTATGCGCAATGTGCGCGCTCCGGCACGGCAAGCGGCGGGTTGGCTACCGCTCTCACCAAGGAAAGACCATGAAAGAAGGCATCCACCCGAACTACCGCGAAGTCGTCTTCCAAGACATGTCGAACGGCTTCAAGTTCATCACGCGCTCGACGATCCAGACGCGCGAAAACATCGAACTCGACGGCAAGACCTACCCGCTCGCCAAGATCGAAGTGTCGTCGGAATCGCACTCGTTCTACACGGGTCAGCAAAAGATCATGGACACGGCAGGCCGTGTCGAGAAGTTCAAGAACAAGTTTGGCGTACGCGCCAGCGGCAAGGCGAAGTAAGCTTCGCACCGCATCCGGTGGTTGCAACGCACCGGTATCGCACAAAAGGGCAGCCCAGGCTGCCCTTTTTTGTCTCTGCTCGCCGGAAAAACGCCGGCCGGCGTCCGGGCAACGACCTGACGCGCAGCAGCCGGCGCGTCTACAATGCCGGATGCTCGAAACCGGCTCGACCGCGCGCACCCGCGCCGGCCGCCTGCCCATAACAAAACGCTCATCTGCATGAAGCCTGTCGTCCGTCTCACCGCCTCCGCCACGCGTGCGCTGCCGCGCTGGCTGCTGCTCACGCTCTGCTTCGTCTATGCCGCGTTCGGCCTGTTCGGCCGCGACCCGTGGAAGAACGAGGACGCGGCGGGCTTCGGCGTGATGTGGACGATGGCCAAGGGCGGCTGGCACGACTGGCTGCTGCCGAACCTCGTCGGCAAGTTCATCACGCCCGACGGGCCGCTCGGCTACTGGCTCGGCGCGCTGTCGATCCGCGGCCTCGGCCCGTGGGTCAATGCAAGCAATGCGTCGCGCGTCGATACGGGCGTGCTGTTCTGCGTCGCATGCGCATTCGTCTGGTACGCGGCCTACCTGCTCGGCCGCCGCGCCGAGGTCCAGCCGTTCAAGTACGCGTTCGGTGGCGAGCCGGAGCCGCGCGACTACGGCCGCACGCTCGCCGACGGCGCGCTGCTGGTCCTCGTCGCATGCTTCGGCCTCGCGGAACGCGGGCACGAAACAACGCCGCAGGTCGCGCAGTTCGCGTGGATCGCGATGCTCGTCTACGGGATCGTGCGCGGCATCGACAAGCCGATGCAGGGCGCGCTGTGGTGGGGCCTCGCGATCGGCCTCGTCGCGCTGTCCGGCAACCCGGTGCTGGTCGTCGCGCTGCTCGCCGGCACTGCCGCGCTGTGGCTCGTCACGCCCGAGATGCGCAACCTGCGGCTGCCGCTGGTCGGCGTGCCGCTCGCGGCCGCGATCTTCGCGCTGTGGCCGCTTGCCGCGTTCGTCGCGGCGCCCGACGACGCCGCCTGGTTCTTCAACCAGTGGATCCACGGCAGCCTGATGCGCTTTTCGGGCCCGCCGACCGCCGTGCTCGCGTATGCGGCGAAAAACCTGCCGCTGTTCACGTGGCCCGCCTGGCCGCTCGCGATCTGGGCGTGGTGGAGCTGGGCCGGCATGCGCCGCCGCGCGCACATCGCGATTCCGCTGTCGGTCGCCGTGCCGCTCGTCGCGCTCGTGATCCTGCAGAGCCAGCAGTCGAACCGCATGTACATGCTGCTGCTGCCGCCGCTCGCGGTGCTCGCGACGTTCGCGCTGCCGACCCTCAAGCGCGGTGCGATCAACGCGTTCGACTGGTTCGCGGTGCTGAGCTTCACGATTCTCGGCACCTTCGTATGGCTCGTGTGGCTCGCGTCGCTCACGGGTTTCCCGCATCCGCTCGCACGCAACCTCGCGCGTCTCGTGCCCGGCTACGAGCCGCATTTCAAGATCCTGTCGTTCATCTGCGCGGTGATCGTCACCGTGTGCTGGTGCGTGCTCGTGCGCTGGCGCGTCTCGCGGCAGCCGAAGGTGCTGTGGCGCAGCGTCGTGCTGTCGGGCGCGGGCACCACGCTGATGTGGGTGCTGCTGATGACGCTGTGGCTGCCGATCGTCAACTACGGCCGGACCTATCGCGATGTCGCGCAGCAGATCGCGCTGCACCTGCCGTCCGACTACGAGTGCATCTCGCCGGTGCGGCTCGGCGATGCGCAGATCGCGACCTTCGCGTACTTCGGCAACATGCACTTCGATTTCTCCGGCGACTGCGACGTGATCCTGCGCCAGGACCGTTCCGACTTCGGCGAGCCGAGCGCGATGTCGCAATACGTGTGGCGTCTCGTATGGGAAGGCCGCCGCGTCGCCGACCGCGACGAACGCTTCCGCCTGTACGAGCGCATCGAACGACCGAAGACGCCCGTCAAGCGTCGCCCGCCGCGCCGCCAGGCGGCCGATTGACGATGTTCGGCGACATCCGCCGGATCGTCGGTCTCGCGTGGCCGGTGCTGGTCGGTCAGCTCGCGATCATCGCGTTCGGCGTGATCGACACCGCGATGGTCGGCCGCTACTCGGCCACCGATCTCGCCGCGCTCGGGCTCGGCTCGTCGATCTACGTGTCGATCTATATCGGCCTGACGGGCATCCTGTCCGCGCTGCAGCCGATCACCGGGCAACTGTACGGCGCGCGGCGCTATGCCGAGATCGGCGAGGAAGTCCGCCAGGCACTGTGGCTCGCGCTGCTGCTCGCGATACCCGGCTTCCTGCTGCTGCATTTTCCCGAGCCGCTGCTGCACATCGCGCACACGCCCGCCGCGCTGCACGACCGCACCGTCGACTACCTGCGCATCCTGTCGTACGGGCTGCCCGCCAGCCTCGTCTTTCGCATCTACAACGCGCTGACCAACGCGGCCGGCAAGCCGCGGCTCGCGATGATCCTGCAGATCGGCGCGCTGCTGCTCAAGTTTCCGCTCAACGTGTGGTTCATCTTCGGCGGGTTCGGCGTGCCGGCCCTCGGCGGCCCCGGCTGCGGGCTGGCCAGCACGCTGATCAACTGGGCGCTCGCGCTGATCGGCTACACGCTGCTCGCGAAGCTCGACGTGTTCGCGCCGCTCGCGATCTTCTCGCGCTTCTGCTGGCCCGTCTGGGAGCGCCAGAAGGCGATCCTGAAACTCGGCGTGCCGATGGGCCTGTCATACCTGATCGAGGTCACGTCGTACACCTGCATGGCGCTGTTCATCGCGCAGTTCGGCACGACGACGCTCGCCGGCCACCAGATCGCCGGCAACATCGGCGCGGTGCTGTACATGACGCCGCTGTCGATCGGCGTGGCGGCCTCGACGCTGGTCGCGCGCGCGCTCGGCGCCGGACGCCCCGAAGAAGCACGGCTGCTCGGCCGGCACAGCGTGATGTTCGCGTGCGGCGTGGCCGCGACATACGGCGTGCTCGTATTCACGCTGCGCCCGCTGATCGTCGGCGGCTATACGCCGAACCCGGCCGTCGCCGCGGCCGCGCTGCCGCTCGTCGCGATCGTCGCGTGCTACCACGTGTTCGATGCGCTGCAGGTCACGTCGGCGTTCGTGCTGCGCGCGTACAAGGTCGCGATCGTGCCGACCGTGATCTATGCGGTCGCGCTGTGGGGCGTCGGACTTAGCGGCGGCTACGTGCTCGGCTTCGACGTCGGCGGCATCGCGCCCGCATGGCTGACGGGCGCGCGCGGCTTCTGGTTCGCGAACACGGTCAGCCTGATGCTTGCGGGCGCCGGGCTCGTGTTCTACCTGCGCCACGTGAGCCGCGCGCACGTATCGGCCCAGGCCTGACGCGCTGCCCGCTACGCATCCGCCAGCACGTCGGCCGCGTGATAGGACGACCGCACGAGCGGGCCGGCGACGACTTCCCTGAAACCGAGCCCCAGCGCCTCGTCGCGCCACGCGGCGAATGCGTCCGGGCTCACGTAGCGCCGCACCGGCAGATGGTGCGCGGACGGCGCGAGATACTGGCCGAGCGTCAGCACGTCGACTTCGTGCGCGCGCAGGTCGCGCAGCGTGTCGCGCACCTCGTCGTCGCGCTCGCCGAGCCCGAGCATCAGCCCCGATTTCGTCACGAGCGTCGGCCGTGCGGCCTTCGCCTGCGCGAGCAGTTCGAGCGAGCCGCGATAGTCGGCGCCCGGCCGCGCCACGCGATACAGCGACGGCACCGTCTCGATGTTGTGGTTGAACACGTCCGGCCAGGCCGACGACAGCGCGTCGAGCGCGCGCGCCACGCGGCCGCGGAAATCCGGCGTCAACACTTCGACGCCGATGCCCGGCACGCTCGCGCGCACCGCCGCGATGCACGCGGCGAAATGCGCGGCGCCGCCGTCGCGCAGGTCGTCGCGGTCGACCGACGTGATCACGACGTAGCGCAGCCCGAGCGCCGCGGCCGCATCGGCCAGCCGCGCGGGCTCGTCGGGATCGAGCGGCTCGGGACGGCCGTGCGCGACGTCGCAGAACGGGCAGCGCCGCGTGCACAGCCCGCCCATGATCATGAAGGTCGCGGTGCGCTGCGCGAAGCATTCGCCGATGTTCGGGCACATCGCCTCCTCGCAGACGGAATGCAGCCGATGGTCGCGCAGCACGGCCGCCATGTCGGCCACCGCCGCGCTCATCATCGGCCGCGCGTGCAGCCACGGCGGCTTCGGCAGCGCCGCGCCGGCCGCGGGCTCGACGCGCACCGGAATGCGCGCGAGCTTGTCGCGACTTCTAGCGCCCGGCTGGCCGAGCGCCGTGAGGCTGGGTCGTTCGAGCGCGGCGGCCATCGTCAGTCTCCGAGAAACGCGACGATCAGGCGGTTCACGTCGGCAGCCGCCTCCATCTGCACCATGTGCCCGCTGCCGGCGATCACCTCGGCGCGCACGCCGTCCGGCAAGCCCTGCGCGTGCTGCGCGGGGATCACCTGGTCGCGCTCGCCCCAGATCACGAGCGTGCGCGGCGCGAGCGCCGCGAGCCGCTCGCGGAACACGCGCCGCTGCGCCGCGCCGTCGAACGCGGCGTTCGCGATCTTTTCCAGCGCGGCCTGCACACCTTCGAGCCGCTTGTACTTGACGAGATCCTCGACGAGTTGCCGCGTCACGAGCGCGTTGTCCGCGAACAGCGCACCGAGGTGCGGCTTCAGCGTGTTGCGGCTGTTGCCGGCGACGAAGCCGTCGATATAGGCGCGGTTGATGTCGGCGCCGAGCCCCGCGCTCGCGATCAGCGTCAGCGACGCGACGCGTTGCGGCGCGCGTTCGGCCGCGGCCATCGCGACCGCGCCGCCCATCGAATGGCCGATCAGGTGCGCGCGCTCGATGTGCTGCGCATCGAGCAGCGCGAGCACCGCGTCGGCCAGTTCGTCGAGGCTGCCCGTGTCGACCGCCTTGCCCGACTCGCCATGACCGGGCAAGTCGAGCGCCCACACGGGCCGGTGCGCGGCGAGGTCCGCGTGATTGAACAGCCAGTTGTTCAAGTCGCCGCCGAAACCGTGGATCAGCACGGCGGGCGTGCCCATGCCGTCGCCGAGCCTCAGGAAGCGCACCGTGCGGCCGCCGATCTGCGCCTTCTCGGGCTGCGGTCCCGCCGCTTCGTCGGACGCCGCGCTCGGCACGAAATCGCGCTGGAACTCGGCGATCGCCGCATCGATGTCGGCATCGCTCGCCTCGGCCGCCGCGACGACGCCGAGCAGCGCGCCGACCGGCAGCGTCTCGCCCTCCTGCGCGACCTGCCGGCGCAGCGTGCCGTCGAACGCGCATTCGACGCCCGACGAGATCTTGTCGGTCTCGACGTCGAGCACTTCGTCGCCCTTCGTCACGCGCTCGCCGATCGCCTTCAGCCAGCCGTTGACCTGCCCCTGCTCCATCGACAGCCCCCACTTGGGCATTGTGATCATGTGAATCGACATCGTGTCAGCTCCTCGTCTTCAGGACCGCCTGCGCAATCGCATCGGCGGACGGGATATACAGGTCTTCCAGCACGCTCGCGAACGGCGCGGGCGTATGCGGCGCGGTCACGAGCTCGATCGGCGCCTTGAGCGTTCGGAACGCGCGCTGCGCGACGAGCGCGGCGATGTCGGTCGCGATCGAGCAGCGCGGGTTCGCTTCGTCGACCACCACCACGCGCCCGGTGCGCTCCGCGCTTTCGAGGATGGTTTCCTCGTCGAGCGGCGACGTCGTGCGCAGGTCGATCACGTCGACCTGGATGCCGTCCTTCGCGAGCTTCGCCGCCGCATCCATCGCGAGATGCACCATCCGGCCGTACGTGACGATGGTCGCGTCGTCGCCGTCGCGCATGACGTTCGCCTCGCCGAACGGAATCGCATAGGACTCCTCCGGCACGTCGCCCTCGCGCGTGTAAAGCAGCTTGTGCTCGAGGAAGATCACGGGATCGTCGTCGCGGATCGCCTGGATCAGCAGCCCCTTCGCGTCGTACGGCGTCGACGGACACACGACCTTCAGCCCCGGGATGTGCGTGAACAGCGACGTGAGCATCTGCGAGTGCTGCGCGGCCGCGCGCAGCCCGGCGCCGTACATCGCTCGGATCACGACCGGCGTCACGGCCTTGCCGCCGAACATGTAGCGGAATTTCGCGGCCTGGTTGAAGATCTGGTCGAAGCACACGCCCATGAAATCGATGAACATCAGCTCCGCGACCGGCCGCATCCCGCACGCAGCCGCGCCGACCGCCGCGCCGATGTAGCCGCCTTCGGAAAGCGGCGTATCGAGCACGCGGCCCGGAAACTTGTGGAACAGCCCCTTCGTCACGCCGAGCACGCCGCCCCACGCGTCGTCCTCGCCCGGCGCGCCCGCGCCGCCCGCATTGTCCTCGCCCATCACGATCACGCTGTCGTCGCGAGCCATTTCCTGCGCGAGCGCCTCGTTGATCGCCTGCGAATAAGTGATCTTCCTTGCCATGTCTGTCTCCTGGAATGTTCGGTTCGCCGTGCCGGCTGCGATGTCAGGCCGCGCTCACGGATACGACACGTAGACGTCGGTCAGCAGGTCGGCCGCGTCGGGCAGCGGCGCGGCCTTCGCCTGCGCGACCGCATCGTCGATCAGCGCCTTCACCTGGGCGTCGACCGCGCGCAGGTCGGCGGTCGTCAGCGCCTCGGCGCGCACGACGCGCGTCTCGAAGTGCTTCAGGCAGTCCTTCTCGTCGCGCAGCTTCTGCACCTCGCCGGGTGCGCGGTAGGTCTGCGCATCGCCTTCGAAATGGCCGAAATAGCGTGTGAACTTCACCTCGACGAGCGTCGGGCCGCCGCCGTTGCGCGCACGCTCGACGGCCTCGCCAAGCGCTTCGTGCACCGCGAAGAAGTCGAAGCCGTCGACGATCACGCCCGGCATCCCGAACCCGTTCGCGCGATCCGCGATGTTGTCGGTCGCGACCGACCAGCTCGACGACGTCGCTTCCGCATAACCGTTGTTTTCGGCGACGAAGATCGCGGGCAGCCGCCACACCGACGCGAGGTTCATCGATTCGAAGATCACGCCCTGGTTCGACGCACCGTCGCCGAAGAAGCACACGCCGACGCCGCCGGACTTCTTGTGCTTCGCCGCGAGCGCCGCGCCGCACACGAGCGGGCCGCCCGCGCCGACGATCCCGTTCGCGCCGAGCATCCCCATCGACAGGTCGGCGATGTGCATCGAGCCGCCCTTGCCGTGACAAACGCCGGTCTTCTTGCCGTAGATCTCGGCCATCATCCCGTGCACGTCGACGCCCTTCGCGATGCAATGGCCATGGCCGCGGTGCGTGGTCGCGACGTAGTCGGCAAGGCCGAGGTGCAGCATCGTGCCGACCGCGGACGCCTCCTCGCCCGCGTACAGGTGAACGAAGCCGGGGATTTCTCCGGTCGCGAATTCGACGTGAAGGCGCTCCTCGAATTCGCGGATCGTGCGCATCAGCCGGTATGCGTCCAGCAGCTTGTCCCTGCTGAGCTGGGTCGAAACGGTCATGTGTGTCTCCTGGATAGGTCTGACTGCGAATGCCGCCGCGGCCGTGCCGTGGCGACGGATTGCACGGCCTGCGGCCGTCAGTGGAACGTGAAGCCGCCGTCGACGTTCACGGCCTGGCCCGTCACGTTGTCCATCGTCGCGAAGAACAGCGCGAGCCGGCCCATGTCTTCGGGCGTCTGCGCGCGGCCCTGCGGGATCAGCGTCAACTGGTGCCGCTGCCACGATTCCTCGACCGATTCGCCGTCGGTCTTCCATTCATCGGACAGCCGGTCCCACATGTAGGTACGCACGATGCCGGGGCAAATCGCGTTGACGGTCACGCCGTCGCGCGCGAGTTCCTTCGCGAGCGCGTTCGTGAAGCCGACGACCGCGAACTTCGATGCGCTGTAATGGGCGAGATTCGGAAAACCTTCCTTGCCGGCGATCGACGCGACGTTGATGATCCGGCCGCGGCCCTGCGCCTTCAGATGCGCGAGCGCCGCGCGGCAGCCGAGGAACGTGCCCTTCGCGTTCACGTCCATCACGAAATCCCAGTCGCGCTCGGTCAGCGCTTCGACCGGATGAATGCTGATCACGCCCGCGCAGTTCACGAGGATGTCGAGCCGGCCGAGTTCGGCGAGCGCCTGCGCGACCATCGCGTCGACCTGCGCGGCCTGCGTGACGTCGACCTTCGCGACCGCCGTCCGGCGGCCGAGCGCGCGCACCTCGCGCGCGGTGGCGTCGAGCGCGTCGTCGAGCAGGTCGGCCAGCAGGATGTCGGCGCCCGCGCCGGCGAGCGTCAGCGCAATGCCGCGGCCGATGCCGCGCGCGCCGCCCGTGACGATGGCGACCTGTCCTTCGAGAGGGGTTGTCATGGCAATGTCTCCTTGATGATCGTTATGGATATCGAAATGTCGTTCGAGAAACCGGATGCTCAGTCACGCCACGCGCCGGCGTCGCGCAGCAATTGCCGCGAAGACGCGTAGCGCAGCGTGCGGCCGACGTCGACGGTAAGCGGCCCGCGCCAGTCGAGCGAAATCTCATAGCGATCGCCGCGCGCCACCTCGATCTCGCGCTCGCCGTCGAACGCGAGCGTGCCGCGCTCGAACGGGATCGTCTGCCATGCGCCCGGTTCGAGCCGCTCGCAACTGCGCATCACGACGCGGTCGACGCGGCCCGGCGCAATCGGCGCGACGAGCGGCGTGCCGGCCGTCTTGCCTTCGTCCGCGAAGCGCATTGCAAGCCCGTGCGGCGCGCTGCGCTCGAGCGGCGCCCATGCGCCGCCGAGCGCGGACAAACCGATGCCGTCCGGTTCCGCGAACGTCAGGTAGAGCGAGTCGATATCGTCGGGCCCCGAAATCGCGCGGGCGCCGATGAAGCGCTGTCGCGCCGCGCACACGTCGACGAGCGCAATTTCTTCGCGCCCCGGCTGTGCGCCCGCCACGCAGCGCACGACGAGTCGCTTGTTGCGCGTGAACGCGACCTCGGCCGGCACTGCGCCGGTCGCGGCGAGTCCTGCCGCGACGCCTGCGACGGTCGCCTCGCGATGTTCGGGAAATGCGTTGTTGGTGCCGGTGGACAGCGCGACGAGCGGCGTCGCGCCGCAAAACGCGGCAACCGCGCGATGGGTGCCGTCGCCGCCGAGCACGACGATCAGCGCGACTTCCATCCGGTGCAGGTACGCGCCGCCGGCCTGCGTGTCGGCGACGGTATCGGTGATCGGCAGGTCGACGAACTCGACCTCGGGCCAGCGCTCGTGCGGCGCGACCGCGCGATGCGTGTCGAGCGCGCGCAGCAGCAGCGTCGCGATGCCCGTCCGGTCGCGCAGCGTCAGCACGCGCTCGATGCCCATCGCGCCGAGGCCGGCCAGCAGGCGCACGATCATGTTCGCCTTCTCCGCCGTCGGAAACACGGATGCATGCGTCGTGAGGCGGCGGATGTCGCGCCCCGAAGCGGGGTTCGCGATCACACCGACGGTAACTGGCGTCGTCACGGGTTTGTCTCCATCCAGTTGACCGGCACCGGCGCATTGGCGCCCGCTCCGGCCCTGCCTGTTTCGTCCGCGGCCATCGACGGGCTGCGGATCGTCGTCGCCGACGCGACCGCGCCGGACTTGCCCGTGATCTCTGCAAGCGGCGTGCCACCGTGCGCGCGATGACCGCGAAACCCGCGCCCGCGCTGGCGCGGCGGGCATGCCCGTGTTCCGGATTCGCGGCCGTGACGACGCAGCGCGCGGCGAATCTGCCCGCGCGTCTCACGTCGTCGATGCGACGACGCGCTCATCGCGGCGACTGCCCAAGCGCGCCGCGCTGCCTGCAAACCCTGCGTTGACGCGGCGTGGCGCATGCCGCGACAAGCCGAACGCCACGCTGTGGGCGTCTCAACTGCGCGAGACCGGACGAGAGACACATGAGACGAACGTCTCACGCCTGCCGCGTGCTGCGATGCAATGTGATCCGCCGGACCGGATGTGCTACAAGAGCATCGAATTCCCCGCCGTACGGAACCGGAGCCGACCATGCCCTACGCCGTCCCCCAGGCCCAGCACGCCGACCGTGTACTCGGCGCGCTCGCCGGACGCCTGCCCGCGCCGGCCGATTCCGCGCGCCTCGTGTCGTCGTGGCAACGTTCGCTGGAGCGCTACTGTCTCGACCCCGCTTCGTCGATCGGCCCGCGCGTGCTGACCGCGTCCGAGCTGCGCGAAGTGCGCGACAAGGAGGAAGCCTTCCTGCGTGCGTCGGGCCAGTGCCTGACGCGGCTGCACGACATGATCCGCGTCGCCGACTACTGCGTGATGCTGACCGACGCGCACGGCGTGACGATCGACTACCGGATCGACCGCGAGCGCCGCAACGACTTCCGCCATGCGGGGTTGCACATCGGCTCGTGCTGGTCCGAAAGCGAGGAAGGAACGTGCGGCGTCGCGAGCGTGCTGACCGATCTCGCACCGATCACCGTGCACAAGACCGATCACTTTCGCGCGGCGTTCACGACGCTCACCTGCAGCGCGGCGCCGATCTTCTCGCCCGGCGGCGAGCTGATCGGCGTGCTCGACGCGTCGGCCGTCCATTCGCCCGACGGCCGCGACAGCCAGCGCCTCGTCTACCAGCTCGTGCGGCAAAGCGCGGCGCTGATCGAGGACGGCTACTTCGTGCACAGCACCGCGCAGCACTGGATATTGTTCGGGCATCCGAACCGTCACTACGTCGAAGCGCAACCCGAGTGGCTGATCGCGTTCGACGAATGCGGCAATATCGTCGCCGCGAACCGGCAGGCGCGCGATGCGCTGCCGGCGCTGCGCGAACCGCGCCATATCGACGAGATCTTCGACGCAACCGAGATGCCGCTGCGCGATGCCGCGCGGCTCGATACGATCGTCGCGCTGCGGCTGCGCGCGACCGGCGCACCGCTCTATGCGCGGCTGCGTGCGCCGCTACGACGCGCCGGCCGCGAGCCCGGCACGGTATCGCGGCGCGCGGGCACCGCGACGCGCCACGTCGGCGCGCTGACGCCGTTCCTGCACAGCAGCGACACGCACATCGCGCAACAGGCGGAGCTCGCGCTGCGGGTCGCGAGCAAGCGGCTGCCGATTCTCGTGCTCGGCGAAACCGGTGCGGGCAAGGAAGTGTTCGCGCGCGCGATCCACGATGCCGGTGCGCGGCGCGCGCGGCCGTTCGTTGCCGTCAACTGCGGCGCGCTGCCGGAAGCGTTGATCGAGAGCGAACTGTTCGGCTATGCGGCCGGCGCGTTCACCGGTGCGCGCAAGCACGGCGCGCGCGGCAAGATCGCGCTCGCCGACGGCGGCACGCTGTTTCTCGACGAAATCGGCGACATGCCGCTCGCGCTGCAGACACGCCTGTTGCGCGTGCTCGCCGACGGCGAGGTCGTGCCGCTCGGCAGCGATACGCCCGTGCGCGTCGATCTCGACGTGATCTGCGCGACGCACCGCGATCTCGCGCGCATGGTGGCCGACGGCACGTTCCGCGAAGATCTGTACTACCGGCTGAGCGGCGCGACGTTCGAACTGCCGCCGCTGCGCGAGCGCGCGGACGTGCGCGACGTGATTGCCGCCGTATTCGCCGAGGAAGCGCAGGCGACCGGCCACGTGCTCATGCTCGACGCGACGCTCGCCGAACAGCTCGCCGCCTATCCGTGGCCCGGCAACGTACGGCAACTGCGCAACGTGCTGCGTTATGCGTGCGCGGTGTGCGACACAGCGCGCGTGACTCGACGCGACCTGCCTGCCGACATCGCCGCCCAGCTCGGCGCCGCGCCGGCCGGCGCGCTGCCCGACGACGAGCGCGGCCGCATCGTCGCGGCGCTCACCGCGCACCGCTGGCGGCCCGACGCGGCCGCGCAGGCGCTCGGCATCTCGCGCGCGACGCTGTACCGGCGAATCGCGAAACACCGGATCGTCGCGCCGCACCGCGCGTGACGAGCCGGCGCGACCACCATCACGCGGCCTGCGCGGCCGCTTCGCTTGCTTTCCCGGCCTCACCGGCCGCTTCGTCGCGCCGCACGAACACCTCGTGCGCGGCGAACAGCGCGTTCAGCGCGGCCGGGAAACCCGCGTAGACGGCCATCTGCATGAACACCTCGACGATCTCGTCGCGCGTGCAGCCGACGTTCAGCGCAGCCTCGATATGCACCTTCAATTGCGGCTGTGCGTTG
Source organism: Burkholderia sp. BE17 (assembly GCF_009362305.1). Lineage (NCBI taxonomy): Bacteria > Pseudomonadati > Pseudomonadota > Betaproteobacteria > Burkholderiales > Burkholderiaceae > Burkholderia > Burkholderia sp. BE17. The sequence goes on from NZ_WHNU01000014.1 coordinate 61,407, forward strand.
CCGAGCGCGGCCAACGCCGCGATCGTCGCGATCTCGCGTGCTTTCAGGTCGAGTTGCGGCCGGCTGTAGATGTCGCCGAAACTGAACTCGACCAGGAGCCGCCCGAAATCCGGTGCGATCGGTGCAAGCGCCGCGATCACGCGTTCGCCCACTTCGCCGTCGATTTCCTTCAGTTTGTTCCAGCCGCGCGTATAACGATCTTCAACGAGTTGTTCCATTGTGTCCGCCCTGTTCCGATTGAGAGTGAGAAAGTGTCGCCCGTCGTTCCGTTTCGCGTTCCTGTGCCTCGTAGTACGCGATCTTGTCGCCGATCGCGTCGAGGCTCGCCTGCAGCTCCGCGATATGCGCGCGCACCGCGTCGCGATGCGCGACCAGCAATCGGCGCCGCGCGCCGAACGTCGGCTCGCCTTGCGCGCGCAGCGCCGCGAACTCCTGCATCTGCGCGATCGGCATGCCGGTCGCCTTCAGGCGCATCACGAAGGCCAGCCAGTCAAGGTCGGCCGGCGCATAGAGCCGGTGCCCGGCCGCCGTGCGCGAAATCGCACGCAGCAGGCCGGCCTGCTCGTAATACCGCAACGTATGCGTCGACACGCCGGTCAGCTCGGCGACTTGCCCGATCGTCAGCGGACCGGCGGCGGAAGGTTTGGATACGGTTTTCGACATGGCAGGAACAAGGTTAGGAGTTAGAGCTAACTCTAAGTCAAGCACTATCGAACGGCCAGCGCGACGACAACCCGCGATGCCCCGCGACACCGTAAAGAATGGTCAAAATCGCCGCCCGGCGCAGCTTTCGGCCTTTACAGCGACGCAAGCCTTCCGCAAGATTCGGTCAGCCTGTCTTAAAAAGGGCACGCATTTGTCCTATGCTTAACGGCGACGTCCGGCCGCGTGCCGCCCCGCCGTCCGTTGCAACAGCCATTCATCCGTCAGAACCAGGGAGCCCTTGCCATGCTGAAAAAGCTGCTGATGCTGTTCGTCGCGCTATCGCTGTCGCTCGCCGCGGGCCTTGCCGCGGCCGTCGAAGTCAACACGGCCGACCAGGCCACGCTCGAATCCGTGAAGGGTCTCGGGCCCGTGAAGTCGAAGGCGATCATCGACGAACGCACCAAGAACGGCCCGTTCAAGGACGCCGACGATCTGGCGAACCGCGTGAAGGGCCTCGGCACGAAATCGGTCGGGCATCTCGAGGAGAACGGCCTGACGATCGGCGGCTCGGCGACGCCGCCGAAGGGCGTGAAGCTGTCGAAGCCGGCCGCGACCGAGCCGGCCACCACGCCGGCAACGACGTCGGCAGGCACCGCGTCGACGTCCACGACCGCGACGGCCGGCACGACGGCCACGGCGCCGGCCCCGGCGGCAAGCGCACCGGATGCGGCCACGAAGCCGGCCAAGGCCAAGCGCGCATCGAAGAAGGAAAAGGCGGCAGCGGCCGCAGCGGCATCCGCCGACGCGGGTGCGAGCGCACCGGCCGCAGCGTCGTCCGCGAAGGCGACGAAGGGTTCGAAGAAAAAGAGCAAGAAGGACAAGGCAGCCTCCGCCGCCGCGGCGTCGGGCGCCTGATATGCGCCGCGCGCGCGACGGCGTGCGCGCGGCATTCGTTCAACGGGCGCCCTTATTGCGGCGCCCTTATCGGTAAAGGTGAAGAACCATGGGTCTCCTCGACATCGTCGGCGGTCTGATCGGCGGCCAGTCCGGCGGCAACTCGCAAAGCGCACTGATCACGACCGCGCTCGAATTCATCAACAATCAGCCGGGCGGCCTGAACGGCCTGATCGAAAAGTTCAAGGCAGGCGGCGCCGGCGACATCATCGGCTCGTGGGTCGGCACCGGCCAGAACCAGCCGATCTCGCCGGATGCGCTGCAGAACGTGCTCGGCTCGGACGCGATCGGCGCGCTGGCAAGCAAGTTCGGCGTCGACCCGTCGATGGCCTCGACCGTCCTCGCGCAGGTGCTGCCGCACGTCGTCAACCACGCGACGCCGGACGGCGCGGTGCCGGCCGATGGCCAGGCCCAGGTCGACCCGTCGAACGTGCTCGGCTCGCTGTCGCAGCTCGCCGGCATGTTCGGCGGCAACAAGCAGGGCTGAGCCCACGCCGCTTCATAGTCCCCGCTTCATGGCCCAATCGGGCCGCTCCATATGCAAACACCCCGCCGAGGCGGGGTGTTTGTTTTTGCGCGCCCGGCGCGAACCGGGCGTGCGGCCGGCGGCCGGCGTTCAGTGAACGACACGGTCGAACACGAACTTGCCGTCGTTGACGTCGACCGGAATCACGTCCTTCGGACCGAAGCGGCCCGCGAGGATGAGCTTCGCGACCGGGTTCTCGATCTCCTGCTGGATCGCGCGCTTCAGCGGCCGCGCGCCGAACACCGGATCGTAGCCGACCTTCGCGATCTGCTCGAGCGCCGCTTCCGACACGTCGAGCGCCATGTCGAGCTTTGCGAGCCGGTCGTGCAGGCGCGCCAGCTGGATCTTCGCGATCGACTCGATGTTGCTGCGGTCGAGCGCATGGAACACAACGACGTCGTCGATCCGGTTCAGGAACTCGGGGCGGAAGTGCTGCTTCACCTCGAGCCACACGGCGTCCTTGATCTCGTCCTGCGGCGCCCCGGTCATCGCCTGGATCACCTGCGAGCCGAGGTTCGACGTCATCACGATCACCGTGTTCTTGAAGTCGACCGTGCGCCCCTGCCCGTCCGTCATGCGGCCGTCGTCGAGCACCTGCAGCAGCACGTTGAACACGTCCGGATGGGCCTTCTCGATCTCGTCGAGCAGGATCACGCTGTACGGCTTGCGGCGCACGGCTTCCGTCAGGTAGCCGCCTTCCTCGTAGCCGACATAACCCGGCGGCGCGCCGATCAGCCGCGCGACGCTGTGCTTCTCCATGAACTCGCTCATGTCGATGCGGATCAGGTGCTCTTCCGAATCGAACAGGAACGACGCCAGCGCCTTGCACAGCTCGGTCTTGCCGACACCCGTCGGGCCGAGGAACAGGAACGAGCCGTACGGACGGTTCGGATCGGCGAGACCCGCGCGCGAACGGCGGATCGCGTCGGCCACCGCGCCGATCGCCTCATGCTGGCCGACCACGCGCTCATGCAGCTTTTCCTCGATGTGCAGCAGCTTCTCGCGTTCGCCCTGCATCATCCGCGACACGGGAATCCCCGTCGAACGCGACACGACTTCCGCGATTTCCTCGGCGCCGACCTGCGTGCGCAGCAGGCGCGGACGCGTCGGGTTGTGCTGCTCCTGCTCTTCGGCCTGCGTGACCTGCTTCAGTTGCGCCTCGAGCTGCGGCAGCTTGCCGTACTGCAGCTCGGCGACCTTCTCCAGCTTGCCGTCACGCTGCAGCCGTGCGATGTCCGCCCGCGCCTTCTCGATCTCTTCCTTGAGCTGCGCGCTGCCCTGCACCGCGGCCTTCTCGACGGTCCAGATCTCCTCGAGGTCCGCATATTCGCGGCCGAGGCGGTCAATCTCTTCCTCGATCAGCTGCAGGCGCTTCTGCGACGCTTCGTCCTGCTCCTTCTTCACGGCTTCGCGCTCGATCTTCAGCTGGATCAGCCGGCGGTCGAGCTTGTCCATCTCTTCGGGCTTCGAATCGATTTCCATCTTGATCTTCGAAGCAGCCTCGTCGATCAGGTCGATCGCCTTGTCGGGCAAGAAGCGATCGGTGATGTAGCGATGCGACAGCTCGGCCGCTGCAACGATCGCCGGGTCGGTAATGTCGACGCCGTGGTGCAGTTCGTACTTCTCCTGCAGCCCGCGCAGGATCGCGATCGTCGCCTCGACGCTCGGCTCGTCGACGAGCACCTTCTGGAAGCGGCGTTCCAGCGCGGCATCCTTCTCGATGTACTTGCGGTATTCGTCGAGCGTGGTCGCGCCGATGCAGTGCAGCTCGCCGCGCGACAGCGCGGGCTTCAGCATGTTGCCCGCATCCATCGCGCCTTCTGCCTTGCCGGCACCGACCATCGTATGGATCTCGTCGATGAAGACGATCGTCTGGCCTTCGTCCTTCGCGATGTCGTTGAGCACGGCCTTCAGGCGCTCCTCGAACTCGCCGCGATACTTCGCGCCGGCGAGCAGCGCGGCCATGTCGAGCGACAGCACGCGCTTGCCCTTCAGCGTCTCGGGCACTTCGCCGTTGACGATCCGCTGCGCGAGCCCTTCGACGATCGCGGTCTTGCCGACGCCCGGCTCGCCGATCAGCACCGGGTTGTTCTTCGTGCGGCGCTGCAGGATCTGGATCGAGCGGCGGATTTCGTCGTCGCGGCCGATCACCGGATCGAGCTTGCCCGAACGCGCGCGCTCGGTCAGGTCGACCGTGTACTTCTTCAGCGCCTCGCGCTGGCTTTCGGCATCCTGGCTGTGCACCTGCGAGCCGCCGCGCACCGCGGCGATCGCGGCTTCGAGCGCCTTGCGCGTGAGGCCGTGCTGACGCGCGAGCTTGCCGGCGTCACCCTTGTCGTCGGACACGGCGAGCAGGAACATCTCGCTCGCGATGAACGTGTCGTTGAGCTTCTGCGCTTCCTTGTCGGCCTGGTTCAGCAACCCGGCCAACTCGCGGCCGATCTGGATATCGCCGCCCGTGCCCGTGACTTGCGGCAGGCGCGAGATCGCTTCGTTCAGCGCGCCTTGCAGCGCCTGCACGTGAACGCCCGCGCGGGACATCAGCGAGCGTGCGGAACCGTCGTGCTGTGCGACCAGCGCCGCCAGTACGTGAACGGGTTCGATGTATTGATTGTCGCGGCCTGCCGCAAGGCTTTGTGCGTCCGCGAGTGCTTCCTGGAACTTGGTGGTGAGCTTGTCGATTCTCATTTTGTCGAGACCTCCAATTTTCGATTAACACCAAGATGAGGATGGTTATGCGCCTTTCAAGCGAAATTCGGGTTGATTCAGCGCAAAAAGTCGCTGGATGGCAATGCCGCGGCCGAGAGGCGGATCGCGGGACGCGGCGCCCGCGTGTCAGCCGGCCGTAGACGGCGGCTCGACGGGCGCGGGCGATTCGTCCGGTGACGGCGCGGCGCGCACGAGCGCGACCGGACGGATGCCGAGCAATGCCATGAGCGGCGACGCGGGTTCGATCAGTTCGCCGAGCGTGTGACGGTCGAGTTCGGCGAAGAACGCATCGCGCGCGGCCGCCAGCACCCCCTTCAGGCGACACTGCGGCTCGATCACGCAGCCGCGCGATTCGCCGCCGTCGGCCGAAAAGCAGCCGACCAGCGCGAAGTCGCTCTCGGTCGCGCGCACGACCTGGCCGACCGTCAGCTGCAGTGATTCGGGGAACAGCCGCAGCCCGCCATTGCGGCCGCGAACCGTGTCGACCCATCCGAGCTCGCCGAGCTGCTGCACGACTTTCATCAGATGGTTCTTCGAGATGCCGTAGGCGTCCGAGATCTCCTGGATCGTCGCGAGCCCCTCGCCGCGCACGGCAAGGTACAGCATCACGCGCAGCGAATAGTCGGTGTAGTCGGTGAGTCTCATGGGCGAATACGGAAAAGATCGATCGTGCCCCGATTACGCGGGCCGGGCCGGTCGGGACGCGCGCCGGGCCGGCTGACGGTCCCGTTCCGCGGCCCCGGGTTGCCCGGATGGCGTGCGCGCAATAAGATGTATGGCGTTCGCACGTTTTCCAGGGGTTGTTGGACGCTATTTTGCGTCAAAATCCTGCCGGCGTCCTGCGCGTTGCCCGCGCCGTCGCTCCGTCGTTGCCTCGATCTCCCGGCCCTTTTTGCCATGACCGACCTGCCCGCCTCGCCCGAAACCGCCCCGGCCCACCCTCGCGATGCCGAGCCGACCGCAGACAACATCCGCGATCTCGTCTACGCGTTTTACGACCGCGTGCGCGCCGATCCGCTGCTCGGGCCCGTGTTCGATGCGAAACTGGCCGGCCGCTGGGACGACCATCTGCCGAAGATGGTCACGTTCTGGTCGAGCCTCGTGCTCGGCACCAAGGGCTATCGCGGCAACGTGCAGCAGGCGCACCAGCCGCTCGACGGGATCGAGCCGGCCCATTTCAGCCGCTGGCTGTCGCTGTTCCTGAAGACCGTCGAGGCGCGCTACGCGCCGCCCGCGGCGATCCGCTTCATGGAACCCGCGCTGCGGATCGCGCAGAGCCTGCAGTTGAGCCGGTTCGGCTGGGATTACCGGATTCCGCCCGAGCAGCAGGCGCTGCTCGATGCGATCGCGCCGCGCCGCCGCGATGCGGGCGACGATCCGCACGCATTGCCGTCGCGCGCCCGCGGCGAGCCGTTTCCGACGAAGATCATCGGGCGCAGCGCAGATCCGGACGCGTAACGCGTACACATCGCGCGCGACGATTGCGCACATGCGGCACATCGCCGCATCGCGCTGACGTGGCGCTCAGCGCGGCGTGTTGCCCGATTCGACGCCCCAGCGCGCGAGCGCCGCGTCGTCGGTGCTGCGCGCATCGACCCAGCGCTCGCCGTCCGGCGTCGTTTCCTTCTTCCAGAACGGCGCTTCGGTCTTCAGGTAGTCCATCACGAATTCGCACGACGCGAACGCATCGCCGCGATGCGCGGCAACCGTCGCCACCATCACGATCTGGTCGAGCGGCAGGAGCCTGCCGACCCGATGCACGATCGCGACGTCGATGCCCGGCCAGCGCCGGCCTGCCTCGGCGGCGATCTTCTCGAGCGCCTTCTCGGTCATCCCCGGATAGTGCTCGAGCTCCATCGCGGCGACCGAATCGCCTTCGTTCAGGTCGCGCACCGTGCCGACGAAGCACGCGATCGCGCCGATCTTCGGGTTGCGCGCGCGCAATGCCGCGACTTCGGCGTTCAGATCGAAGTCGTCGGTCTGGATTCGTATCGTTGCCATCGTCTGCCTCTGTCGACCAGAGTTAGCGCTTCAGCGCTTACTCTGGTCCCATGCTTCGCGGTCGACCGGAGTTGGTACTTCAGCGCTTACTCCGGTCCCATGCAAAGCTCAACCGCCCGTCACCGGTGGAAAGAACGCGACCTCGCAGCCCTCGGTGAGCCGCGTGTCGGGATCGGTCATCTCGTGGTTGCACGCCATGCGCAATGCGCGCCCTTCGGCGAGCGTCTCGGCCCACGCACCGCCGCGCACGCGCAGCCACGCGCGCACGTCGCCGACGGTCGTTACGCTGTCCGGCACGTCGGCCTGCTCGTCGGCGACGCCCAGCGCTTCTCGTACGCTTGCAAAAAATTTCAGTTGAATCTTCATGGTTCGGGAAGCCGCCGCGTTACGACAGCAGTTCGGAAAACGGAATGAAACGCACGGTCTCGCCGGCGCTGATCGCGTGCTGCGGCGGATTGTCGATCAGGCCGTCGCCCCAGACCGTCGACGTCAGCACCGCCGAGCTCTGGTTCGGGAACAGATCGAGGCCGCCGGCCGCATTGACGCGTGCGCGCAGGAATTCGTTGCGCCGGTCGCCCTTGCGTTGCGAAAAGTCGGCACGCAGCGACAGCGCGCGCGGCGCGACGTCGCGCACGCCGGACAGGCGCAGCAGGAACGGCCGCACGAACAGCAGGAACGTGACGAAACTCGATACCGGGTTGCCAGGCAGCCCGATGAAGTGCGCATCGGGGCGATCGTCGCCGCGCCGCACCGCGCCGTACGCGAGCGGCTTGCCGGGCTTCATCGCGATTTGCCACAGCGCGAGCCGCCCTTCGGCCTCGACGGCAGGCTTCACGTGATCCTCGTCGCCGACCGACACGCCGCCGCTCGTCAGGATCACGTCGTGATCGCGCGCGGCCTCGCGCAGCGTGTCGCGCGTCGCGGCGAGCGAGTCGGGCACGATCCCGTAGTCGGTCACATGGCAGCCGAGCCGCTCCAGCAACCCGCGCAGCGTGAAGCGGTTCGAGTTGTAGATCGCGCCGGGCTTCAGCGGCTCGCCCGGCATCGTCAGCTCGTCGCCGGTGAAGAACACCGCGACGCGAAGCCGCCGAGCAACCGACAGTTGCGCGCAGCCGACCGACGCGGCAAGGCCGAGCGCCTGCGGCGTGAGCCGCGTGCCGGCCGGCAGGATCACCGCGCCCTGCCGGATGTCCGCGCCCTGCGCGGTGATCCATTCACCGGCCTTCGGCGTATGCAGGATCTCGACCGCATCGCCGTCGGCCGCCGCCTGCTCCTGCATCACGACGGCGTCGGCGCCGGCCGGCACCGTCGCGCCGGTGAAGATCCGCGCGGCCGTGCCGGCCGCGAGCGGCGCGGCCGGATGACCGGCCGGAATCCGCTGCGACACCGGCAAACGCCGCTCGCCGTGCAGCAGGTCGGCGACGCGCACCGCATAACCGTCCATCGCGCTCGTATGCATCGGCGGCACGTCGAGCGGCGAGCTCACGTCGGCCGCCAGCACGCGGCCGAGCGCGTCGAGCGTGACGACGGTTTCGGTGCCGGGCAGCGGCTTCGCGGCATCGAGCAGCGCGGCGAGCGCCTCGGCGGTCGACAGCATCGGCGCGCGCGGCGCCGCGGGATTCGGGTTCGACATCGATGGAATCGGGGATCGTTGGAGTCAATACGTCATTGTAGCGACGCCGTCGCGCGGGCGCGCGATATGGCCGACATGCGAAAACCGTGATCGGCGCGCACGCGCGGGTCTGGCACCTGTTTCGCGCGACGCTCGACCGCAGACGCGCGGCGGGCTGCAGAACGCCTGCTTATCGCTGCACCGTTGCACCGTTGCACCGCGCCGCCAAACGAAACGGCCGGAACCCCGATCCGTTCGACGAATCGGCATTCCGGCCGTCCTGCGCTGCCGGGCCCGCGGCCCGGCCAGCCGTTACGCGCCCGTATGCGCGACGATGAAGTCCTTCACCTGCTGCGCGTCGGCCTTCACGACTTCGAAGCGCTGCGGCAGCGCCTCGAGCCCGTCGAATGCGGCCGGCCGCTCGGCTTCGCGATCGAGCGCTTCACGGATCGTCTCGCCGAACTTGATCGGCTGCGCCGTCTCGAGCACGACCATCGGCACGCCTGCGTCGAGATGCTCGCGCGCAACCTTCACGCCGTCGGCCGTATGCGTATCGATCATCGTGTCGTAGCGCGAGAACACGTCGCGGATCGTCGCGATGCGGTCCGTGTGGCTGCTGCGGCCCGACACGAAGCCGAACTCGGCAACGCGCGCGAAATCGCCGCTCGCCGCGAGATCGAAACCGCCCTTCTCCTCGACGTCGCGGAACAGCTGCATCACGCGCGCCGGATCGCGGCCGAGCAGGTCGAACACGAAGCGCTCGAAGTTCGACGCCTTCGAGATGTCCATGCTCGGGCTGCTCGTGTGATACGTGTTCTCGGCGCTGCGCACGCGATACGCGCCCGTGCGGAAGAACTCGTCGAGCACGTCGTTCTCGTTGGTCGCGACCACGAGCTTCGCGATCGGCAGCCCCATCATCCGCGCGATGTGGCCCGCGCACACGTTGCCGAAGTTGCCCGACGGCACCGTGAACGACACGCGCTCGTCGTTGGATTGCGTCGCCGCGAAGTAGCCCTTGAAGTAGTACACGACCTGTGCGACGACGCGCGCCCAGTTGATCGAGTTGACCGTGCCGATCTTCTGCTGCGCCTTGAACGCGTGATCGTTCGACACGGCCTTCACGATGTCCTGGCAGTCGTCGAACACACCCTCGACCGCGAGATTGAAGATGTTCGGATCCTGCAGGCTGAACATCTGGGCCGTCTGGAACGCGCTCATCTTCTTGTGCGGCGACAGCATGAACACGCGCACGCCGGCCTTGCCGCGCATCGCGTATTCGGCCGCGCTGCCCGTGTCGCCCGACGTCGCGCCGAGGATGTTCAGCGCTTCGCCGTGCTTCGCGAGCGTGTACTCGAACAGGTTGCCGAGCAGCTGCATCGCCATGTCCTTGAACGCGAGCGTCGGGCCGTTCGACAGTTCGAGCAGCGACAACGCCGCGCCGTTCTCGGTGCCGAGCGTCCTCAGCGGCGTGATGTCGGCTGCGTTCTCGCCGTGGCGCGTGTTGCTGTACACGTCGGCCGTGTACGTGCGGCGCGTGATCGCACGCAGGTCGTCGGCCGGCACGTCGTCGCAGAATTTCGACAGGATCTCGAACGCGAGATCCGCGTACGGCAGCCCGCGCCAGCGCGCGAGCTCGTCGGCGGACACCTTCGGATACTCGGCCGGCAGGTAGAGCCCGCCGTCCTTCGCGAGACCGCCGAGCAGGATGTCGGAAAACGTGTGGCGCTCGCCGATGCCGGCGCCGCGCGTGGAGATGTAGTTCATGTCGTCGTCGATCCTCAGTTCAGCGCTTCCATGCGCAGCTTCGTGACCTTCGACACGACCGTCGCGAGGCTCTCGATCTGCGCGATCGCCGCGTTGACGTTCTTCTCGAGCGTCTCGTGGGTGATCAGAATGATGTCGGTCTCGCCGTTCGCGCCGTCGACCTGTTCCGACTCCTTCTGCAGCAGCGCGTCGATCGAGATGCCCGATTCGGCGAGGATACGCGTGATGGCGGCGAGCACGCCGGTCTGGTCGGCCACCCGCAGGCGCAGGTAGTAGCCGCTCGTGACTTCCTCGATCGGCAAAATCGGCGTGTTCGACAGGCTGTCGGGCTGGAACGCGAGGTGCGGCACGCGATGCTCGGGATCGGCCGTGTGCAGGCGCGTGACGTCGACGAGATCCGCGACCACCGCCGACGCGGTCGGCTCCGCACCCGCGCCCTTGCCGTAGTACAGCGTGGTGCCGACCGCGTCGCCGTGCACGACGACCGCGTTCATCGCACCCTCGACGTTCGCGAGCAGGCGCTTCTCCGGGATCAGCGTCGGGTGCACGCGCAGCTCGATGCCGTTTTCGGCGCGGCGCGCGATGCCGAGCAGCTTGATCCGGTAGCCGAGTTCTTCCGCGTAGCGGATGTCGGTTGCGTCGAGCTTGCTGATGCCCTCGACGTACGCGCGGTCGAACTGCACCGGCACGCCGAACGCGATCGCGCTCATGATCGTCGCCTTGTGCGCGGCGTCGACGCCTTCGATGTCGAAGGTCGGATCGGCTTCCGCGTAGCCGAGTTCCTGCGCGGCCTTCAGCGCGGTCGCGAAGTCGAGCCCGCGGTCGCGCATTTCCGACAGGATGTAGTTCGTCGTGCCGTTGATGATGCCCGCGATGTACTGGATGCGGTTCGCGGTCAGGCCTTCGCGCAGCGCCTTGATGATCGGGATGCCGCCGGCGACGGCCGCCTCGAATGCGACCATCACGCCCTTCGCGCGCGCGGCCTCGAAAATCTCGGTGCCGTGCACCGCGAGCAGCGCCTTGTTCGCCGTCACGACGTGCTTGCCGTTCGCGATCGCGCGCAGCACAAGCTCGCGCGCGATGCCCGTGCCGCCGATCATCTCGGCGATGATCGCGATCGACGGATCGTCGACGACCGAATTGAAATCGTCGGTGATCTGCGCGGCGCCGGCGTCGCCGCCGAGCGCAGCCTGCGCCTTGGCCGGGTTGCGCACGGCAATGCGCGTCACCTCGATGCCGCGCCCCGCGCGTCGCTTGATTTCTTCCTGGTTGCGGCGCAGCACCGTGAAGGTGCCGCTGCCTACCGTGCCGAAGCCCAACAGGCCAACTTTGATCGGTTCCATGCTGCGTGTGATCGATGAGTAAGAAGTAATGGGTTCCGTGTGGTCCTGTCCGCTCAGGCCGAATGGCGCTTGCGGTAGCCGTCGAGGAAGCGTGCGATCCGGTTGATCGAATCGGTCAGGTCGTCGAGGTTCGGCAGGAAGACCACGCGGAAGTGGTCCGGCGTCGCCCAGTTGAAACCCGTGCCCTGCACGAGCAGCACGCGCTCCTCGAGCAGCAGGTCGAGTATGAACTGCTGGTCGTTCTGGATCGGATAGATTTTCGGATCGAGGCGCGGAAACATGTACAGCGCGGCCTGCGGCTTCACGCAGGTCACGCCCGGGATCGACGTGAGCATGTCGTACGCGAGCTCGCGCTGCTTGTACAGGCGCCCGCTCGGCACGATCAGCTCGTTGATGCTCTGGTAGCCGCCGAGCGCCGTCTGGATCGCGAACTGCCCCGGCACGTTCGCGCACAGGCGCATCGACGACAGGATGCCGAGCCCCTCGAGGTAGTCGTTCGCGCGCCGGCGGTTGTCGCCGCCGAGGCCCGACACGGCCATCCAGCCCGCGCGGTAGCCGCACGAGCGATAGCTCTTCGACAGGCTGTTGAACGTGACGGTGATCACGTCCTCCGACAGCGAGCCCATCGCCGTGTGCTCGAGGCCGTCGTAGACGATCTTGTCGTAGACCTCGTCGGCAAACACGATCAGCCCGTGCTGGCGCGCGATCTCGATCAGCTCCAGCAGCAATTCGTCGGAATAAAGCGCGCCCGTCGGGTTGTTCGGGTTGATGACGACGATCGCCTTCGTGTTCGGCGTGATCTTGCGGCGGATGTCGTCGAGATCGGGCATCCACGCGTTCTGCTCGTCGCACACGTAGTGCACGGGCGTGCCGCCCGACAGGCTCACGGCGGCCGTCCACAGCGGGTAGTCGGGTGCGGGCAGCAGCACTTCGTCGCCGTCGTTCAGCAGCCCCTGGGTCGCCATCACGATCAGCTCGGACGCGCCGTTGCCGATGTAGATGTCGTCGAGGCCGACGCCCACGACGCCCTTTTCCTGCGTGTAGTGCATCACGGCCTTGCGGGCCGAGAACACGCCCTTCGAATCCGAATAGCCCGACGACGTCGGCAGGTTGCGGATCATGTCCTGGATGATCTCGTCCGGCGCGTCGAAGCCGAACGGCGCGAGGTTGCCGATGTTCAGCTTGATGATGCGGTGGCCTTCTTCCTCGAGGCGCTTCGCGTGCTCGAGCACCGGGCCACGGATGTCGTAGCAGACGTTGAGCAGCTTGTTCGACTTCTGAATCGGTTTCACGACGACACGGTTCCTGGGTTGGCCTTGCAGCCGGGGGGACGGGATCAAAACTGGAAAGCGGCCGGTCTGTGCGCGCTGTCTAGACTGGGGAAAAGCGGGCGATCGCGCACGACTTGTGGCAGCGCGCGATGCAAGTGGCGCCCGGGGGCGACCAAAAAGTTATAATTTAGCGGATTTTGGCCGACTTTCGCAATGCACCATAGCCGCACCGGGCCGCGCCGTCAGGCGTCCAGCGTGCACCGGGCGCGCGAAACCGGCCGCCCCGGGCCCGTGCGGCCCTGCAACACATTCCCCTACGGAACCGCGGAATACCGATTTGAAACTGCACCAGGACGCGAGCGGCGCGCTCAACACCGTCACCGGCTACGGCCCCGATTATGTCGACGTCAATCTCGAACGCCATGAAACGAGCGTCATCGTGCTGCCCGGCGCGCCGGTCCAGGCATGGCCCGTGTCGTCGTTCGACGCGCTCGCGCCCGAGCATTTCGCGATGCTGCTCGACCCGACGCCCGAACTCGTGATCTTCGGCAGCGGCGCGCGGCTGCGCTTCCCGCACCCGCGGCTGGTCGCCGCGCTCACGGCCAGGCGGATCGGCGTCGAGACGATGGATTTCCAGGCCGCCTGCCGCACCTACAACATCCTGATGGCCGAGGGCCGCAAAGTCGCCGCCGCGCTCTTAATTGAACGTTAATCCCCGATGCGGTAAAACTCGGGCCGGCGCAGCGGGTCGATCCCCGGATCGCCCCGGCCAGGCCGCCCGCCCCCGGCGCAACCCGCCGGCGGCCCGTCACAACAACCAACAGGCTGAAAACCCATGAACGATACGCCGTCGAGGCTACCGCTCAATCGCATCACGCTCGTCCTCCTGCTCGTCGCGCTCGCGATCGTCTGGTTCGCGCCGCTCGGGCTGCGCCACCTGATCCCGAGCGACGAAGGCCGCTACGCGGAGATGGCGCGCGAGATGTTCGTCACCGGCGACTGGATCACGCCGCGCTACAACGGCTACAAGTACTTCGAGAAGCCGCCGCTGCAGACCTGGCTGAACGCGCTGACGTTCGCGTGGTTCGGCATCGGCGAATGGCAGGCGCGCCTCTACACCGCCGTCGTGAGCTTCGCCGGCGTGCTGCTCGTCGGCTTCACCGGCGCGCGCCTGTTCAACCCGCTGTCGGGCTTCCTCGCGGCCGTCGTGCTCGCATGCTCGCCGTACTGGAACCTGATGGGCCACTTCAACGCGCTCGACATGGGGCTCGCGTTCTGGATGGCGCTGTCGCTCTGCTCGCTGCTGCTCGCGCAGCGGCCCGGGCTGCGCCCGGCCGCGGTACGCGGCTGGATGTGGGCGTGCTGGGCCGCGATGGCGTTCGCGGTGCTGTCGAAGGGCCTCGTCGGCGTGATCCTGCCCGGCGCCGTGCTCGTGCTCTACACGCTGATCGCGCGCGACTGGGCGCTGTGGAAGCGCCTGTACCTGGTCAGCGGCCTCGTGATCTTCTTCGCGATCGTCACGCCGTGGTTCGTGCTCGTCCAGCAGCGCAACCCCGAATTCTTCAACTTCTTCTTCATCGTCCAGCAGTTCCGCCGCTACCTGACCCCGGAACAAAACCGCCCCGGCCCGTTGTACTACTTCGTGCCGGTGCTGCTGGTCGGCTTCCTGCCATGGCTGTCGGTCGCGTGGCAGAGCATCCGTCATGCGCTGCGGATGCCGCGCCAGCCGAACGGCTTCGCGCCGATGCTCGTGCTGCTGATCTGGAGCGCATTCATCTTCCTGTTCTTCAGCGCGTCGCATTCGAAGCTGATCTCGTACGTGCTGCCGGTCGCGCCGGCGCTCGCGCTGATCATCGGCGCGTACCTGCCGCTGATGTCGGCCGACCGGTTCCGCCGCCACCTGCTCGGCTATCTCGTGTTCTTCGTCGTCGCGGCATTCGGGATCATCTTCCTCGCGTACCAGGGTGACGCTCGCACGCCGAACGCGCAGTACCGCGCGTTCCAGATGTGGCTGTACGCGGGCCTCGCGGTCTCGGCCGCGCTGACGCTCGCGGCCGCATGGCTGAACCGCCGCGCGGGCGTCGCGGCCGCGATCACCGCATTCGGCGCCGCATGGCTCGCGTTCGGCACGATCGGCGGCACCGGGCACGACGAGTTCGGACGCTACAGCTCGGGCGCGCTGCTCGCGCCCGCCGTGCGCGCCGAACTGGCGAAGCTGCCGCCCGACACGCCGTTCTACTCGATCGAGATGCTCGATCACACGTTCCCGTTCTATATGGGCCACACGACGATCATGGTCCAGCGCCAGGACGAGCTCGCGTTCGGGATCTCGGTCGAGCCGAACAAGTGGATCCCGACCGTCGACGAATGGATCACGCGCTGGAAGCAGGAAACCCAGGCGCTCGCGATCTTGCCGCCCGGCCAGTACGACACGCTGGTCAAGCGAGGCGTGCCGATGCGCGTCATTGCGCGCGACAGCCGCCGCGTGATCGTCGAGAAACCGCAATCCTAAGGACGCCCACCGCATGAATCCCGTTTCGTTCGTCTGCATCATCACCGGCGTGATGCTCAACGCCTGTGCTCAACTTCTGCTGAAAGCCGGCGTCAACGCCGTTGGACACTTCGAATTCAGCCGTGCGAACATCATCCCGGTCGGCCTGAAGATCGCGACCCAGTTGCCGATCATCGGCGGCCTGAGCTGCTACGTGCTGAGCGTCGTCGTCTGGATCCTCGGGCTGTCGCGGGTCGACGTGTCGATCGCGTACCCGATGCTGTCGCTCGGTTACGTCGTCAACGCATTCGCGGCCTGGTACCTGTTCGGCGAGGTGTTGTCGGTCCAGCGGCTCGTCGGCATCGGCATCATCTTGATCGGGGTACTCGTGCTTGCACGAAGCTGAGCATGCCTCGCGGCGTTAAGCGTCCGCCTACAAAAAATCACGGTACGAATCCGCCAACCGGTGTTTAATGCCGGTTTCGGACGGGATTGCCCGACCCTTTTATTACACGCCATTACAGGCCAAAGCGTTCATGAGCCAGACTACCGCTCCGTTTCTGCCGTTCACCCGCCCCGAGATCGATGAGGAAACCATCCAGGGCGTCGTCGAAGTGCTGCGCTCGGGCTGGATCACCACCGGCCCGCAGTGCCAGAAATTCGAAGCGGCGCTGTCCGAATACTGCGGCGGCCGTCCGGTCCGCGCGTTCAACTCGGGCACCTGCACGCTCGAGATCGGCCTGCGCATCGCGGGCGTCGGCGCCGGCGACGAGGTGATCACGACGCCGGCGTCGTGGGTCTCGACCAGCAACGTGATCCTCGAGACGGGCGCGACGCCCGTATTCGCCGACATCGATCCCGTCACGCGCAACATCGACCTCGACAAGCTCGAGCAGGCGATCACGCCGCGCACGAAGGCGATCATCCCCGTCTACCTGGCTGGCCTGCCGGTCGACATGGACCGCCTGTACGCGATCGCGCGCGCGCACAACCTGCGCGTGATCGAAGATGCGGCGCAGGCGCTCGGCTCGACGTGGAACGGCAAGCGCATCGGCGCGTTCGGCGACATCGTGTCGTTCAGCTTCCACGCGAACAAGAACCTGACGACGATCGAAGGCGGCGCGCTCGTGCTGAACAACGAGGACGAAGCGACGCTCGCGCAGAAGTACCGGCTGCAGGGCATCACGCGCACGGGCTTCGACGGGATGGACTGCGACGTGCTCGGCGGCAAGTACAACCTGACCGACGTCGCCGCGCGCGTCGGCCTCGGCCAGCTGCCGCACCTCGAGCGCTTCACCGCGCAGCGCCGTGCGCTGGCGCGCGCGTATTTCGCCGCGTTCGACGGCGGCCCGGCCGCGAAGCTCGGCGTCGGCCTGCCGGTCGCCGAATTCGAGAACGGCAACTGGCACATGTTCCAGATCACGCTGCCGCTCGAGCGGCTGTCGATCCCGCGCGCCGAGTTCATGGCGCAGATGAAGGAACGCGGCATCGGCACGGGCATCCACTACCCGGCGATCCATCTTTTCACGCTGTACCGTGCGCGCGGCTTCAAGGAGGGCATGTTCCCCCACGCCGAACGGTACGGCGCGTCGACCGTCACGCTGCCTCTGTTCACGCAGATGACGGAGGGCGACGTGCGTCGCGTGGTCGACGCCATCAACCAGATTTGCGAACAATACGGAAAATAAGCGTACATGAGTCACCTTGAAGCACGCGCCGGGCATCCGGGCGCCGGGCACCTGGACGCCGGCCGGCCCGAAGTATCGGTCATCATCCCCGTGTACAACGAGGAAGACGGCCTCGCCGCGCTGTTCGCGCGGCTGTATCCGGCGCTCGACGCACTCGACACGTCATACGAAGTGATCCTGATCAACGACGGCAGCCGCGACCGCTCGGCCGCGATGCTCGCCGACCAGTTCCACGTGCGCCCCGACACGACGCGCGTCGTGCTGCTCAACGGCAACTACGGCCAGCACATGGCGATCCTCGCGGGCTTCGCGCAATCGCGCGGCGAGATCGTCATCACGCTCGACGCCGACCTGCAGAACCCGCCCGAGGAAATCGGCAAGCTGATCGCGAAGATGCGCGAGGGCTACGACTACGTCGGCTCGATCCGCAAGCAGCGCCAGGACAGCCTGTGGCGACGCAAGGCATCGCAGATGATGAACCGGCTGCGCGAGCGCATCACGCGCATCAAGATGACCGACCAGGGCTGCATGCTGCGCGCGTACAGCCGCCGCATCATCGACACGATCAACGTGTGCGGCGAAGTCAACACGTTCATCCCCGCGCTGGCCTATACGTTCGCGCAGAAGCCGACCGAAATCGAGGTCGCGCACGAGGAGCGCTTCGCGGGCGAGTCGAAGTACTCGCTGTACAGCCTGATCCGGCTGAACTTCGACCTCGTGACGGGCTTCTCGGTCGTGCCGCTGCAGTGGCTGTCGTTCATCGGCGTGATCCTGTCGCTCGGCTCCGCCGCGCTGTTCGTGCTGCTGCTCGTGCGGCGCTTCATCGTCGGCGCGGAAGTGCAAGGCGTGTTCACGCTGTTCGCGATCACGTTCTTCCTGCTCGGCGTGATCATCTTCGCGCTCGGCCTGCTCGGCGAATACGTCGGCCGCATCTACCAGCAGGTGCGCGCACGGCCGCGCTACCTGATCCAGGCCGTGCTCGAGCAGCACGACGGCATGCCGGCGGTGCCGGCCGGCGCGAACCGCGCGGGAGCCGCGCAATGAAGCCGCGCGCGGTCGTCTTCGCGTATCACAACGTCGGCGTGCGGTGCCTGCAGGTGCTGCTCGCGCGCGGCGTCGACGTCGCGCTCGTCGTCACCCACGAGGACAACCCGAACGAGAACATCTGGTTCGGCAGCGTCGCGTCCGTCGCCGCCGAGCACGGCATTCCGGTCGTCACGCCGGCCGATCCCGCCGATCCGGCACTGCGCCGCGCGGTATCGGATGCGCAGCCGGATTTCATCTTCTCGTTCTACTACCGGCACATGCTGCCGGTGGACCTGCTCGCGATCGCGCCGCGCGGTGCGTACAACATGCACGGTTCGCTGCTGCCGAAATACCGGGGTCGGGTACCGACCAACTGGGCCGTGCTGAACGGCGAGACCGAAACCGGCGCGACGCTGCACGAGATGGCCGCGAAGCCCGACGCGGGCGCGATCATCGGCCAGACCGCGGTGCCGATCCTGCCGGACGACACGGCCACGCAGGTGTTCGACAAGGTCACGGTGGCCGCCGAGCAGACGCTCTGGCGCGTGCTGCCCGCGCTGCTCGCAGGCGAGGCGGCGCACCTGCCGAACGAACTCGCGACCGGCAGCTACTTCGGCGGGCGCAAGCCCGAGGACGGCCGCGTCGACTGGTCGAAGCCGGCCGCGCAGCTCTACAACCTGGTGCGCGCGGTCGCGCCGCCCTATCCGGGCGCGTTCACGGACGTCGGAGGCACGCGTTTCGTAATCGCGCGCGCGCGTCTCGCGGCGCCCGGCAGCGCGGCAGCGGCCGCCGCGGCAGATTTGCCGCCCGGCCTGCACGTAAGCGATAATGCGCTATTCGGCGTCTGCGGCGACAGCCGCGCCCTATCCATTCTCGAGCTGTGGCAGCAGCGCGACGGCAGCGAAACCGTCGTGACGCCCGCGGAATTCGCGCAGTTCATTCATTCTTCCCGTCATTCATGAAAGCAAAAAAAGTCCTGATCCTGGGTGTGAACGGCTTCATCGGCCATCACCTGTCGAAGCGCATTCTTGAAACCACCGATTGGGAAGTGTTCGGCATGGACATGCAGACCGATCGGCTTGGCGACCTCGTCAACCACGAGCGGATGCATTTCTTCGAAGGCGACATCACGATCAACAAGGAGTGGGTCGAGTATCACGTGAAGAAGTGCGACGTGATCCTGCCGCTCGTCGCGATCGCGACGCCCGCCACCTATGTCCAGCAGCCGCTGCGCGTGTTCGAACTCGACTTCGAGGCGAACCTGCCGATCGTGCGTTCGGCCGTCAAGTACGGCAAGCACCTCGTGTTCCCGTCGACCTCCGAGGTCTACGGCATGTGCTCGGACGAGCAGTTCGACCCGGACGCGTCCGCCCTCACCTACGGCCCGATCAACAAGCCGCGCTGGATCTACGCGTGCTCGAAGCAGTTGATGGACCGCGTGATCTGGGGCTACGGGATGGAAGGCCTGAACTTCACGCTGTTCCGCCCGTTCAACTGGATCGGCCCGGGCCTCGACTCGATCTACACGCCGAAGGAAGGCAGCTCGCGCGTCGTCACGCAGTTCCTCGGCCACATCGTGCGCGGCGAGAACATCAGCCTCGTCGACGGCGGCTCGCAAAAGCGCGCGTTCACCGACATCGGCGACGGCATCAGCGCGCTGATGAAGATCATCGAGAACGCGAACGGCGTCGCATCGGGCAAGATCTACAACATCGGGAATCCGAAGAACAACTTCTCGGTTCGCGAGCTCGCGCACAAGATGCTCGAACTGGCGGCGGAATTCCCCGAGTATGCCGATTCGGCCAAGCAGGTGAAGCTCGTCGAAACGACGTCCGGCGCCTACTACGGCAACGGCTACCAGGACGTGCAGAACCGCGTGCCGAAGATCGACAACACGATGCAGGAGCTCGGCTGGGCGCCGCAAGCGACGTTCGACGACGCGCTGCGCAACATCTTCGAAGCGTATCGCGGCCACGTCGCCGACGCGCGCGCGCTCGTCGAACAGCAAGGCTGATCGGGACGCTCGCTTGGCTCGCATCGTCCTCAAGATCGACGTCGACACGCTGCGCGGCACGCGCGAAGGCGTGCCGAACCTCGCGCGCATCTTCGACCGCTTCAGTGCGCGCGCGACCTTCCTCTTCAGCCTCGGGCCCGATCACACGGGCTGGGCGCTGCGGCGCATGTTCCGCCCCGGCTTCCTGAAGAAAGTGTCGCGCACGTCGGTGGTCGAACACTACGGCGTGAAGCAGCTGATGTACGGCGTGCTGCTGCCGGGCCCCGACATCGGCCGCCGTGCGATCTCCGACATGCGCGCGATCCACGAGGCCGGCTTCGAATGCGGGATCCACACGTGGGATCACGTGTACTGGCAGGACAACGTCCGCGCGCGCGATCGCGACTGGACCGCGCGTGAAATGCAGAAGAGCCACGCGCGCTTCATCGAGATCTTCGGCACGCCACCCGTCACGCACGGCGCGGCCGGCTGGCAGATGAACGACTCCGCGTTCGAGCAGATCGACGCATGGGGGATGCGCTACGCATCCGACGGCCGCGGCCACTCGCCGTACCTGCCTGTCGTCGGCGGCCGCACGCTGTCGCACGTGCAGATGCCGACGACGCTGCCCACGCTCGACGAAGTGCTCGGCATCGACGGCGTCGACACGCACAACGTCGCCGCGCACATCCTCAGGTTCACCGAAACCAATCCGCACGACCAGGTGTTCACGCTGCATGCGGAACTGGAAGGCCAGAAGCTCGCGCCCGTGTTCGAGCAACTGCTCGCCGGCTGGCGCGCGCAAGGCCACACGTTTGCGACGATGGGCGACTACCACGCGACGCTGGACCGCGACTCGCTGCCATCGTACCCTGTCACGTGGGGCGAAATCCCCGGCCGCTCCGGCGAACTGATCGTCCAGCCCGACTGAGTTCGCACGCGAGCCGGCGTCGCCCGCAGCGCCCTTGCGGCGCTGCGGCGACGCCCGGCCGAACCGCGCCGCCGCAGCGACGCCTTTCCATAACAACAGGAGAAACACGTGTCCGTCGAAGTTGACCGTCAAGTTCCCGATTTCACTGCACCGGCCACGGGCGGCGACATTTCACTGTCCGACCTGAAGGGCAAGAAGCTCGTGCTGTACTTCTATCCGAAGGACAACACGCCGGGCTGCACGACCGAAGGGCTGCAGTTCCGCGATCTCTATCCGAAGTTCAAGAAAGCCGGTGCCGAAGTCATCGGCGTGTCGCGCGACAGCCTGCGCTCGCATGACAATTTCAAGGCAAAGCTCGAACTGCCGTTCCCGCTGATCTCCGATACCGACGAAGCGCTGTGCGCGCTGTTCGATGTCATCAAGATGAAGAAAATGTATGGCAAGGAAGTGCGTGGAATCGAGCGCTCGACGTTCCTGATCGACGCTGACGGCGTGCTCCGTCAGGCATGGCGCGGCATCAAGGTGCCGGGGCATGTCGACGACGTGCTAAGTGCTGTACAAGCGCTTTGAGGCGCGTTATATTGGGCCGCAATGAATGCCAGTTCGCCCCATATTTCTCGTAGCTGCGCCGGTGCTCGATGCGATGCTTCCCGGCACCTGACGCGCATCACGACGGTATCAGCCGAGCCGCATGTCCCTGTCGACGGGGCAGCGGCTTTTTTTATGGATTGCGCGCCGACCCTCGGGCCGGCCCTCACCCCGTCAAGGAGCTGATCGACACTTAGGCGAACCGGCTAGACGAAATTCCTGTGCGCCACCGCGCGCAAACTGCATGCGTCTACGTCACGCAGGATGCGATCAGCGGCGCACGCCTTGCGACACGATTCCTCCCGAGGGACACCATGCCTTTGCCTACTCCCCCCAGCAAGCTCGGCAGCCTGCTGCCGCCCGACGAATACAAGGCGAAAGCGCGGCCCGCGAAAGCCGCGAAGAAATCCGCCGAAGGGGACGCATCCACAGCCGGTGACTATGGTCCGGCCAGCGTGGCCCAACCGATGATCGAAGCCGCGAACACGGCCGCGCCGCTGCGCGCCGTCGCGTCTTCGGCGCAAGATGCCGCGAGCGCACCCGCACGCGGCCGCAAGACCAGACAGACGGCCGCACTGTTGCAACCGATGCAGGCGCCCGCCGCACCCGCGGCGCCGGTCGTCGCGCGCCACGACAAGCCGGCCGCCGACAAACCGGCCGCGGCTCCCGCGCGCGATGCCGGCGCGGCGACGAAATCGCGTAGCCGCAAGCCCGCCGAAGCCGAACTGCAGAAACTGTTCGTGCTCGACACCAACGTGCTGATGCACGACCCGAGCAGCCTCTTCCGCTTCGAGGAACACGACGTCTATCTGCCGATGATGACGCTCGAGGAACTCGACAACCACAAGAAGGGGATGTCCGAAGTCGCGCGCAACGCACGCCAGGTCAGCCGCACGCTCGACGCGCTCGTCGCCGACGCAGGCGCGATCACGGCCGGCATCCCGCTGTCGCGCCTCGGCAGCCGCGAGGCGCTCGGTCGCCTGTACTTCCAGACGAAGCTCGCCGACATCGCGCCCGTCGAAGGCTTGCCCTCAGGCAAGGCCGACAACCAGATCCTCGGCGTCGTGCGCGCGCTGCAGCGCGACCGGCCCGACCGCCAGGTCGTGCTGGTGTCGAAAGACATCAACATGCGGATCAAGGCGCACGCGCTCGGCCTGCCCGCGGAAGACTACTTCAACGACCAGGTGCTCGAGGATTCCGATCTCCTCTACAGCGGCGTGCGCGAACTGCCGCAGGACTTCTGGACCAAGCACGCGAAGGGCATGGAGAGCTGGCAGGACACGAAGACGGGCACCACGTACTACCGCGTGACGGGCCCGCTCGTCGCATCGATGCTCGTCAACGAGTTCGTCTATCTCGAGCCGCAGAACGGCGAGCCGACGTTCCACGCGATCGTCCGCGAGCTGAACGGCAAGACGGCGCTGCTGCAGACGCTGCGCGACTACAGCCACCACAAGAACAACGTGTGGGGCATCACCGCGCGCAACCGCGAGCAGAACTTCGCGCTGAACCTGCTGATGAACCCCGAGATCGACTTCGTCACGCTGCTCGGCCAGGCCGGCACCGGCAAGACGCTCGTCGCGCTCGCGGCCGGCCTCGCGCAGGTGCTCGACGACAAGCGCTACAACGAGATCATCGTGACGCGCGCGACCGTGCCCGTCGGCGAGGACATCGGTTTCCTGCCCGGTACCGAGGAAGAGAAGATGCAGCCGTGGATGGGCGCATTCGACGACAACCTCGAAGTGCTGCAGAAGACCGACGACGCTGCCGGCGAATGGGGACGTGCCGCGACGCAGGAACTGATCCGTTCGCGCCTGAAGGTGAAGAGCATGAACTTCATGCGCGGCCGCACGTTCGTCGACAAGTACCTGATCATCGACGAGGCGCAGAACCTGACGCCGAAGCAGATGAAGACACTCGTCACGCGCGCGGGCCCCGGCACGAAGATCGTGTGCCTCGGCAACATCGCGCAGATCGACACGCCCTACCTGACCGAAGGCAGCTCGGGCCTGACCTACGTCGTCGACCGCTTCAAGGGCTGGGGCCACAGCGGCCATGTGACGCTCGCGCGCGGCGAACGCTCGCGGCTCGCCGACTACGCGTCGGACATCCTGTAACGCGGCAGGCCGGCCCGCCGGCTTTCGACGCATCGCGGCGCTCCGTTTCCGGAGCGCCGTTTTTATTTGGGGTCGAAAACGCTGTAACGCAGCGTCACGCAAAAGCCCCATTTACGCGCGAAACTTCAAGTAAATTCTCAAGAATGGTTGCTTAAGCCCCGCTGGAGCGTCTACCATCGGGTCTGTCTGTTGTCATACGATTCGCGAGCGCGCCGCGCTCGCCCGCCTTGCCATGCTTCGAATCTGTGTTCCCGTCGCCGTCGTTTCGCTGCTTGCGGCCTGCTCCAGCCTGCCGCCGCAGTCGGCATCGCGTGAGCCGGGAATGAAGATCACGACGCCGCGCGCATTCCCGGCCCCTGCCAATTTCCCTAAATTCGTCGATCACAGCGTCGGCCAGGAAGAAATCTCGATCCAGGCGATGAGCCTGGTCGGCGTCCCGTATCGCTGGGGCGGCAATACGCCGACGAGCGGCTTCGACTGCAGCGGGCTCGTGCGCTACGTGATCGGCCGCGCGGCCGACGTGAACCTGCCGCGCACGACCGCCGACATGAGCGGCCGCGGCGTATCGATCGACCCCGACCAGATCGCGCCGGGCGACCTGATCTTCTTCAATACGACCGGGCGGCCGCACTCGCACGTCGGCATCTATGTCGGCAAGCTGCGCTTCGTCAACGCACCGTCGACGGGCGGCACCGTGCGGCTCGACTACCTGACGAACCCGTACTGGGCCAAGCGTTTCGACGGCATTCGCCGCGTCGCGCCACCACGCGCGACGCCCACGCCGTTCGATGCGCCGACCTACGAAGCGAAGCGCGACGAGCCGCGCAGCCCGCCGGTGGTTGCGCCCGCCCCCGTCATGACTGCCGCCGCGCTGCGGCCGCCTGCCTATGCTTCGTCGCAAGCCGGGGCGACGCAGTCGCCCGCTCCGGCCATGCCGGCCGCGCGGGCCGTGACGACCGCCGCGGTTGCGCCTGCGGCCGCGTCCGCCGATCCGTACGAACCGCCGCTGCCGCGCGTGCAGGCAGCCCGGCAACAGGCAACGTCGGCGAATGGCGATGGCGGCCTGACCGCGATGACCGCGAATGCAGCGCCGGCCGGCCCGGCCGAAGTCGGCACGCAGATTCCGACGACGGCACTGACCGCCGCCCAGGCCGCCGCGTTCGATGCGGAACCGCCGCCCGCAGCAGCCGCGACGACATCGCGCGACACCGACCCCGCGCCCGTGCAGGTGCTGCGTGCGTCGACGCAATCCGCACCCGTCAGCCCGCGCACCGGCACCGTGGACGATCCGATTGCACGGTTCGCGAACGGCAGTTACTAGCCCGCTGCTCGAACCTCGACGGTAACCTCGCCGGCAGCCTGCATCCGTCGCAGCCCCGCCGTTCGTCGCAAACTTCCTCGCCTCCAAAGAAAATGCGCCGCAGCCTTTCGGCGTGCGGCGCATTTCATGTCGAACCGACAGCGTTGGTGATCAGAAGATCCGGTGTCCGAGCCACCATCCGCCGGCCGCGATCAGCGCGGACGCCGGGATCGTCAGCACCCACGCCCACACGATGTTGCCGGCGACGCCCCAGCGCACGGCCGACAGCTTCTGCGTCGCGCCGACGCCGACGATCGCGCCGGTGATCGTATGCGTGGTCGATACGGGGATGCCGAGGAACGACGCGATGAACAACGTGATCGCGCCGCCGCTTTCGGCACAGAAACCGCCGACCGGCTTGAGCTTCGTGATCTTCTGGCCCATCGTGCGCACGATGCGCCAGCCGCCGAACAGCGTGCCGAGGCCCATCGACAGGTAGCACGCACCGATCACCCACGCGGGCGGCGCATCGGACGTCGCCGACGCATAGCCCGACGCGATCAGCAGCATCCAGATGATGCCGATCGTCTTCTGCGCGTCGTTGCCGCCGTGGCCCAGGCTGTACAGGCCGGCCGACAGCAGCTGGAGCCTGCGGAACCGCCGGTCGACCTTGCTGGGCGCGGTACGGAAATACAGCCACGACACGCCGAGCATGAACAGCGAACCGAGGATGAAGCCGAGCAGCGGCGAAATGAAGATGAACGCGACGGTCTTCATCAGCCCGTCGATGTTCAGCGAGCTCCAGCCCGACTTCGCGAGCGCCGAGCCGACGAGGCCGCCGATCAGCGCGTGCGACGAGCTCGACGGGATCCCGTAGTACCAGGTGATCACGTTCCAGCCGATCGCACCGACCAGCGCGCCGAACACGACATAGTGGTCGACGATCTCGGGATCGATCGTGCCTCTACCGACGGTCTGCGCGACTTTCAGGTGGAAGATGAAATACGCGATGACGTTGAACGCCGCCGCGAACACCACGGCCTGCTGGGGTTTCAGCACCCCGGTGGACACGACGGTGGCGATCGAGTTCGCCGCGTCGTGGAAGCCGTTCATGAAGTCGAATACGAGCGCGACGAGCACCAGCGTCGCGACCATCCATAGGGCGAGTTGTATCGAATGCATCGTGGTCCGCTCAGGCGTTTTCCAGCACGATGCCTTCGATGATGTTCGCGACGTCCTCGCACTTGTCGGTGATCTCCTCGAGCAGCTCGTAGATCGCCTTCAGCTTGATGAGCGTCTTCACGTCGTCTTCTTCGCGGAACAGCTTCGACATCGCGGCGCGCAGCACGCGATCGGCCTCCGACTCCCAGCGGTCGATCTCCTCGCACTGCTTGAGGATCTGCGCCGACTGCTTCATGTCGGACAGCATCCCGACCGCCTGCTGCACGTGCTGGGCCGACTGCGTGACGATGTGCGCGAGCTGGCTCGCCTCGGACGTGACGGCCTGCACGTCGTACAGCGACACGGCCGTCGCGACGTCTTCCATCAGGTCGAGGATGTCGTCCATCGTCGTGATCAGCTTGTGGATCTCGTCGCGATCGAGCGGCGTGATGAAAGTCTTGTGCAGCAGATCGATCGCTTCGTGCGTGAGCTTGTCGGCGGCCTTCTCGGCCGTCTGCACGTTTTGCTTGTGAATCTCGGCGTCGGCGAGATTGTCGATCAGCAGTTCGAGTTCGCGTCCGCCGGCAACGATGTGCTTCGCGTGCGCGTTGAAGAGTTCAAAGAACTTGCCCTCGGTGGGCATGAATCGACCGAACATGGGATTCCTGAGAGATTGTCAAACTACTGTCACGAAAACGGGCGACATTGTACCGTTTCCGATCGCGCCGCGCCGCGCGCATATGCGCACGGCGGGATTGGATACAACGCTTGGCGAAATAAGAGTTTACATCCGGCGTTACTCGCCGTAGAAGTTCTGCGCCCCCGCAAAGTTGTCGAACTTCGTGTATTGACCCAGGAACGTGAGCCGAACGGGACCGATCGGACCGTTACGCTGCTTGCCGATGATGATTTCGGCCGTGCCCTTGTCCGGGCTGTCCGGGTTGTAAACTTCGTCGCGGTAAATGAACAGGATCACGTCCGCGTCCTGTTCGATTGCGCCCGATTCGCGCAAATCGGACATCACCGGACGCTTGTTCGGACGCTGTTCGAGGCCGCGGTTCAGCTGCGACAGCGCGATCACCGGCACGTCGAGTTCCTTCGCGAGGCTCTTCAGCGATCGCGAGATTTCCGAGATTTCGGTCGCGCGGTTCTCGCCCTGCGACGAACCCGACATCAGCTGCAAGTAGTCGACGATGATCAGGCCGAGCTTGCCGCATTGCCGCGAGAGACGCCGCGCGCGCGAGCGCAACTCCATCGGGTTCAGGCCGCCCGTCTCGTCGATGAAGATTTGCGCCTCGCTCATCTTCTGCACCGCGTGCGTCAGTTTCGGCCAGTCCTCGTCCGTCAGGCGGCCCGTACGCATCCGGTGCTGGTCGAGCCGGCCGATCGAGCCGAGCATACGCATCACGAGCTGGGTGCCCGGCATTTCCATCGAGAACACTGCGACCGGCAGCCCGTACTCGACCGCGACGTACTCGCCGATGTTCATCGAGAAGGCGGTCTTACCCATCGACGGGCGCCCCGCCACGATGATCAGTTCGCCGCCGTGCATCCCGGAGGTCATCCGGTCGAGGTCGACGAAGCCCGTCGGCGTACCGGTGACGTCGCTCGGGTTCGCGGTGTGGTACAGCGTGTCGATGCGCTCGACGACCTGCGTGAGCAGCGGGCCGATCTCGAGGAAGCCCTGGTTGCCGCGCGCGCCCTCTTCGGCGATCGAGAACACCTTCGACTCGGCCTCGTCGAGCAGCTGGCGGACTTCCTTGCCCTGCGGATTGAACGCGTCGGCCGAGATTTCGTCGGCGACCGACACGAGCCGGCGCAGCACCGCACGGTCGCGCACGATTTCCGCGTAGCGGCGGATGTTCGCCGCGCTCGGCGTGTTCTGCGCGAGTGCGTTCAGGTACGCGAGCCCGCCGACGTCGTCGGCCTTGCCGGACGTGGTCATCGCTTCGTACACGGTGACGACGTCAGCCGGGCGCGTCGACGCGATCAACCGGCCGATGTGCTCGTAGATGATCCGGTGGTCGTAGCGATAGAAATCGCCCTGCGACAGGAAGTCGGCAATCCGGTCCCATGCCGCGTTGTCGAGCAACAGGCCGCCGAGCACCGACTGCTCGGCTTCGACCGAATGCGGCGGGACTTTCAGCGATTCGATTTGAGGATCTTGCGGCGCGTTCATGGGTTGGGATTATCGCGAATTACACAGGACGACGCCATACCGGCCGCCAGTGATGCGGCAATAAAAAAGGCAGGCCCCGGTTGCCCGGGCGCCTGCCCTTGTCCGGACAGCGGAGGCCGCCCGGAAAGCTTGCATACGCTTACGCGTGGTCGCCGATCACGTTGACCGTGACGTCGACGACGACGTCCGTGTGCAGTGCGACCTGGACGCTGTGCTCGCCGATCATCTTCAGCGGGCCTTCCGGCATGCGAACTTGCAGCTTCTCGACTTCGAAACCTGCCTTCTTCAGCAGTTCCGCGACGTCGCCGTTCGTGACCGAGCCGAACAGACGGCCGTCAACACCCGACTTCTGCGTGATTTCGAACGCCTGGCCGTTCAGCTTCTCGCCGACTGCCTGCGACGCTGCCAGCTTTTCAGCGGCGATCTTTTCGAGTTCAGCGCGGCGCACTTCGAATTCGGCGATCGCTTCCTTCGTTGCACGGCGAGCCTTGCGGTTCGGGATCAGGAAGTTGCGAGCGTAACCGTCCTTGACCTTGACGATGTCGCCGAGGTTGCCCAGATTGGCGACTTTTTCCAACAGAATGATTTGCATTCGAATTCTCCTTATGGCGTCGCCGAGTTACGCCTTGTGCTGATCGGTGTACGGCAGCAGCGCGAGGAAACGCGCACGCTTGATTGCCGTGTCGAGCTGACGCTGATAGTGCGACTTCGTACCCGTCAGACGAGCCGGCGTGATCTTGCCGTTTTCGCCGATGAAGTCCTTCAGCGTTTCCGTGTCCTTGTAGTCGATCTGATCGACGCCGGCGGCCGTGAAACGGCAGAACTTCTTGCGCTTGAAGAGCGGGTTTTGTTGCTGACGACGCTTGTCGAATTTTTTACCAGTCGGGCGGGCCATGATTTCAGTCCTTTCCAATGTCCTGCAATGCAGTGATGTGAAACACCAAGGTTCTCGCGTTGCGGCTTTTCTTTGCCAGGAAGCCCGTGAACAGCGTCTCGACGCCCATTTCACGGCTTTCCAGCCTGCCGCTCGCCTCACCGGCCGCCACCGCCTCGATCGTCATTTCGACCTGACGGGGAATGCCTGCTTCGACGACTTCCGTGCGGTGATGCAATGTGGCGCTTGCGATCGGAACACCTGCCGGCGTATATCGCACCGGTGCGCGTTCGACGACGCTCGCCGTCAATTGCAACCTGTTCACGTGAGTGGCGCGCTCCTTGATGGCTTAATGAATGACGAACTTAAGCCTGCGCTTCGGTCGGCTGAGCTGCAGCCGCCTTCTTGGCTTCTTCGCGCTGAACTTCCTTCATCATCGGCGACGGGCCGGTTTCGGCCTTCTTCATCTTGACGATGAGGTGGCGCAGCACGGCGTCGTTGAACTTGAACGCGTGTTCGAGTTCGTCGAGCGTCGTCTGGTCGCACTCGATGTTCATGCAGACGTAGTGAGCCTTCGCGAGTTTCTCGATCATGTAGGCCAGTTGGCGACGGCCCCAGTCTTCGACACGGTGGATCTGGCCGCCGTGCGACGTGATCGTGGACTTGTAACGCTCGATCATCGCGGGCACTTGCTCGCTTTGATCGGGGTGCACGATGAATACGATTTCGTAATGACGCATTACACACTCCTTGTGGATTAAAGCCACCCGGGCGTCTGAACCGGTGTGGCAAGTGAGAAGCCGAAGATTCTAACCCGGATACGGGGCGCATGCAAGGCCGTTCGACGATTCGCGGCTGGATTCGGCCGTGTTTTCAAAGACTTGAAAGGCCAGGCCGGTGCAAGCGGCCACCCGTCGGCTTTTTTGCGACCGGGGTCGGAATACAAGCGCACCGGGTACAAGCGTACCGGGCCGCGGCCCGGTGCGCCGTCACTCGCTGCGCGTGCCGGTGAGCCGTGCGTCGAGCGCCGTCCTGAAGGCCGCGAGCGCCGACGGCTCCGCGTCGGTCACGGCCCACCACGTCATCCCGGCCGCGTCCCAGCGGTCGAGCGCATAGCCCTGCGACACGGTCGCGTACGGGGCCGCCGGCCCAACGCCTGCCGGCCGCACGTAGACGTCGATCACGTGCTGCCGGTAACGGTAGACGAGCACCGCGACGCGGCGCCGCCCGACGTAGTCGAGCCGGCCGCCGACCAGCGCGAAGCCGCTCGCCGCGAGATCCTCGACCGGCGGCGCATAGTCGAGCCGGCCGTTGAACCACGGCTTGACCGTATGCCGGTCGGTCGAGATCACGTCGATGTCGCGCGCCGACAGGTCGGCCCGCACGTGGCTCGCGACGAGTTCGTCGACCGTGCGGTCGGTGTCGGCGTGGTGCGCGGACAACGCCATCCCGGCCGCCGCGGCAAGCGCGACCAGCAGCGCGACGCCCCAGCCGAGCCCGGGCAGCGCGGCGACGCGCGGCCCCGGGCCCGCCGGCGCCGGGCGTGCCGATACACCGCCGCCCAGCCAGGTGAACCAGCGACGGCCACGCGGGCGCGGCTGCGATCGCGGCTCGGGCTCGGCCCGGGATTGCCCGCGGGCCCGCCCGTCCCCCGCTGCCGGCAGGCTCGCGAGGATGCTCGCCCGCAGCGCCTCCGGCGCGCGGTGATAGTCGGCCTGCCGCACGGCCTGCACCAGCGTGACGATCCGCGCGCGATCGCGGCGGCACGCGTCGCACCCTTCGACATGCTGCTGGACCCGCAACGCATCGGGCGCCGACAGCTCGCGGTCGACGTCCGCGTCCAGCAACGCTCGCGCTTCGTTACAGTCCATCGATAGCCTCCGATGCGGTTCCGCCTGCCGGCGTACGGCCCGGCCTGCCTTTGGCCGCCGGCTCGGGCTCGCCGCCCAGCAGCACGGCGAGCCTGCGACGGCCGCGCGCGAGCCGCGACATCACCGTGCCGACCGGCACGTCCGCGATCGCCGCGATCTCGCGGTAACTCAGGTCCTCCATCTCGCGCAGCACGAGCACCTCGCGGTATTCGGGCGGCAGCTTCGCGAGCGCCGCATTCACGAGCCGCACGTTCTCGCCGCGCAGCAACTGCGCGAGCGGATCCTCGGTCGCCGGCTGCCAGTCGTCGGGAACGTCGGTGTCGTCGAGCGTGTCGGGCAGCGCGACCTCGTGCGCGTGCGTACGGCGCCGCCACTCGGTGTACCAGGTGTGGCGCACGATCGTCAGCAGCCACGGCCGCGCGTTGTCGCCGCGACACGAATCGACGAAGCGCAGTGCGCGCATGCACGCGTCCTGGACGACGTCGTCCGCATCGCTGGCGTTGCCGCTCAGCCAGCGCGCGAGGTTGTACGCGGCATCGAGATGCGGCAGCACGAGGGTACGAAACCGCTCGCCGCGCACTATCGCATCGCCCTCCGCCCGCTCATCGACCGCCTGTCCGGCTTGCCCCACATGGCCTCCCTGGTCCCGGCGGCCGAAACCGCGCCCGTTCCGCGCATGGCGCCCGGACAGACCGGCAACGTGCGCGCTCGATGACCTTACCGTCGCTGCGTCGAGTTTATTCCCGCGCAACGCACATGAAGCGTAAAAAATCCATGGTCAGCCCTGTGGCCGGGCCGCCCGCCGCCGTTACGGCGTGGTGCTCCAGTAGCCGGGGCGCGCGTACGCGTCGCGCAGGTAGTCGATGAAATAGCGCACGCGCGCCGGCACGTAGCGCTGCTGCGGGTAGACCGCGAGGATGTCGTAGTCGGGCAGCGCATACTCGTCGAGCACGGTCTCGAGTTCGCCCGTTTCGAGTTGCGCGGCGATTTCCCATGTCGAGCGCCAGCCGAGCCCGAGGCCTTCGGCCACCCAGCGGTGCAGCAGTTCGCCGTCGTTGCAGTCGAGGTTGCCCGCGACGCGCATCGTCGCGATCTTGCCGTGGCGCTGGAAATACCAGCCGCGGTTCTGCCCGCCCTGCAGGTTGAACGCGAGGCAGTTGTGCTTCAGCAGGTCGTCGAGCGACTTCGGCCGGCCGTGCCGGCGGAAATAGTCGGGCGTGCCGCACACGACGCGCCGGTTCGACGCGAGCTTCACCGCGACGAAGTTCGGGTCGACGGCGCCGCCGATCCGGATCGACAGGTCGTAGCCTTCGCGCACGAGATCGACGACCCGGTCGGTCAGGTTGAACGACAGCTGCATCTCGGGCTTGTCGGCCAGGAAGCCCGGCGCGTGCGGCGCGACGTGCTTGCGCCCGAACGCGGCCGGCGCGGACACGATCAGGTGACCGCTGACCGCGCGCCGCCCGGCGGCCAGCTCGTTCTCGGCCTGGTCCCATTCGGACAGCAGCCCGCGGCAGCGTTCGAGGAACGCGGCGCCGTCCTCGCTGACCACCAGCCGCCGCGTCGAGCGGTACATCAGCTTCACGCCGAGGCGCTTCTCGAGCGCGTCGATGCGCCGCCCGAGCACCACCGGCGACACGCCCTCCTCGAGCGCCGCCGCCGCGAGGCTGCCGGCATCGGCAACCCGCACGAACGTCTCGATCTGCTTGAAGCGATCCATCTCCCGTCTCCGTTCCGACACCGGCGGGAAGCCCCGTCCGGCCGTCATTCCATACTTTTAGTTTCGAAATAAGCGACTCGAGCTGATCTTATCAAACCTTTCCTGCATCCCTACAGTGTCCCCAACAGACCGATTCGCACGATCCGCCACATTCAAGGAGACATTCATGGCCAAGATGAGAGCCGTCGACGCAGCAGTGCTCGTGCTCGAGAAGGAAGGCATCCAGACCGCGTTCGGCGTGCCGGGTGCAGCCATCAACCCGTTCTACTCCGCCATGCGCAAGTCGGGTGGCATCAGCCACGTGCTGGCTCGCCACGTCGAGGGCGCATCGCACATGGCCGAAGGCTTCACGCGTGCCGCCCCGGGCAACATCGGCGTATGCATCGGCACGTCGGGCCCCGCGGGCACCGACATGATCACCGGCCTGTACTCCGCATCGGCCGACTCGATTCCGATCCTCGCTATCACGGGCCAGGCACCGCGTGCGCGCCTGTACAAGGAAGACTTCCAGGCCGTCGACATCGAGTCGATCGCAAAGCCCGTCACCAAGTGGGCCGTCACCGTGCGCGAGCCGGCGCTCGTGCCGCGCGTGTTCCAGCAGGCGTTCCATCTGATGCGCTCGGGCCGTCCGGGCCCGGTGCTGGTCGACCTTCCGATCGACGTGCAGCTCGCCGAAATCGAGTTCGACATCGACACGTATGAACCGCTGCCGGTCTACAAGCCCGCGGCCACCCGCGCGCAGATCGAGAAGGCGCTCGCGATGCTCAACGACGCGGACAAGCCGCTGATCGTGTCGGGCGGCGGCGTGCTCAACGCCGCGGCCGAAGACTTGCTCGTCCGGTTCGCCGAAACGATCGGCGTACCGGTGATCCCGACGCTGATGTCGTGGGGCGCGATTCCGGACGACCACCCGCTGATGGCCGGCATGGTCGGCCTGCAGACGTCGCACCGCTACGGCAACGCGACGATGCTCGCGTCCGACTTCGTGCTCGGCATCGGCAACCGCTGGGCGAACCGCCACACGGGCAGCGTCGAGGTCTACACGAAGGGCCGCAAGTTCGTGCACGTCGACATCGAGCCGACGCAGATCGGCCGCGTGTTCGGCCCGGATCTCGGCATCGTGTCCGACGCCAAGGCCGCGCTGGAACTGTTCGTCGCCGTCGCGCAGGAATGGAAGGCGGCCGGCAAGCTGAAGGACCGCGGCGCATGGGTCGCGGAATGCCAGGAACGCAAGCGCACGCTGCAGCGCAAGACGCACTTCGACAACGTGCCGGTCAAGCCGCAGCGCGTGTACGAAGAGATGAACAAGGTGTTCGGCCGCGATACGTGCTACGTCAGCACGATCGGCCTGTCGCAGATCGCCGCCGCGCAGTTCCTGCACGTGTTCAAGGCTCGCAACTGGATCAACTGCGGCCAGGCCGGCCCGCTCGGCTGGACGATTCCCGCCGCGCTCGGCGTGCGTGCGGCCGACCCGAGCCGCCCGATCGTCGCGCTGTCCGGCGACTACGACTTCCAGTTCATGATCGAGGAGCTGGCGGCCGGCGCGCAATTCAAGCTGCCGTACGTGCACGTCGTCGTGAACAACTCGTACCTCGGGCTGATCCGCCAGGCACAGCGCGCGTTCGACATGGACTACTGCGTGCAGCTCGCGTTCGACAACGTGAACGCCCCGGAACTGAACGGCTATGGCGTCGACCACGTGACCGTTGCCGAAGGTCTCGGCTGCAAGGCGCTGCGCGTGTTCAAGCCGGAAGAGATCGAACCGGCGCTGCGGCAGGCGCAATCGCTCGCGGAAGAGTTCAGCGTGCCGGTGGTCGTCGAAGTGATCCTCGAGCGCGTGACGAACATCTCGATGGGCACCGAAATCGACGCGATCAACGAATTCGAGGATCTCGCCGAAAAGGCCGAGCACGCACCGACCGCAATCTCGATGCTCGACTGATCCGCAGGACATTTTTGACTGACCGACCGAAGAGGCTTAGCTCATGCCGAAGTTTGCTGCAAACCTGACCATGCTGTTCAACGAAGTGCCGTTCCTCGACCGCTTCAAGGCGGCCGCGGACGCGGGCTTCGACGCCGTCGAGTTCCTGTTCCCGTATCCCTACGCGAAAGAAGAACTCGCCGAGCGGCTCGAAACGCGCCGCCTGCGCCTCGTGCTGCACAACCTGCCCGCCGGCAACTGGGACCAGGGCGAGCGCGGCATCGCGTGCCTGCCCGATCGCGTCGGCGAGTTCCAGGAAGGTGTCGGCCGTGCGATCGAGTACGCGAAGGCACTGAAGGTGCCGCAACTGAACTGCCTCGTCGGCATCCCGTCGGCCAGCACCGCGCGCGACAAGACCTTCGTCACGATCGTCGACAACCTGCGCTTTGCGGCCGATGCGCTGAAGCGCGAAGGCATCCGCCTGCTCGTCGAGCCGTGCAACGGCTTCGACATCCCGGGCTTCGCGCTGAACCGCTCGGCCGAAGGGCTCGACGTGATCCGCGCGGTCGGCTCGGACAACCTGTTCCTGCAGTACGACATCTATCACATGCAGCGCATGGAAGGCGAACTGGCCGCGACGATCGAACGCAACCTCGCGTCGATCGGCCACGTCCAGCTCGCGGACAACCCGGGCCGCAACGAGCCGGGCACGGGCGAGATCAACTACGCGTTCCTGTTCGCACTGCTCGACCGGCTCGGCTACGACGGCTACGTCGGCTGCGAATACAAGCCTCGCACCACCACGACGGAAGGCCTCGGCTGGCTGCAAAGCGTCGCCGGCTGCGCACCGGGCTCGGCGCGCCGCGCCGCCTGAGATCCATCCTTCCCGCTTTCGCCCTATAGGAGACTTTCACATGGCAACCATCGGATTCATCGGCCTCGGCATCATGGGCGCGCACATGGCGCGCAACCTGCTCAAGGGCGATCATCAGCTCGTCGTGAACGGTGCGTTCCCGATCCCGGACGACCTGCGCGCGAGCGCCAAGGTCGTCGCGAACTCGACCGAAGTCGCGCAGAACGCGGACATCATCATCTCGATGGTGCCCGACACGCCCGACGTGCGTAACGTGCTGTTCGCCGACGACGGCGTCGCGAAGGGCCTGACGGCCGGCAAGCTCGTGATCGACATGAGCTCGATCTCGCCGCTCGACACGCAGGAATTCGCGAAGCAGATAAACGCGCTCGGCTGCGACTACCTCGACGCGCCGGTGTCCGGCGGCGAAGTCGGCGCACGCGAAGCGACGCTGACGATCATGGTCGGCGGTCCTGAACAGGCATTCGAGCGCGCCAGGCCGCTGTTCGAGAAGATGGGCAAGAACATCACGCTCGTCGGCGACAACGGCGCGGGCCAGACCTGCAAGGTCGCGAACCAGATCATCGTCGCACTGAACATCGAAGCCGTCGGCGAAGCGTTGCTGTTCGCCGCACGCTCGGGCGCCGATCCGGAGCGCGTTCGCCAGGCACTGATGGGCGGCTTCGCCGCCTCGCGCATCCTCGAAGTGCATGGCGCGCGGATGACGAAGCGCACGTTCGATCCAGGCTTCCGCATCGAGCTGCACCAGAAGGACCTGAACCTCGCGCTCGACGGCGCACGCAAGCTCGGCCTCGCCCTGCCGCATACCGCGAGCGCGCAGCAACTGTTCAGCGTGTGCGCATCGCACGGCGGCAAGGCATGGGATCACTCGGCACTCGTGCGCGCGCTCGAGATCATGTCGAACTTCGAGATCGGCCAGACGCCGGACGCGTAACGCGGACGCAAGAACGCGCGGTTCCGCTGCAATGGCGGACACGCGCGAAGAACACGCGCGATCCGGCCGCGGCCGGTCGCATCGATGCGCGACGCACGCGCGCATCACGGTGGGGCGCCCCGCCGCGCATCGCTAACGGCATGCGCGACGGGGCGAAAAACGCCGCTCTGGGCTGAGAGCGGCGTGGTGGGGTCCGCAGCGGCACCCGGCGGCGCCGGGGAAGCCTTGGTCGGTCAGACGTCGTCGTCGGGTGTCCGCCTGTCGGATTTCGCGTATTACATTTCTTTACGTTCAAGCTTGCGATTTTTCATGCAATCGTCGCGCTGAACGCCTACACTTTCGCCACGCCTTTCGAGAAAACCGCCGCGCTTGCGTTCACTCCGGTGAATGCGCCCAGCGCGGTGTTTTTTTCGCCACTTCACGGCGCGTTTTCTTTTCAACCACCTAGGGAGTGCAGCGATGGGTCTTCTTTCGTTTATCAAAGAGGCGGGTGAAAAACTGCTGGGTCACGCCGATGCGCAAGCAGCGGAAGATCCGAATGCCGCGAACCAGACCGCGGCCGATGCGATCAAGAACTACATCAACACGCAAGGTCTCGACACGTCGAACCTGACGGTCGCGTTCGACGGCGCATCGCGCACCGTCACGCTGTCGGGCAGCGTCGCCGATCTCGACACGAAGGCGAAGGTCAAGGTCGCGGCCGGCAACGTGCAAGGCGTCGCGGGCGTCAACGACGACGATCTGCAGCCGGACGATCCGGAAGTGCAATACCACGACGTGAAGCCGGGCGACACGCTGTCGGCGATCGCCAAGGAAGTGTATGGCGACGCGAACAAGTACCCGGCGATTTTCGAGGCGAACAAGCCGATGCTGTCGAGCCCGGACAAGATCTACCCGGGCCAGAAGCTCGTGATTCCGCCGCAGTCCTGAGCATTCGCTGCAGAATCGAAAAACGGAAAAGGCAGGCCATCTGGCCTGCCTTTTTCTTTGGCGACGCCGCGCCGCACGAGCG
This sequence comes from Burkholderia sp. BE17, assembly GCF_009362305.1. Taxonomy (NCBI): domain Bacteria; kingdom Pseudomonadati; phylum Pseudomonadota; class Betaproteobacteria; order Burkholderiales; family Burkholderiaceae; genus Burkholderia; species Burkholderia sp. BE17. The sequence continues at coordinate 98,912 of NZ_WHNU01000014.1, forward strand.
GCGGGCGGACATCGGTCAGAACGTATCGAATACGCGCTGCAGTTCGTCGCCCGCCCGGATGCCGTTCGCCAGCGCGAGCATCAGCAGCACGCGCGCCTTGAACGGATTCAGCGAGCCCGCGCTGACGAAGCCGAGCACATCGTCGTTGGCCGCGCCGTTGCGCATCACATGCCCCGAGCCGACGCGCGACGCACGGACCACGGCAACGCCCGCGTTCACCGCATCGGCGAGCGCCGCCTGCAGCGTCGCATGGATCGACCCGTTGCCGGTACCGGCCACGACGAGCCCGCGCACGCCAGCCGCCACCAGCGCATCGACAGTCGTGCGCGTCACGCCCGCGTAGCTCGTGACGACTTCGACCGGCGGCCACGCGCCGGCGATCGCCAGTTGCGCATCGCGCGAGCGCGTGACGCGGCGCGCGAATTCGACGCGGCCGTCCTGCACCCAGCCGAGTGCGCCGAGTTCCGGCGACTGGAATGCGTCGACCGCATAGGTGCTCGTCTTCACGACGTCGCGCGCGCCGTGGATCCGGTTGTTGAACGCGACCAGCACGCCCTGCCCGCGCGCGGCCGGATGCGCGGCCACCGTCACCGCGTTCAGCAGGTTCAGCGGGCCGTCGGACGACAGCGCGGTCGCCGGCCGCATCGCGGCCGTCAGCACGACCGGCTTGTCGCCCTTCACGACCAGGTGAAGTGCATACGCGGTTTCCTCGAGCGTGTCGGTGCCGTGCGTGATCACGATGCCGTCGATCGCCGGATCGGCCATCAGCGCGTCGATCCGCGCGGCGAGCGTGTTCCACAGCGGCAGCGCGAGATCCTTGCTGTCGATGCTGGCGATCTGCTCGGCGTCGATGCGCGCGACCGACGCGAGCGCCGGCACCGCGTCGACCAGGAAATTGACGCCGAGCGCGCCGGCCTGGTAGCCGGCCGTGCTGGCCGCGTCGGGCGCGGCACCGGCGATCGTGCCGCCGGTGGCGAGCACGGCGATGCGCGGCAGGGCCGCCGCGGACGGGGGGGATGCAGGATTCGGAGTATTCATGGCCGCGATTGTAATGGCTCGAGGCCGGGATCCGGCAGGTTCCGGCGCCATGGCCGATGCCGGCCGCCGTGTGTCATGGTTTGTCCCGATCGCGCGGTGGCGCGCGTCGTCAACGGCCGCGGCGCCCGCAACGTTATAGGAAGTGCCGTTTAGGTGTTTTCACATTGATTTGCCATAATCGGAGCGCGCGGTGCGATGCGGCCCTATCCTCATCGCGACGTGCATCGTGACGGCGTCGATAACACGCAATTCACCCCATGGGAGTGTCGAAATGAAAATCCAATCGCTCGTAGCCGCGGTGCTTCTCGGCGGCATGCTGGCTTCCCCCGCGTTCGCGGCGAACAGCCAGCAGGACAAGATGAAGGCCTGCAACACCCAGGCAGCCGGCAAGACAGGCGACGAACGCAAGGCGTTCATGAAGGACTGCCTGTCGGCAAAGCCCGCGAAGGCGATGACGCAGCAGGAAAAGATGAAGGCCTGCAACACGCAGGCCACCGGCAAGAAGGGCGACGACCGCAAGGCGTTCATGAAGAGCTGCCTGAGCAGCCAGCCGGCCGCCTGAGTTCCGGCGCTCCCGCCTCGAATGCCGCGCACCGCTTCTGCGGGCGCGGCATTTTTGTTTTCGTTGCATGCGCATCGACGCGTACGCACCTGAAGCGCGTGCAGCACGTGTTTCGCACCTCGACCTGCCGCGCGCGTTGCGCCGCCGTCGTTCGACCGCCCGCCTCCGCCCGTCCCGCTTTCCGGGCCCGCCGTACCGGCGCCGACACATGGTGCGGCAATTCGCCGCGTTTTCTTCTATGATGGCTGCAACGCGGCCCACCCAAGTACAAGAAGCGCCATCGGGCCGCCCTCGAGACAGACGCGCACGCGCGTCAAACGGAGGCATGGATGGCATGGAGACAACACCGCTGGTTCCGCCGCTGGCTGATCGTGATCGTGTTCTGGGCCGTGCCCGTCGCGATCGTCGCCGTGCGCGAGATCCGCGAGGAAATGGCCTACAACAAGGCGGACCTGCAGCTCGCGCTGACCACCTGGCAGCTCACCGACGCGCAGCAGGCAGCCGGCGCCGCCGCGAAGTGCCACGGGGATCCTGACGAGGCGCGCGCGGCCGGCTGCCCGGCCGACGTGCTCGCCGCCAACGCGCCGCGCCAGCAGGCGGCTCGCGACGAATACGTGGTGCGCCGCAATACGCTCGCAGGCTATTTGTGGCACGCGTTCGTCGGCTACTGGGTCGTACCGGCCGCGTTCCTGTTCGCCTGCGGCGTCGTGATCGCACTGATCCGCCGCGCGCTGCGCCGCCCGCCGATCAAGCCGCCCGTCCCGCCGGTCACACACTGACACGCCCGCAAACGCCGTCGCCGTCCAATCTACGTCGTGTTCTCCGCATGCCGCCGCGACGCGGGACGCGTCGGCGCGCGTGCGCCGATCCGTCCGTTGGCGCGCCGCGACACCGCCAACGCGATTTGACGCTCTTTCATGCGCGAACGAAAAGGAGTTGTAATCCGCTGTGATATAACTGCCGACGTGATCCGCTCCTTGAGCGAGACTCACTCCGAACGTCATCCGATGGAGAAGAACGATGCAAAAACGGAATCTTGTGCTGAAAGCGGCCGCTGCGCTCATCGTCGGTAGCCTCGCGCTCACCGGTTGCACCACCACCCCGGACAAGCCGGACAACGCCGCGACCAACGCATCGAAGCGCCAGGCGATCGACGCGAGTGTCGATGGGACGCTGTCGCGCCTGTATTCCACGGTCAAGGGTTCGCGTGAACTCGCCGCGAAATCGCGCGGCGTGCTGGTCTTCCCTGACGTGCTCCAGGCCGGCTTCATCGTCGGCGGCCAATCCGGCAACGGTGCGCTGCGCGTCGGCGGCAGCACGGTCGGCTACTACAACACGTCGTCGCTGTCGGTCGGCCTGCAAGCCGGTGCGCAATCGAAGGCGATCGTGTTCCTGTTCATGACGCAGCAAGCGCTCGACGAATTCCGCGGCTCGGACGGCTGGGCAGCCGGCGCCGGCGCATCGGTCGCGCTCGTGAAGATGGGCGCGAACGGCGCGATCGACACGACCACGGCCACCGCACCGGTCCAGGTCGTCGTGCTGACGAACGCGGGCCTGATGGGCGACGTGTCGATCAACGGCACGAAGGTCACGAAGCTCAAGATCTGACGCTCGCACACCGCCCCGTGCGCACCGCGCGCGGGCCATGCGCAAACGGCGATGTCCTCGCGGGCATCGCCGTTTTTTTATCCGCCCGCGCCCTGCGTCAGGTCGTCGAGTCGATCACCTTGAAGCGCGAGCGCTTCTGCGCGCGGATCACCGACTGGTAGACGTCGACGTACTGCTGCGCCATCCGGCGCGACGTGAAGCGCTCCTCGAAGCGCCGCCGCACGCGCGCACGCGGCAGCAGGTGCAGCCGGTTCACGGCGGCCACCGCGCTGATTTCATCCTCGACGATGAAACCCGACACCCCCTCGTCCAGCACCTCGGGCACCGCGCCGCGATTGAACGCGATCACCGGCGTGCCGCACGACATCGCCTCGATCATCACGAGGCCGAACGGCTCCGGCCAGTCGATCGGGAACAGCAGCGCATGTGCGCCCGACAGGAATTCGGCCTTCTGGTGATCGGCGATCTCGCCGATGTATTCGACGTGCGGCAACGCGAAGAGCGGCTTGATCTCGCGGTCGAAATATTCCTGGTCGGCCGCATCGATCTTCGCGGCGATCCGGATCGGCAGCCCGCACTGGCGTGCGATGCTGATCGCCGTGTCGACGCGCTTCTCCGGCGAGATGCGGCCGAGGAACGCGAGATAGCGCGGCTCGACGGGCTGCGGCATGTACAGCGTATCGGGCAACCCGTGGTAGACAGTCGTCAGCCATTTCGCCTGCGGCAGCGGCTGGCGCTGCGAATTCGAGATCGAGATCACCGGCGCCGTGTTGAACGTGTCGAATACCGGCTGCTGCTCGGGCAGGTCGAGCCGGCCGTGCAGCGTCGTCACGTAAGGCGTTTCCTGCCGGTTGAAGACCGAGAACGAGTAGTAGTCCATGTGGAAATGGAGCACGTCGAAGTCCTTCGCGCGGCGCGCGACCGTCTCCATCAGCAGCATGTGCGGCGCGACGCGGTCGCGGATCGACGTGTCGAGCCGCAGCGCGCGCGGCCAGACCGGCTCGAGCTTCGCCCGTGTCGTCGAGTCGCCGCTCGCGAACAGCGTCACATCATGGCCGAGATCGACGAGCGCCTCGGTGATGTAGGACACGACGCGCTCCGTGCCGCCGTACAGCTTCGGCGGCACGGATTCGGTCAGCGGGGCGATCTGGGCAATTCTCATGGTCCACGTCTCCTGTGTCCTGTCCCGTGCTGCGCGGCTGGCGGGAGTGTGCGTCGTTCGCGCCCCCGCCCCGTGCAGCGCTGGCCGGCATGGCGCCAGCCGGATATCCCGTCATTATTCGCGATCCCGATGCCCGGAACCGCCTGTCTTGCATTTTATGGGCGTTGTTACAGACAGGATACATTCATCCGGTCCGGCCCGATCGCACCGCATCGGGCACAGTCGGACCATACACCCGATCCGGGCGCCGATTGCGGCCAAGCGCACGCCGCCGTGCCCGTCAACGCGGCGGCCACTTCCACGCCGGCAGGTCGCGCGTGTCCGCATCGACGAGCGCGGTCGCGCCGAGTTGTTTGTCGAGCACCAGCGATTCGCAGCCGGCCTCGCGCTCGAGCGTCGCGATGAGCCGCGCCGCATGCGACACGACCAGCACCTGCGAGCGCCGCGCGGCCTGCGCGATCAGGCGGCCGAGCGCCGGCAGCAGGTCGGGATGCAGGCTCGTCTCCGGTTCGTTCAGCACCATCAGCGCCGGCGGCCGCGGCGTCAGCAGCGCGGCCGCGAGCAGCAGGTAGCGCAGCGTGCCGTCGGACAGCTCGGCCGCCGCGAGCGGCCGCAGCAGCCCCGGCTGGCGCATCAGCACGTCGAAGCGGCCGCGGCCGCCCGGATTGTCGATCTCGACCGACACGCCGGGAAACGCGTCGTCGAGCGCCGCATCGAGTGCCGCGCCGTCGCCGATTTCGCGGATCGTCTGCAGCGCGGCGGCAAGGTCGGCACCGTCGTCCGCCAGCACCGGCGTATGGGTGCCGATGTGCGACTGCCGTGCCGGCGCCTGCGCATCGGTCCGGAAATGGTCGTAGAAGCGCCACGAGCGGATCCGCTCGCGCACCGCGATCATCTCGGGCGCGCCGGTCGGATCGGCGAACTCGGTCATCATGCTGTCGAAGCTCGCGACCTGCTGCGGAATCGTCTGCCAGTCGCCCGATGCGGTGCGTGCGCGGATCTGCGCCCCCTGCCGGTCGACCAGCAGCGTCGACGGGCGCGGCAGCGCGCCGCCCCAGATGCATTCGCGCTTGACCACCGGATCGAGCGCGAACTGCGAGTTGCTCCGGACCGGCAGGCCGAGATCGATCGAATAACCGAAATCGTCGCACGCGAAGCCGAGCTTCAGGCTCACCGGCTCCTTGCGCACCGTGCCCGTTACCGGCTCGTCGCCGTTCAGCATCGCCCGCGAAAAGCGCTCGGGGCCGGCCCACAGCGCCGACGGCAGCCCGCCCTCGCGCGCGAGCGACGGGATTACGCGGCCCTGCGCGGTGTCGGCGAGCAGCCGCAGTGCGCGGTACACGCTCGACTTGCCGCTGCCGTTCGGCCCCGTGACGACGTTGAGCGCCGCGAGTGGCACGATCAGCTCGCGCAGCGAGCGGTAATTGGCGATGGCGAGCGTGTTCAGCGCGGTCATGACAATGAATGGCGGGCAGGCACCGGGCCGCGTTCAGCGGCCTTCGACGGCCTGCGGATCGGCTGCGGTGTTGGCCGCCGTGCTGGCGGCAGGCGCCCGCGCGTGCGGCCGTTCGGGATTCGGCGCGTCCGGCGCGGAATCATGCGGATACAGTTCCATCCGGCTGCGCGGCAGGCATTGCGGATAGCGGTCCTGCAGGTACGCGATCAACCCTTCGCGCACGCGGCAGCGCAGATCCCAGCACGACGACGAATCGGCCGCGCTGACGAGCGCGCGCAACTGCATCGTGCGCTCCGTCGCATCGGTCACCTGCAGCACCTGCACGCGGCCGTCCCACTCGGGCGCCGCGTGGACGAGCCGCGCGAGCTCCTCGCGCAGCGGCGCGAGCGGCGTGCGGTAATCGACCGACAGGTAGACCGTGCCGATGATTTCCGCGCTGTTGCGCGTCCAGTTCGTGAACGGGTTCTCGATGATCCACTGCAGCGGCACGACGAGGCGCCGCTGGTCCCACAACCGTACCGACACGAACGAACCGGTGATTTCCTCGATGCGCCCCCACTCGCCCTGGATCACGACCACGTCGTCGAGCCGGATCGGCTGCGTGAGCGCGATCTGCAGCCCGGCAATCAGGTTGCCGAGCACCGGCCGCGCGGCGATACCGGCGACCAGGCCCGCGACGCCGGCCGACGCCAGCAGGCTCGCGCCCACCTGGCGCACGTTCGGGAACGTCATCAGCGCGGCGCCGGTGCCGATGATCACGATCAGCACCATCACGGTCCGCACGAGCACCTTGGCCTGCGTATGGATGCGCCGCGCCTGGAGGTTGTCGGCCGTATCGAGCGGATGCGCCTGGATGATCGCGTCGCCGACGCCCGCCGCGAGCCGCACCAGCAGCCACGTGAGCGACACGATGGAGCCGACCGCCGCCGCGGTGCGCATGCCGCGCACGAACGACATGCCGTCGTCGGCCTGGACCCACAGGAATTCGAGCGCCAGCAGTGCGAGCACGACGAGCGACGGCTTGTCGATGTAGCGCAGGATCGCACTCATCAGCGGATACGGCTGCGCGATGCGCTTGACGATGCGTGCGCCGAGACGGTGCACGATCGTGACGACGAGTACGACGATGACCGACACGGCCAGCGTGCCGAGCCACGAATGCAGCGGCGCATCGGCGATGCGCTGCAGTTCCTCGATTGAAATCATCGGCGCCCGGGATGCTTCGGTTATGAGGCGCGCACGCCTCGTCCTGGATGCGTCGGCGACGTCCGGGCAACGCTCGCGCCCGGACACGGCGTCAGATCAGTTGCCGCCCCTGCAGGGAAACGCCTTGCCGAGGCCGAGCGACACCGCGGTGCTCGCGTTGTAGTCGGCCAGCTTCGGATTTTCCGCGATGTACTTGCGCACCGCATCGGTCATCTGCTGCGCCCGGATGTCGGGCGGCAGGCAGAAATACTGGCCGACACGCGGCCCCGTGGTGCCGCCGATCGCGTCGATGGTGTTGTAGACGCCGTCGGCGGCGCCTTCGATGTAGGCCGCGCACGACGCCCGCGACTTGACGTCCGTCTTCGCGCACAGCCGGTCGAGATCCGCGCCCGTGAAAGCCGCCGCCGACAACGGCACGGCAAACGCCGCGGCACAAAACATTGCGCGCAACATGGTGTTCCTTATGTCAATGCGGCCCGAGACCGCCTGCTGCGTTGGCCGGCGCGACGCCGGACATCCTTCTCCGGCCGGAATCCGTCCGGCCGGTCGCGCACCGCCGTGCTGGCCGGTGCACCGAAAACCGTCATTTTGCACTCTTTTGCGTATCTGCCGGCGCCGACGCACCGATACGCACCGTCCGCTTGCTCAGGATGTCGATCGCGTCCGGCGCCTTGTAATGCTTCGCGAACTCGAGCGCGGTGATGCCGAGCTGGTTCTTCACCTGCGGATCGGCACCCTGGTCGAGCAGCAGCGTGACCGTCGACGCATGGTTGCCGCGCGCGGCCATCATCAGCGGCGTCGTGCCGTTCGGCGAAGCCGTGTCGATATATGCGTCGTGGTCGAGCAGCACCTTGACGACCGCGTCCTGGCCGTTGGTCGCCGCGTAGTGCAGCGGCGCCCAGCCCTTCTTGCTGACTTCCGCGCCCTTGTCGATCAGCAGCTTGACGAGGCCGACGTCGCCGTTCAGCGACGCGAGCATCAGCGCGTTCTCGCCGGCCTTGTCTTCCTTCTCGAGGTCGACGTTCGGCGTCGCGGCGAGCGCTGCCGCGACCTTGTCGGATTTCTCGCGCGCGGCGATCACCAGCAGCGGGTCGCCGTTCGGCGCGAGCGTGTTCGGATCGAGGCCGTTCTTGAGCTGCTTGCCGATGTCGGCGATGTCGTCGAACTTGACCGCCTTGACGATCGCGTCGAGCGACTCGGCATGCGCGCCGGCTGCAGCGAACAGGCCGCTCGCGACCAGCGCGGCGGCGACGAGTGCGCGTTTGGTCAGATGGTTGGTCGGCTTCGTCATTGTTGTGGGCTCCTTCCCTGGGTTGTCGGCTGCGCGCGTCGTTAGCGGGCGATCTTGAACAGCCGGAAAAAGTTCTGCGTCGTCGCATCGGCCAGCGCCTCGACGGCGATCCCGCGCTCGGATGCGATAAAGCGTCCGACATGGCTGACGTACGCAGGTTCATTCGGCTTGCCGCGATACGGCACCGGCGCGAGGTACGGCGAGTCGGTCTCGATCAGCAGCCGGTCGAGCGGCACGCGCCGCGCGACGTCCTGCACGTCGGTCGCGTTCTTGAACGTGACGATGCCCGACAGCGAGATATGGAAGTTCTGCGCGAGCGCCTGCTCGGCGACGGGCCAGGGCTCGGTGAAGCAGTGCATCACGCCGCCCGGCACGTCCGCGCGCTCCTCGGCCATGATCCGCAGCGTGTCCTCCGACGACGACCGCGTGTGGACGATCAGCGGCTTCATCGTCGCGGTCGCCGCGCGGATGTGCGTGCGAAAGCGTTCGCGCTGCCATTCCATGTCGGCGATCGAGCGGCCCTCGAGACGGTAGTAGTCGAGGCCCGTTTCGCCGATCGCGACGACCTTCGGGTGCGCGGCCAGCTCGACGAGTTCCGCGAGGGTCGGCTCGCGCGCGTCCTCGTGATCGGGATGCACGCCGACCGACGCGTAGACGTTGTCGTACGCGTCCGCGATCGCGAGGACTTCGGGCAGCGTCTCGAAATCGACGGACACGCACAGCGCGTGCGTGACGTCGTGCTCGCGCATGTTCTCGAGAACGGCCGGCAGGCGGTCGGCCAAGCCCTTGAAATTGATGTGGCAGTGAGAGTCGACGAACATCGTGTTTCCTGAATACGTAAGGCGGGCGCTCAAGCGCTCGCCGGCGTGCGGCAGCGGGCGGCGTTCGCAGGCCGGCCGGCCACGGTCGCGTCGCCGAGTAAGCCGCGCATCGTTTCGCAACCCATCAGAAACAATGCCGGGTCACGCGAACATTTCCCGATACCCGAGAAACAATTCCTCGAATACGAGCCGCGCGTTCAGCGGATGGTTCTCGACCGTCCGCTGCCGCGTCACGGCCTTCATGAAGCGCGCGAACGCGTTCGCGTCGACCGATTCCGCGCAGCGCGCGAGCGCCGCCGCGTGCATCGGGAAGTAGCGCGGCGCGCCCGCCATCCGCTGCGCGAGCAGATCGTACAGCCAGCGCTGCAGCCAGCCGAGCACCAGCGGCACCGGCAGCTTCTGCAGCGTCTCGCCGCACGCGAACGGGTCGCATGCCGCACCGGCCGCGAGCTGCCCGAGCGTGTAGTCGCGCAGCGGGCGGTTCTCGTCGCTCGCGAGCGCCAGCGCGGCGAGCGGCGCGCCGCCGGCTTCGGCGAGCAGCGCGCTCGCATGGTCGACGCCCTGCGCCGCGAGCCAGGCCGCGGCCGCGTCGGGCGTCGGCACGGTCATCGGCCACTGCCGACAGCGGCTGATGATCGTCGGCAACAGGCGGTCGATGCGCGCCGACGCGAGCAGGAACACGACGCCGGACGGCGGTTCCTCCAGCGTTTTCAGCAGCGCGTTCGACGCGGCGACGTTGAGCGCCTCGGCCGGATACAGCACGACGACGCGCGCGCCGCCGCGGTGCGAGCCGACCCCGCAGAAGTCGAGCAGCGCGCGCACCTGCTCGATCTTGATTTCCTTGCTCGGCGCGCGCGTCTTCTTGCCGCCTTCGTCCGCGTCGGCCGGCTTCGCGTCGTCAGCGGCGCCCGGCGCTTCGCCGGCCAGCACCTCGGGCAGCACGATCCGGTAGTCCGGGTGGTTGCCCTGCGAGAACCAGGTGCAGGCCGCGCAGGTGCCGCACGGCTCGCCGTTCGGCAGCGGCGATTCGCACAGGAAGCCCTGCGCGAGATGCTGCGCGAACTGCAGCTTGCCGATCCCGGCCTGGCCGTGCAGCAGCAGCGCATGCGGCCATTGCGCGCGCAGTTGCTGCAGGCGGTTCCAGTCGTCGGTCTGCCACGGATAGATCATGTGGTGCGTTCCTTGCGGGTTACAGCGCGGCGAGCACGCGTTCGAGCTGCTGCCGGATCTCGGGAATCGACTGCGTCGCGTCGACGATCGCGAAGCGGTGCGGCGCCTCTTCCGCGCGCCGCAGGTACTCGCCGCGCGTGCGTGCGAAGAACGCGTCGGACTCGCTTTCGAACTTGTCGGGCATCCGAGCCGCGCCGCGGCGCTCGCTCGCGACCTGCGGCGCGACGTCGAACAGCACCGTGAGGTCGGGCTGGAAACCGCCCTGCACCCAGCGCTCGAGCGTCTCGAGCTTGTCGCGCGGCAGCCCGCGACCGCCGCCCTGGTACGCGAACGTCGCGTCGGTGAAGCGATCGGAGACGACCCAGTCGCCGCGCGCGAGCGCCGGCTCGATCACGAGCGCAAGATGCTCGCGGCGCGCGGCGAACATCAGCAGCGCTTCCGTCTCGAGATCCATCGGCTGGTTCAGCAGGATCTCGCGCAGTTTCTCGCCGAGCTGCGTGCCGCCAGGCTCGCGGGTGACGACGACCTGCCGGCCGGCCGCGGCCAGCTTGCCCTGGAGGCGTTCGCAGAACCATTGCAGGTGGGTGGTCTTCCCCGCCCCGTCGATGCCCTCGAACGTGATGAATTTACCGCTCGCCATTATTGACCTCGTATGTACTTGTCCACGGCCTTGTTGTGGTCGCCGAGGGTATCCGAGAACACGCTCGTGCCGTCGCCCTTCGCGACGAAATAGAGCGCGCTCGTCTGTGCCGGATTGATCGCCGCCTGCAGTGCGGCGACGCCCGGCAACGCAATCGGCGTCGGCGGCAGGCCGCGTCGCGTGTAGGTATTGTAAGGAGTGTCGGCCTGCAGGTCGCGCTTGCGCAAGCGGCCGTCGTACGCGTCGCCGAGCCCGTAGATCACCGACGGATCGGTCTGCAGCGGCATGCCGATGCGCAACCGGTTCGCGAACACGGCCGCGACGAACGCGCGGTCGGCCGCGTGGCCCGTTTCCTTCTCGACGATCGACGCGATCGTCAGCATTTCGTAAGACGACTTGTACGGCAGCCCCGGCGCGCGCGCGGCCCAGGCCTCGTCGAGGCGAGTCTGCATCAGGTGGTACGCGCGCCGATAGATGTTCAGGTCGCTCGTGCCCTTGTCGAACAGGTAGGTATCCGGGAAGAACAGCCCCTCGCCGCTGCCGCGCTGCACCGCGCTGTCCGACGCGCCGATCGCGCGCAGCAGCTCGGCGTCGCTCATGCCGGCCGTCGCGTGCGCAAGGTCGGGATTCGTGTCGAGTTCCGCGCGCATCCGCTTGAAGGTCCAGCCTTCGATGACCGTCGCGACGTACTCGTTCACGTCGCCGCGCGCGATCTTCTGCAGGACTTCATAAGGCGTGATGCCCGTCTTGAATTCGTAGTTGCCGGACTTGAGCCGGCTCGACAGCCCGAGCACGCGCGTCATCGCGACGAAACCGAACGGCTCGACCGGCACGCCGCCGCGCTTGAGCTGCAGCGCGACGCTCTTCACGCTGCTGCGCGGCTTGATCGTGACGTCGAGCGATGTCGAACCCAGCAGCAACGGCCGGGTTGCCCAGTAATACCCGCCGCCCGCGCCGGCAGCGGCCACAACGACGGCCAGCGCCACGATCGTCGCGGCGCATTTCTTCAGTAGGGACATGGAAACGTGACTCAGGTAAGACCCATATAATACTTGCTCGCCTCCGTCAAAGTCAGGGTTGACTGTTCCCTCATTCCATGAGCACACCGTTCGCTTCACCGGCTGCCCAGGCCGCATCCGCCTCGCTCCCCGTTTTCCCCCGCCCGTCCGCCGCCGATTTCGATGCGCCGGGCGCCTGCATGCCGCTGCCGCAGTTCGGCGTGATCGACGTGGCCGGCGACGACGCCGCGACGTTCCTGCACAGCCAGCTGACCAACGACATCGAGCATCTCGATGCCGCGAGCGCGCGGCTGTCCGGCTATTGCTCGCCGAAGGGGCGCCTCCTCGGGTCGTTCCTCGCATGGCGTGCCGGCCACGGCGTGCGCCTGCTGGTGTCGAAGGACGTGCAGCCCGCCGTGCAGAAGCGGCTGTCGATGTTCGTGCTGCGCGCAAAGGCGAAGCTCACGGATGCGAGCGACGCGCTCGCGGTGGTCGGTTTCGCGGGCGACGTGCGCCACGCGCTGTCGGGCATCTTCGATGCGCTGCCGGACGGTGTGCACGTGAAGGTCGACGGGCCGGCCGGCACGCTGATTCGCGTGCCCGATGCGGCCGGCCGCAAGCGCTATCTGTGGATCGGCCCGCGCGCGGAAGTCGAGGCACGCATCGCCGCGCTCGCCGGCACGCTGCCGGTCGTGTCGCCGGCCGTGTGGGACTGGCTCGACGTTCGCGCGGGCGAGCCGCGCATCACGCAGCCGGCCGTCGAACAGTTCGTGCCGCAGATGGTCAACTTCGACGTGATCGGCGCCGTTAACTTCCGCAAGGGGTGCTACCCGGGCCAGGAAGTCGTCGCGCGCAGCCAGTACCGCGGCACCATCAAGCGCCGCACCGCGCTCGCGCATGTCGCCGGCGAGACCGATACCGTGCATGCCGGCGTCGAGCTGTTCCACAGCGACGATCCCGGCCAGCCGTGCGGGATGATCGTCAACGCGGCGGCCGCACCCGCGGGCGGCGTCGACGCGCTCGTCGAGATCAAGCTCGCCGCGCTCGACAGCGGCACCGTGCACGTCGGTTCGACCGACGGCCCGGCGCTCGCGTTCGACGCGCTCCCGTACGCGTGGCCGACGGAAGCGTGACGCGCTGACAACCCGTTCGCGCGCCGGCTCGCGAGTCGCGGCCGGCGCCCGACGTTTCCTGTGAGAGATTCGCCCGATGTGCCTGATTGCCTTCGACTGGCAGCCTGATGCCGCCGCCGGTCCCGTCTTTACCCTCATTGCCAACCGCGACGAGTTCTTTCGCCGCACGAGCGCGCCGCTCACCTGGTGGGAGGATGTACCGGGCGTGCTGGCCGGCCGCGATCTCGAAGCCGGCGGCACGTGGCTCGGCGTAACACGCGACGGTCGCTTCGCGGCGCTGACGAACTACCGCGCGCCATTCGACATCCGCGCGGGCGCGCCGACCCGCGGCAAGCTCGTGTCCGATTTCCTTCGCGGCCCGTCCGTCGCGCCGCTCGACTATCTCGGGCAGCTTGCCGAGCATGCGGCCGTCTACAACGGCTTCAACCTGCTCGTCGGCGACTGGAAGCGGCGCGAACTCGCGTGGTTCTGCAACCGTGCGCCCGAGGGCCAAAGCGCCGTCGCCGCGCCTGTCGCGATCGCGCCGGGCGTGCACGCGCTGTCCAATGCGCGGCTCGATACGCCCTGGCCGAAAGTGGTGCGCAAGCGCGCGGAGCTCGGCACGCTGCTCACCGACAATCCGATCCCGTCGCTCGACGAGCTGATCGACCTGATGCGCGACCCGCATGTCGCGGACGACGACGCGCTGCCGCACACGGGCATTCCGATCGAGCGCGAGCGCGCGCTGTCGGCCGCGTTCATCGAGACGCCCGAGTACGGCACACGCGGCACGACCGCGCTGCGCGTCACGATGAAGGAAGGCGTGCGACTGACGGTCGAGATCAAGGAGCGCTGCGACGACGACGGTTCGCACCGCACCGTCCGCCCGGGTGCGTTCGAGCGCGCGTTCACGTTCGACATCGACGCGACGCGGCCGCGCTGAACGCGCATTGCCCGCGCTACGGCGCGCGTGCCATCTCGACGTGCGGCACACCGGCTTCGACGAACGGTTCGCCGACCGCCGCGAAGCCGTGCCGCACATAGAACGACACCGCCGAATCCTGCGCGTAGAGCCGCACGACGGGTTCGCCGCGGCGCCGCGCGGCGCCGAGCAGTGCGTTCAGCACGGCCGACCCGACGCCCTGCCCGCGCGCGTCGGCCAGCACGGCGACGCGGCCGATCGTGCCGGACGGCAACAGCCTCCCCGTCGCGACCGCGCGACGTATTCCCGTCGCCGCGTCGATCCGGTACGCGACCGCATGGAGCGATAGCGGATCGTCGTCGTCGAGCTCCCATTCCGGCGGAATCTGCTGCTCGCGCACGAATACGGCGTCGCGAATCCGCGCAGCGTCGCCACCCAGTACCGTCCAGTCGCCCGTTTCCACTACGCCGTCCGTCATCGCAGCTCTCCATGCGGCGCGCGCGCCGTCGAACGCCCGCCCGTCAAACTTCGTCGAATGCGGCCTTCAGCGCCGCGACCGCATCGGCATGCGCAGCCCGCACCTCGGGCACGTAGCCGCCCATCTTGAAGAATTCGTGGATCATCCCCGGATAACAGACCAGCGTAACCGCGTTGCCGGCCGCGCGCAGCTTGTCCGCGTACGCGGCGCCCTCGTCGCTCAGCGGATCGTATTCGGCCGTCGCGATCCACGCCGGCGCGACGGCCGCGAACGACGGCGCGTCGCGCGTGCCGTCGAGCGGCGCGAAGCGCCAGTCGTCGCGGTCCGCCTGATCGCGCACGTATTGCGTGAAGAACCACTGGATCGTGTCCTGCGACAGCAGGTAGCCGTTCGCGAGCCGCGCGTGCGATTCCGTTTCCTGATGACCCGTCACGCCCGGATAGATCAGCATCTGAAGCGCCAGGCGAATGCCTGCGTCGCGCGCAAGCACCGCGCAAACGGTCGCGAGCGTGCCGCCCGCGCTATCGCCGCCGACCGCCAGCCGCGCGGCGTCGATGCCGAACGCGGCGGCCTCGCGATGCAGCCAGCGCAACGCGTCGTCGGCGTCGTTCACCGCGGTCGGGAACCGGTGTTCGGGCGCGAGCCGGTAGCCGACCGACAGCACCGCGCATTGCGCACCGTGCGCGAACATCCGGCACAGCGCATCGTGCGTGTCGACGCTGCCCACGGTGAAGCCGCCGCCATGGTAGTAGACGAGCGCGGGCAACGGCTCCGCGAGGCTCGGCTCGACCGGCAGGTACAGCCGCGCGCCGATCGTGCGGCCGTCGCGCGTCGGCACGATGCATTCCTCGACAGAATGCATCGGCGCCGGCGCGACGTCGAGGATCGGCGCGCTCTTCTCGTACGCGGCGCGCGCCTGCTGCGCCGTCTGATGGTGATAGGACGGACGTTTCGCTCGCTCGATCATGTCGAGCACCTGGGCGATCTTCGGATTCAGCGGCATCGGAGAGAACGGCGCCTGCGCGGCGCCGTGAACGGACAAGCGTCACATGATGCCATGCCCGCATCAGGCCGGCGCCACGTGCACTGCACATCGAAATTCCGGCCCTTCGGCGTCCAGTGAAACGCGTCCGGCACGCAATCCCGCGCCGCCAAACAAAACGGCCCTGCCTGTGAAAAGGCAGGGCCGTGCGTCCGGGCGCCTACGCGTCGCTCGGGCCGGGCTGCGCGTCCGGCGCCGTGCGCGAGCGTTGCCGCTTGATGTCGCGGCCCACCGCGAGCCGCCGCATGTACTTGAACGTACCGAGCGCCTTCGCGACGAAGTTGCCGTCGCTGTCGCGCACTTCGCCTTCGCAGTAGGCCATCGTCGTCGAGCGATGCATCACGCGGCCGTACGCACGCAACTCGCCGCGCCCCGGCTGCATGAAATTCACCTTCATCTCGACCGTGACGACGCCGACGCCATCGTCGGTCAGGCTGCGCGCCGCCATCGCGAGCGCGATATCCGCGAGCGTCATCGTCACGCCGCCGTGCGCGATGCCCCACGTGTTCATGTGCCGCTCATCGAGCGGCAGCACGATCTCGCTCGCGCCATCCTTCGCGGACACGAGCCGCACGCCGAGCAGGTCGACGAACGGGCTTTCGATCGACGGGACGTCCGCCGGAGATGCCGCGTCGCTCATCGCGCGCCGTCGACGACGTAGTCGACGCACTCGCGCGATTCGGCCACCGCGACGACGAATTTCTTCACTTCCTGGTGAACCGGGTGCACCTGGTATGCGTCGAGCGCGGCCTTGTCCGCGAAATCGGACACGAGCACGATGTCGGAGGTCGCGTCGAGGCCGGGCGTCGCCAAGCCGACGTCGATTTGCAGGATGCCCGGCACGAGATCGCGGCAGCCTTCGAGCTTTTCCTTCAGCTTCAGCGCGTTCTGCGCGCGCGTCGCGCCTTCCGCCGATTCCTTCAACTTCCACATCACAATATGTCTGATCACTTCGTTCGCTCCTGTCGTTCGTTAGGGTTCACGATGCGGGCGCGGCTCGCATCGCGGCGGCCAGTCGTCTGCCCGCCTCGCTTGCACACGATCGCGGGCAACCGGGAAAAAAGCGCGTATCGAATCGGCTGTCGTCCGACCTTTCCGGCGACGATACGCACTTTTTCACCGCGTCGACACTCGACGGTGCGATCCGTGCAAACGGCGGCAGGCACCAAGCCTACCAAACTTGACGCCTCCGATGGAACGATCGCACGGTTCGCGGCCCGAACCGGTGCCGATCACTTGACGGCCGACCACGGGGCCGGTTACCCGAATCGCGCTTCTGAGCCGGGAACGGAGTCCGTCTTCCGCTGAATCGCAGGAATGCGGATTGCTGGGGTTTCGCGCGCTTCGTCTTCCGCGCCTTCCGGCATTGCCCGACAACAGACGGCACAACCGCGACGATTCAATCCCCGTCCGGCATCAATCGCCGGATTGAAACGTCATTATCAATTGTTTCACCACCGAATATCCGGATTCCATTATTCATTTTCACTAAATCGCATATTTTACCGACTCGGCGGGTAATAATTGCGATCGCCTTTTCAATCGAATATCGAAAAACAGCGAAAACATTATTGACTTCAACTTTCCCGTAAATTTAGAATCCCCTACGACGGCTTACGTTTCATTTTCTCCCGCCGCACACGAGTTGCCATTCGCTCGCGCGAAGGCTACCCCTGAGCCTTTTCCCGTGCCGTGCCGGGGCGACGCCATCTGCCATTTCCGCTTTCGGCACCAATCAGTCATTCACTTATTTGTCGCGCAATTCTCTTATTTCAGAAGCACCGCATCCCGATTAATTCCAGGCATTCGCCCGAGTTTCCGCAGCACTGAACGAAACGGACAGAAGATCCGTTCATTCGACTATTCCGATAAAAATCGCCAGTCACCAGGAGGGACATCAACATGCATCGTCTTGCGAAGTCGCTGTGTCTCGGGTTCGTCTGCGCCGGCCTGCTCGCGGCCTGCAACGACGACGACGTCCGGTCGAGCAACGCACCGTCGAACAACGCCGCGCTGTCGTTCCGCATGGACACCGGCGGCCAGATCAATGCGTTCTACCGGCAGGACAAGGTGGCCGCGCACCTGCTGGCACGCTCGTCGACGAAACCGCGCCT
This sequence comes from Burkholderia sp. BE17, assembly GCF_009362305.1. Lineage (NCBI taxonomy): Bacteria > Pseudomonadati > Pseudomonadota > Betaproteobacteria > Burkholderiales > Burkholderiaceae > Burkholderia > Burkholderia sp. BE17. Next base: position 116,532 of record NZ_WHNU01000014.1, read on the forward strand.
GCTCGTGGTCTTCCCCGCCGGCAACAGCGGCACGGGGCTGTGGTTCGACGACACCGCGCAGCCGGTGAACTGGAGTCTCGACACGCCGCCGTCCGCGCTGTCGGCCCCCGACACGCACGGCCGCCCGCTGTACGGGATCGGCGCCGACGTGTCGGTGGACACCGACACGCTGACGATCCGCCAGGGGGTGCTCAGCAACGTACGCTTCCTGCGCGACTTCAACGGCGGCGCAACGATTCCGCAACAGATCGTCACGGCGCCGGCGATCCAGGGCGGCACAGCGCAATGGCAACGCGACCGGATCGACGGTGCGCCCGGCTACGCGCTGCGCATCACGCTGCGCGATGGCGGCAGCATCGCGCCGGCAGCGGGCGGCAAGCTCGTGCTGCGCGCACCGGCGGGCTCGCACACGCTGAAGTTGCATGTCGATGCGCTATCGGGCGAGACGCCGCTATCGCCGATCACGCGCGCCGATCTGCTCGCGCCGTCCGTGAACCCCGACCCGGTCAGCCAGAACGTGCTCGAATTCCTGAGCTTCCACGACAAGCTGCTGGCCGGCTCGTGGCAGTACGACACCTACTTCGGCCGCGACACGCTGATCTCGGTCCGCATGCTGATGCCCGTGCTCGAACCGGCGGCGATCGAGGCCGGCTTGTCGTCGGTGCTGGGCCGCCTGTCGGCCGACGGCAAGGTCGCGCACGAGGAAGGCATCGGCGAATTCGCGCTGGTCGACAACCAGAAGAACGGACGGCCGAACGATCCGACGCCGACCTACGACTACAAGATGATCGACAGCGACTACCTGCTCGCGCCGATCGCGGCCGCGTGGCTGATCGACGATACGCGCGGCCAGGCCCGCGCGGCCGCCTATCTGGCGCAGCGCGGCAGCGACGGGCAGACCAACGGCAGCCGCCTGGTCGTCAACCTGCTGCACGTCGCGACGACCGCGCAGCCGTTCGCGCAGCAGCCGTCGGTCGCGAACCTGATCCACCTGCGGCCCGGCGAGATCGTCGGCAACTGGCGCGACAGCACCGACGGGCTGGGCGGCGGCGTCTACCCGTACGACGTGAACGCGGTGCTCGTGCCGGCCGCGTTGCGCGCGGCGAATGCGTTCCTCGCGCGCGGCCTGCTCGATCCGTACCTCGACGCCGCGCAGCGCGCGACGCTCGCCAACACGGCGAACCAAGCCGCCACGTGGGAAACACAGGCGCCGCCGCTGTTCCAGGTCGGCGTGCCGGCCGCGCAGGCGGCCACCGACGTGTCGGCCTATGCGCCGTCCGCCGGCGTGCCGGCCGGCGCCGCGCCGAGTGCACCGCTGTCGTTCTACGCACTGTCGCTCGATCAGCAGGGCAACCCGATTCCGGTAATGAATTCCGACGGCGGCTTCGCGCTGCTGTTCGGCACGCCGCCGGACGACGAGCTCCAGCGGATCGTCACCGACGTCACGCGGCCGTTCCCGACCGGGCTCGTGACCGATGCCGGCATGCTGATCGCGAACCCGGCGTATGCGAACCGGTCGCTGTGGCCGAAGTTCACGAGCTCCGCGTATCACGGCACGGTGATCTGGTCGTGGCAGCAGGCTATGTGGGTGGCCGGGCTCGACCGCCAGCTCGCGCGCCAGGACCTGTCGGCCGCGACACGCACGCTGCTCGCGCAGGCGCGGCAGACGATCTGGCAGGTGATCTCGAACGGACGCGACATGCGCACGTCGGAGATGTGGACGTGGTCCTACGTGAACGGCCAGTACCGGACCGATGCGTTCGGCACGCGCAGCGCGGACGCGACCGAAGCCAACGCGGCGCAGCTCTGGAGTGCGACGTATCTTGCGATCCGCGATCCGCAGCAGCGCGCGGGCAAATACTGGTGGCAGGCGTCGCAGCGGATGCTGGAGGTGCAGCCGAAAAACGCAGCGGTCGTGGCATCGCGCTAGCGCATTGCCCATCGCGCGCCAACCGAGCATGCAGAAGCCCCGGGGGTGTTTCCGCCCCCAGGGCTTCGGCAGGTCTGCATCGATCATCGCTTCCGCACAACCGCGTTGCCGAACGCTCCGCACTCGCTCAACGGCGCCGGCGTGCCGCTCGAACCCGCGTCACCGCGACACGACCCGGTTCCGCCCTTCCCGCTTCGCCTGGTACAGCCGCTCGTCGACCACCCGCAGCAGCGCATCGACCGTGCTGCCGTCGACCCCGTATTGCGCGACGCCGACACTCACCGTCACCTGCACGCGCTTGAAGTCCAGCCCGAACGGCGAACTCGCGATCGACGAGCGCACGCGCTCGGCCGTCATCCGCGCGCCCTCGAGCGGCATCTCCGGCAGCAGCGCCATGAACTCCTCGCCGCCGACTCGCGCGAGCCCGCCCGCCGGGCGGATCGCCTCGAGGCACTGGCGTACGACGCCGCGCAGCACCTCGTCGCCGATCTGGTGCCCGTACGCATCGTTGATGTTCTTGAAATTGTCGAGATCGAGCGCGAGCAGGCAAAACGGCGTGCCGTCGCGCTCGGCCCGCACCATCTCGCGCTCGACCTGCGCGATGAACTGCCGGCGGTTCGATGCGCCCGTCATCGGATCGGTCGCGGCCATGTACTCGAGCTTCTGGTTCGTGCGCCGCAGTTCCTGCAGCGCACTCTCGGCGCGCGCCATCGACTCCGACAGCCGGCTCATCAGGTCTTCCTGGCTGTAGATCGCCGAGAACGAGCGCGTCGTCTGCAACGCCTGCACGACGCCGTAGCTGAGCAGGAAGAACCCGCCCGCGAAGATCGCATGTGCGAGCCACCACATGTGATTCCACGGCTTGCCGAGAATGAACGCGAGCGACGACAGCGCGAACGCCATGATCGACACGCCGTAGATCACCATCAGCGGCGAGCGAATCCGCCGCGCGAGCAGCACGCCGACGTTCAGCAGCGAGAACACGAGCGCGCCGCCCTCCATCGACAGCCGCGTACCCAGTGCGCCCGCAACCGGCGAATACGCGATGTACGCAACGGCCACGTTGACGATCACGAAGAACATGATCCACGGCAGCCACGTCCGCACGCTCGTGCGCTTCTCGATGCGATCGGGCGGACGCGAATAGGACATCAGGCCCGTGAGCAGCAGGATCGACATCACGAGCCGCGACGCGGGCCCGTACAGCAGGAACAGCCAGATATTGTGGTGCGCCATCCCGGTGAACGCACCGTGCAGCGAATAGATCATCGCGAAGCCGAGAAAGCCGAGCGTCAGCCAGCGCAGCAGCGGCTCGCCGGACGACCGGTAGCACACCCACGTCACGTAGGTGACGAACGCGCCCTCGAGGGTCGCCGCCGCAATCGCGATTTCATGGAACGCGTGGCTCTCGAACACGACGTGCGGGTCGCTGAAGAACCACAGATAGGCGATCAGATAGGCAGGCAGCAACGCGAATCCGACCAGCAGGCATTTCGCGTAGAGCCTCGCGGCCGCGCTGACGACGCGCGGCGGTTCCCCGGCTGCATAGGTCGTACTCATTCGGTCCCCGGTCGGTCTGCTGCGTTGGTTCAAGCTTCGCGGCACGTATCGCGCGACGTACGATCCGGCCCATCGTGCCGAAAGGCAAATGTCAGAGCAAGTATAGGTGGGGCAATTCGTTTGACAAGTAAGGGGAAACGGCATTGCCGGGAGCACGTTTTTTGCCTCCCGATCGTTTCGAATGGCAATCCTGCCGCGCCGATTCGCGTCGCATCGCGGCCGCCGGCCTCGCCGAAGCGAAACCGCGGCCGCCACCAGCCAAAAATCAGATGATTTCGAACAGGCCGGCCGCGCCCTGCCCGCCGCCGATGCACATCGTGACGACCACGTATTTCACGCCGCGGCGCTTGCCTTCGATCAGCGCATGGCCCGTCAGGCGCGCGCCCGACACGCCGTACGGATGGCCGACGGCGATCGCGCCGCCGTTCACGTTCAGGCGATCCTCGGGAATCCCGAGCGTGTCGCGACAGTACAGCACCTGCACCGCGAACGCCTCGTTCAGTTCCCACAAGCCGATGTCGTCGACCTTCAGCCCCGCCTGCTTCAGCAGCTTGGGCACCGCGAACACGGGGCCGATGCCCATCTCGTCCGGCTCGCAGCCGGCCACCGCGAAGCCGCGGAACACGCCCAGCGGCTGCAGCCCTTCGCGCCGCGCTACATCGGCGCTCATCACGACGCACGCCGACGCGCCATCCGAGAACTGGCTCGCATTGCCGGCGGTGATCACGCCGCCCGGCACGGCCGAACGGATCTTCGACACGCCTTCGAGCGTCGTGTCGGGACGGATGCCTTCGTCGGCCGATACGGTCACTTCCTTCGTGAACAGGCGGCCCGTCGCCTTGTCGGCGATACCCGCGAGCACGGTGATCGGCACGATCTCGTCGCGGAAAAGACCGGCTTCCTGGGCGGCCGCGGCCCGCAGCTGCGACTGCACGCCATACTCGTCCTGCCGCTCCTTCGAGATCCCGTAGCGCTTCGCGACATTCTCGGCCGTCTGCAGCATGTTCCAGTAGATCTCGGGCTTGTGCTCGACGAGCCAACCCTCCTGGACCATGTGCCGGTTCATCTCGTTCTGCACGCACGAGATCGATTCGACGCCGCCCGCGACATACACGTCGCCTTCGCCCGCGATGATCCGCTGTGCGGCCAGCGCGATGGTCTGCAGCCCCGACGAGCAGAAACGGTTCACCGTCATCCCCGGCACGGTCACCGGCAGCCCCGCGCGCAGCGCGATCTGCCGCGCGATGTTCGCGCCGGTCGCGCCTTCGGGGTTCGCGCAGCCCATGATCACGTCCTCGACGCGCGCCGGGTCGAGCTTCGCGCGTTCGAGCGCGGCCGCGACCACGTGGCCGCCGAGCGTCGCGCCGTGCGTCATGTTGAAGGCGCCGCGCCAGGATTTCGCGAGCGGCGTGCGTGCGGTCGATACGATTACGGCTTCGGTCATGCGAGTCTCCTTCGGTCCTGCTTCATGTCCTGAAATGGGGAATGCGCTACGCCGCCGGGCGCGCGCCCGCGGACGTCACATGCGCGACGCCCGCTGCCTGCATCTGCTGCCATGCGTGCGCGAGCGACCCGTCCAGGTCGATCGCGCGGCACGCATCGTTGATCACCGCGGCTTCGAAACCGGCCGCGCGCGCATCGAGCGCCGACCATGCGACGCAATAGTCGGTCGCGAGCCCGCAGCACCACACGCGCTTCGCGCCGAGCTCGCGCAGATAACCCGCGAGCCCCGTGCGCGTCGTGCGGTCGGCCTCGACGAACGCGGAATAGCTGTCGACCTGCGCGTCGCCGCCCTTGCGGATCACGAGCCGCGCCTGCGGGATGTCGAGGTCGCGATGCAGCGCCGCGCCTTCGGTGTCCTGCACGCAGTGCACGGGCCACAGCACCTGCTCGCCGTACGGCAGCGCAAGCGTCGAGAACGGCTCGCGGCCAGCGTGGTTCGCCGCGAACGACACGTGCTCGCGCGGGTGCCAGTCCTGCGTCAGCACGACCTGGTCGAAGCGTCGCGCGAGCGCGTTGATCACCGGCACGACCGCGTCGCCGTCCGGCACCGCGAGCGCGCCGCCCGGCATGAAGTCGTATTGCACGTCGATCACGAGCAGTACGTCGTCGGTGCGTTTCATTGCGTTTCTCCGTGTGTCGACCAGAGTTAGCGCTTCAGCGCTTACTCTGGTCCCATGCCTTGCGCGGTCGACCAGAGCTGGCGCGTCGGCGCTTGCTCTGATCCCGTGTCCTTCGCGCCGCCGCGCGCGTCAGCCGTTGAACCCGCGGCCGGCCTTCGCAAGCTCCACGATCGACGGCGCAAGCTGCCACGCGTCGCCGTTCGGCGCGGCCGCGTAGCGGCGAATCGCGCGCTCGACGTTGTAGAGGCCGACCACGTCCGCGTACAGCATCGGACCGCCGCGCCACAGCGGGAAGCCATAGCCGGTCAGGTAGACCATGTCGATGTCGGACGCCTTCGACGCGATCTTCTCTTCGAGGATCTTCGCGCCTTCGTTGACGAGCGCGAACACCAGCCGCTCGACGATCTCGTCGTCGCCGATCTTGCGCCGCTCGACGCCGCGCTCCTTCGAATACGCGACGACCATCTCGTCGACCAGCGACGACGGCTTCGCCTTGCGCTCGCCCGGCACGTAGTCGTACCAGCCGGCGCCCGTCTTCTGGCCGAAGCGGCCCTGCTCGCACAGGCGGTCGGCGATCTTCGAGTACTGCAGATCGGGCTTCTCGATATAACGACGCTTGCGGATCGCCCAGCCGATATCGTTGCCGGCGAGGTCGCTCATCCGGAACGGCCCCATCGCGAAGCCGAACTTCTCGATCGCGCGATCGACCTGCGCGGGCAGCGCGCCTTCCTCGAGCATGAAGAGCGCCTGGCGGATGTACTGCTCGATCATCCGGTTGCCGATGAAGCCGTCGCACACGCCCGACACGACCGCCGTCTTGCGGATCTTCTTCGCGACGGCCATCACGGTCGCGAGCACGTCCTTCGCGGTCTGCGCGCCGCGCACGACCTCGAGCAGCTTCATCACGTTCGCCGGGCTGAAGAAGTGCATGCCGACGACGTCCTGAGGACGCTTCGTGAATGCCGCGATCCTGTCGACGTCGAGCGTCGACGTGTTCGACGCGAGGATCGCGCCCGGCTTCGCGACTTCGTCGAGCTTCCTGAACACCTGCTCCTTCACGCCGAGTTCCTCGAACACGGCCTCGACGATCAGGTCCGCATCCTTCAGGTCGTCATAGGACAGCGTCGGCGTGATCAGCGCCATGCGCGCGTCGAGCTTCTCCTGCGTGAGCTTGCCCTTCTTCACCTGCGCGTCGTAGTTCTTGCGGATCGTCGCGACGCCGCGCTCGAGCGCCTCCTGTTTCGTCTCGAGCAGCGTGACGGGCAGGCCCGCATTGACGAAGTTCATCGCGATCCCGCCGCCCATCGTGCCCGCGCCGATCACGCCGACGCGGCGGATCTCGCGCAGCGGCGTATCGGCCGGCACGTCGGGAATCTTGCTCGCCGCGCGCTCGCCGAAGAACGCATGGCGCAGCGCGCGGCTTTCCGGCGTCATTATCAGCGCGACGAAACCCTCGCGCTCGGCGATGCTGCCCTTGTCGAACCCGTTCAGCACGCCGGCCTCGATCGCGTCGATGCACTTGTGCGGCGCGGGGAAATTCGGCGCGGCGGCCCGCGCGGAATTGCGCGCGAACTGGATGAAGCCCGCGGCGTTCTCGTGGACGATCTTGCGATCGCGCACGCGCGAATACGGCCCCTTCTGCGCACCGACCTTGCGCGCGAACGCGACGGCCGCGTCGAGCAGGTCGCCGTCGGCCATTTCGTCGAACAGCCCGCTCTTCGCGAGCTGCTCCGACGGCACGGGCGCGCCCGACACGATCATGTTCAGCGCGGTTTCGAGCCCGACCGCGCGCGGCAGACGCTGTGTGCCGCCCGCGCCCGGCAGCAGGCCGAGCTTCACTTCGGGCAGCGCGACCTGCGTGCCGGGCGCCGCGACGCGGTAGTGCGCGCCGAGCGCGAGCTCGAGGCCACCGCCCATCACGACGCTGTGCAGCGCCGCGACGACGGGCTTCGCGCTCGCCTCCACCGCACGGATCACAGTGTGCAGCGTCGGCTCCTGCAGCGCCTTCGGCGTATTGAATTCGGTGATGTCGGCACCGCCCGAGAACGCGCGCCCCGCACCGGTCAGCACGATGGCCGTGACCGACGGGTCCTGAGCGGCGCGATCGAGCGCGTCCATGACGCCCTGGCGGGTCGACAGGCCGAGCCCGTTGACGGGCGGATTGTTGAGCGTAAGGACGGCCACGCCGTCGCGAGTCGAGTAATCCACTGCCATCTGCCTGCCTCCATGCATCGCGCGCCGGGGTGGCTGCGCTTCATTGTGCGCGGTCGAACAGCCGCATGTCCGGATCGAACGGAGGCAGCATACAACGGAAAAGCACGGTCGTTCAATTTGAATTTTCATCCCGACCCGGGGACGGATCGGGCGACCGGATCGCGGGCCGTCGCCGGCCCGGGTCTGGACTTAAGGCGCCTTATGGCGCCTTATGGCGCCTTATCGCGCCTTACGGCTCGCAAACCGCCGTCGGCAACACGTAGTCGCGGAACGTCTCGCGCAGCTTCAGCTTCTGCAGCTTGCCGGTCGCGGTGTGCGGCAACGATTCGACGAACACGACGTCGTCCGGGATCCACCATTTCGCGACCTTGCCCTCATAGAACGCGAGCAGCGCGTCGCGGCTCAGGTTCGCGCCTTCGCGCGGCACCACGACGAGCAGTGGGCGCTCGGTCCATTTCGGGTGCGCGCATGCGATGCAGGCTGCTTCGGCCACGCCCGGGTGCGCGATCGCGACGTTCTCGATGTCGATCGAACTGATCCACTCGCCGCCCGACTTGATCACATCCTTGCTGCGGTCGGTGATCTGCAGGAAGCCGTCGGGGTCGATCGTCGCGACGTCGCCGGTCGGGAACCAGCCGTCCGACAGCGGCGACGTGTCGCCGCGGAAGTAGTGGTCGATCACCCATGGCCCGCGCACCTGCAGTTCGCCGAACGCGACGCCGTCCCACGGCAGTTCATGTCCGTCCTCGCCGACGATGCGCATGTCGACGCCGCAGATCACGCGCCCCTGTTTCTCGAGCAGCCGGCGCTGCGCGTCGAGCGGACGCTGCGACTGCGCCCAGTTGAGCTTCGCGAGCGTGCCGAGCGGCGACAGTTCGGTCATCCCCCACGCATGAATCACGCGCACGCCGTATTCGTCCTCGAACGTGCGCAGCATCGCGGGCGGGCACGCGGAGCCGCCGATCACCGTGCGGTTCAGCGTCGAGAAGCGCACGCCGGCTTCGCGCATGTAGTTCAGCAGGCCGAGCCACACGGTCGGCACGCCCGCGGAGAACGTCACGCGCTCGGCCTCCATCAGCTCGTACAGCGATTTCCCGTCGAGATCCTTGCCGGGCAGCACCAGCTTGCCGCCCGTGAGCGGCACCGCGTACGGCAGCCCCCACGCGTTGACGTGGAACATCGGCACGACGGGCAGCACGGCGTCCATCGCGGACAGGTTCATCGCGTCGGGCAGCGCGGCGCCGTACGCGTGCAGCACCGTCGAGCGGTGCGAATACAGCACGCCTTTCGGATTGCCGGTCGTGCCCGACGTGTAGCAGAGCCCCGACGCCTGCTGCTCGTCGAGGCGCGGCCAGTCGTAACGGCCGTCCTCCGCTTCGACGAGCGTTTCGTAGCAGAGCAACGGCGTCGTGCAGGACGGCAGGTGCGCGGCGTCCGTCATCGCGACCCAGCCCTTCACATGCGGGCATTGCGGCGCGATCGCGTCGACCAGCGGCGCGAAATTGATGTCGAACAGGACGTAGCGGTCTTCCGCATGATTGACGATGTACGCGATCTGCTCGGGGAAGAGGCGCGGGTTGATCGTATGGCATACCGCCCCCATCCCGCCGATCCCGTAATACGCCTCGAGATGCCGGTAGCCGTTCCACGCCAGCGTGCCGATGCGATCGCCGGTTTCGACGCCGAGCCGCGCGAGCGCCTGCGCAAGCTGCTTCGCGCGGCGTTCGCAATCGCGGTACGTGTAGCGATGCACATCGCCCTCGATGCGCTTCGACACGATCTCGGTGTCGCCCGCGTGACGCGCGGCATGCGCGATCAGCGAGGACACCAGCAACGGCATGTCCATCATCTGGCCCAGCAACGGCTTACCCATCGTCTTGTTCTCCCGGAAGGACGCGAATCGGTGACCAGCCCGGCGGCTGTTTCCATCAGGAACACGCATGCGTTGTCATGAGACCGGCGCGCGCCCGTCAGCGGCCCGGACGGGCGCGGCGCACGGTGCGCGGGCCGCCATGCGGGCGGCGCGGCGCCGCCTTACAATATCGGCTTACCCAGAGGCGCTCAACATGTCGTTTTCCCGAAGCGCAGCCGATCCGGCTGACACCCTGCCCGACCTCGCCGCCACGCTCGGCGCGCCCGCCGAAGGCGCGTTCGTCACGCTCGGCGACGCGTTTCATACGCGGCTGCCGGCCGCGCCGCTTGCCGCGCCGTACGTCGTCGGCTTTTCCGACGAAGTCGCGCAATTGCTCGACCTGCCGGCGTCGCTCGCCGCGCAGCCCGGCTTCGCCGAGCTGTTCGCCGGCAACCCGACGCGCGACTGGCCCACGCACGCGATGCCGTACGCATCGGTGTACTCCGGCCACCAGTTCGGCGTGTGGGCCGGCCAGCTCGGCGACGGCCGCGCGCTGACGATCGGCGAGCGTACCGGCACGGACGGCCGCCGCTACGAGCTGCAACTGAAAGGCAGCGGCCGCACGCCGTACTCGCGGATGGGCGACGGCCGCGCGGTGCTGCGCTCGTCGATCCGCGAATTCCTGTGCTCGGAAGCGATGCATCACCTCGGCATCGCGACCACGCGCGCGCTGACGGTGATCGGCTCCGACCAGCCGGTGGTCCGCGAGGAGATCGAGACGTCGGCCGTCGTCACGCGCGTGTCGGAAAGCTTCGTGCGCTTCGGCCACTTCGAGCACTTCTTCTCGAACGATCACCCCGACCTGCTGCGCGAGCTCGCCGATCACGTGATCGACCGTTTCTATCCGGATTGCCGCGACGCGGACGATCCGTACCTCGCGCTGCTCGAAGCCGCGACGCTGCGCACGGCCGACCTCGTCGCACAGTGGCAGGCCGTCGGCTTCTGCCACGGCGTGATGAACACGGACAACATGTCGATCCTCGGCGTGACGATCGACTACGGCCCGTTCGGCTTCGTCGACGCGTTCGACGCGAACCACATCTGCAACCACTCCGACAACAGCGGCCGCTACGCATACCGGATGCAGCCGCGCATCGCGCACTGGAACTGCTACTGCCTTGCGCAGGCACTGCTGCCGCTGATCGGGCTGCAGCACGGCATCGCCGATGACGATGCGCGCGCCGAGCGCGCGGTGGACGACGCGCAGGCCGTGCTTGCGAAATTTCCGGAACGCTTCGGCCCCGCGCTCGAACGCGCGATGCGCGCGAAGCTCGGCCTCGAGCTCGAACGCGAGAACGATGCCGAACTCGCGAACAAGCTGCTCGAGACGATGCATGCGAGCCACGCGGATTTCACGCTGACGTTCCGCCGCCTCGCGCAACTGTCGAAACACGACGCGAGCCGCGACGCGCCCGTGCGCGACCTGTTCATCGACCGCGACGCGTTCGACGCCTGGGCGAACCTCTACCGCGCACGGCTGTCGGAGGAAACGCGCGACGACGCGGCACGTGCGGCCGCGATGAACCGCGTGAACCCGAAATACGTATTGCGCAACCATCTGGCCGAAGTCGCGATCCGGCGCGCGAAGGATAAGGATTTTTCGGAGGTCGAGCGGCTTGCGCAGATCCTGCGCCGGCCGTTCGACGAACAACCGGAGCATGAAGCGTACGCCGCGTTGCCGCCCGACTGGGCCGGGTCGCTCGAAGTGAGCTGCTCGTCCTGAAGTACCCAACCCGCGCGTATCGACCGACCGATCAGGAGAACCCCATATGTCCCACGATTCCGACGACAAGACCTTCCCGTACGAGAAGGACGACGCCGAACTGCGCCGCCGGCTCACGCCGATGCAGTACGAGGTCACGCAGCATGCGGCGACCGAGCGCGCATTCACCGGCGAATACACCGACACCGAAGACGCCGGCATCTACAAGTGCATCGTCTGCAGCACGCCGCTGTTCGAATCCGGTTCCAAGTTCCACTCGGGCTGCGGCTGGCCCAGCTACTTCAAGCCGCTCAACGGCGAGGTGATCGACGAGAAGGTCGACTACTCGCACGGCATGGTGCGCGTCGAGGTCCGCTGCAACAATTGCGGCGCGCATCTCGGCCACGTCTTCGAGGACGGCCCGCGCGACAAGACCGGTTTGCGGTACTGCATCAATTCGGCTGCGTTAAACTTCGAGTCCCGACCCGAAAACGAATGAGCGGCGCCGGGCGGATCGGCGGGGCGACCTCGCCGCGCGGCTACCCTCGGGCTGGCCGTCCCGATCCGCAACGGCGGTGCCTGGCGGGTCCCTACAACGGTGAAAGGCCGCGCAAGCGGCCTTTCACGCAGCTGCGAGCGCCATGAAATTCCTGTTCGATCTGTTTCCGATCATCCTGTTTTTTGCCGCCTTCAAGGTCTGGGGCATCTTCACCGCAACCGCCGTCGCGATCGTCGCGACGCTGGCCCAGGTCGCGTGGGTCGCCTTCCGGCACCGGAAGGTCGACACGATGCTGTGGGTCAGCCTCGGCGTGATCGTCGTCTTCGGCGGCGCCACCCTCGTCCTGCATGACGAGAAATTCATTCAATGGAAACCGACTGTGCTGTATTGGCTGTTTGCGGTCGGGCTGCTTGCCGCGCGTTATGCGTTCGGCAACAACCTGATCGAGAAGATGATGGGCAAGCAGCTCACGCTGCCGCACCCCGTGTGGGACAAGCTGAACGTCGCATGGGCGCTGTTCTTCGCGGTGCTCGGCGTCGCGAACCTGTACGTGGTGCACAACTTCACCGAATCGCAATGGGTGAACTTCAAGCTGTTCGGCACGACGGGTGCGATGGTCGTGTTCATCATCCTGCAGAGCCTGTGGCTCACGAAATACCTGAAGGACGAATGACATGACGGACGCCTTTCTCCACGCGTCGCCCGACGAACGCATCGCGCTGATCGAAGCGCGCCTCACCGCGTCGCTCGCACCCGTGTCGCTCGCCGTGCGCGACGACAGCGCGCAGCACGCGGGCCACGCCGGCGCGGCCTCCGGCGGCCACTACACGGTCACGATCGTGTCGGCCGCATTCGCGGGCAAGCCGCGCGTCGCACGGCACCGGCTGGTGTATGATGCGCTCGCTGATGCGATGCAGCGCGGCATTCACGCGCTCGCGATCGTGGCTTACACGCCCGAAGAATTCAACGAATCTTCAATCTAGTCTCATTAGGAATTCCCGATGATCCTGAAATCCCCTCGCCTGTGGGTCGCGGCGGCTGCATTCGCAGCGGCACCGGCATTCGCCCAGAACATCGCCGTCGTGAACGGCACGCCGATTCCGAAGTCGCGCGCCGACGCGATGGTCGCGCAACTCGTCCAGCAAGGCCAGACCGACAGCCCGCAACTGCAGCAGGCCGTGCGCCAGGAACTCGTGAACCGCGAAATCCTGATGCAGGAAGCGATCCGCGAAGGCATCCCGAACCGTCCGGACGTGAAGGCGCAGGTCGCCGTCGCGCAGCAGACCGTCGTGCTGCGCTCGATGATCGAGAGCTTCCTGAAGAAGAACCAGCCGACCGACGCCGAAGTGAAGGCGCGCTACGACGAACTCGTCAAGGGCGCCGGCGGCAACCGCGAATATCACCTGCACCACATCCTCGTCGACAACGAGCAGCAGGCCAAGGACCTGATCGCGAAGATCAAGGCCGGCGCGAAGTTCGAGGATCTCGCGAAGCAATACTCGAAGGATCCGGGCTCGGGCAAGAACGGCGGCGACCTCGACTGGTCCGACCCGAAGGCGTACGTGCCGGAATTCTCGGCGGCCGCGCAGAAGCTGCAGAAAGGCCAGATGACCGACGCGCCGGTGAAGACGCAGTTCGGCTGGCACATCATCCGCGTCGACGACATCCGCGACATCGCGCCGCCGCCGTTCGACCAGGTAAAGGCGCAGATCGCGCAACAGCTCGTGCAGCAGAAGCTGCAGGCGTTCGAGGAAGGTCTGCGCCAGCAGGCAAAGATCCAGTAACGCAGGCGCCCGTGCATCGAAAAGCCGCTCTTCGGAGCGGCTTTTTCATTTGGCGCGCGGGATCGCACGCATCGTGAGGCTCCGGCAGTCTGTCGACGCGCGATAAAAAGACCGCTCCGAAGAGCGGCCTCTCGTGCCGGACATCACCCGCGCCGCAGCGTTCGCTACGCGGGATGGAACACGTCGTGATAGCGCACTTCGCCCGACGGCAGCGGCGCCGCTGCGTCGAACGACAGCGCGAGGAAATACTCGGGCGGCACGCCGGGAAACGCGATGCGGCCGGACGGCTCGAACCCGAAGCGCGCGTAGTACGCGGGATCGCCGAGCACGACGCAGCCGCGCGCGCCGAGCCGGCGCAACGCATCGAGCCCCGCGCGCACGAGCCCCGCGCCGATGCTCTGCCGCTGGCAGTCGGGCAGCACCGCGAGCGGCGCAAGCCCGTACCATTGCTGCCGATCCGCCGGCTCACCACCGATCGCGACCGGCGAGAACGCGACGTGGCCGATGATGCGGCCGTCACGCTCCGCGACGAGCGACACGCTCAGCGCGCCGTCCGCGCGCAGCGCGTCGACGATCCGCCGCTCGAACTGCCCGCCCTGCGGTTCGCCCGCGAACGCCGCGCCAATCACGCGACCGATCGCATCGACCTCGCTCGCGCGCTCGTCGCGCAGCGTGACGACCTCGACCGGCGCGTTCGGGGCGAACATCATCCGGATCAGCCGATCCAGCGGCGCGCGTTGCGGAACACACGCATCCACGGGCTCGCTTCACCCCAGCCTTCCGGGTGCCAGCTCATCGCGACCGTACGGTGCACGCGCTCCATGTGCGGCATCAGCACCGAGAAGCGACCGTCGGCCGTCGTCACCGACGTGATGCCGGCCGGCGAGCCGTTCGGGTTGAACGGATAGCGCTCGGTCGCTTCGCCGCGGTGGTCGACGAAACGCATCGCGACTGCAACGCGGTCGATGTCGCCCTGCTGCGAGAAGTCCGCATAACCTTCGCCGTGCGCGACCGCGACCGGAATCCGCGAGCCTTCCATCCCCGCGAAGAAGATCGACGGCGACTTCTCCACTTCGACGAACGAGAAGCGCGCCTCGAACTGCTCGGACTTGTTGCGCGTGAACTTCGGCCATGCTTCGGCGCCCGGAATCATCGACGCGAGGCTCGACAGCATCTGGCAGCCGTTGCAGATGCCGAGCGCGAACGTGTCGGGACGCGCGAAGAACGCCGAGAACATGTCGGCGAGGTTCGCGTTGAAACGGATCGTCTTCGCCCAGCCTTCGCCCGCACCGAGCACGTCGCCGTACGAGAAGCCGCCGCACGCGACCGCACCCGCGAAATCGGCGAGCGTCGCGCGGCCCGCGAGCAGGTCGCTCATGTGCACGTCGTGCGCGTCGAAGCCCGCGCGGTCGAACGCGTAGGCCGTTTCCAGATGCGAGTTCACGCCCTGCTCGCGCAGGATCGCGACGCGCGGTCGCGCGCCGGTCGCGATGAACGGCGCGGCGATGTCGTCGGCCGGATCGAAGCTCAGCACCGGTGTGATGCCCGGATCGGCCGCGTCGAGCAGCGCGTCGTATTCGGCATCCGCGCATGCGGGGTTGTCGCGCAGGCGCGCGATACGCCAGCTCACTTCGCCCCATGCGCGATGGAGTTCGGTGCGCGGCGCGTCGAAGATCTTCTTCGCGTCGCGGTACACCTCGATCACGTCGCGGTCGTTGACCGAGCCGATCACGTGCGAGCACGTCGACAGGCCGAATTCGCGCAGCGCGCCGAGCACCGCGTCGCGGTCGGCCGTGCGCACCTGCACGACGGCGCCGAGCTCCTCGGAGAACAGCGCGCGCAGCGTGCGATCGTCGCGGCGGCCGCTCGTCTGCTTCGCCCAGTCCTTCGCGTCGCCGTAGTCGGATTCGTGATGCGGGTCGAGCGTCAGCATGTCGACGTTCAGCGACACGCCCGCGTGGCCCGCGAACGCCATTTCGCACACCGTCGCCCACAGGCCGCCGTCCGAGCGGTCGTGGTACGCGAGCAGCTTGCCCTGCGCATTGAGCGACTGGATCGCGTTGAAGAAGCGCTTCAGGTCTTCCGCATCGTCGACGTCCGGCGTCGTGTCGCCGACCTGCTGCGTGACCTGCGCGAAGATGCTGCCGCCCATCCGGTTCTTGCCGCGGCCGAGATCGATCGCGATCAGCACGCTGTCGCCCGCGTCGGCGACGCGGCGCAGTTGCGGCGTCAGGTGGAGCCGCACGTCCTCGACCGGCGCGAACGCGGAGATGATCAGCGACACCGGCGAGACAACTTCCTTCGCGACGCCCTGCTCGTCCCACTTCGTCTTCATCGACAGCGAGTCCTTGCCGACCGGGATGCCGATCCCGAGCGCCGGGCACAGCTCCATGCCGATCGCCTTGACCGTGTCGAACAGCGCGGCGTCCTCGCCGGCCGTGCCGCACGCGGCCATCCAGTTCGCCGACAGCTTCAGCTTGTCGAGCGACGCGATCGGCGCGCTCGCGATGTTCGTGATCGCTTCGCCGACGGCCATGCGGCCGGATGCCGGCGCGTCGATCACCGCGAGCGGCGTGCGTTCGGCCATCGTCATCGCCTCGCCCTTGAAGCCCGCATAGTCGAGCGCGGTGACCGCGCAGTCGGCCACCGGCACCTGCCACGGGCCGACCATCTGGTCGCGCACCGACGTGCCGCCGACCGAACGGTCGCCGATCGTGATCAGGAACGACTTGCTGCCGACCGTCGGGTGCTTCAGCACGTCGACCGCGACTTCCGACAGCGCGATGCCCGTCACGTCGACCGGCGCGCGCTCGGTCGCCACGCGTGCGACGTCGCGGTGCATGCGCGGCGGCTTGCCGAGCAGCACTTCCATCGGCATGTCGACCGGGTATTCGTCGGCACCCGTCGCTTCGGCGTCGACGAGTTGCAGCTGGCGCTCGTCGGTTGCAACGCCGACCACCGCGAACGGGCAGCGCTCGCGCGCGCAGATCGCCTCGAAGCGCGGCAGGTCGGCCGGCGCGATCGCGAGCACGTAGCGCTCCTGCGCTTCGTTCGACCAGATCTCGCGCGGCGACAGGCCCGATTCCTCGAGCGCGACCTTGCGCAGTTCGAAGCGCGCGCCCTTGCCCGCGCCGTCGACGATCTCGGGGAACGCGTTCGACAGGCCGCCCGCGCCGACGTCGTGGATGCTCAGGATCGGGTTTTCCGCGCCGAGCTGCCAGCAGCCGTTGATCACTTCCTGCGCGCGACGCTCGATTTCGGGGTTGCCGCGCTGCACCGAGTCGAAGTCGAGTTCGGCCGTGTTCGCGCCGGTCGCCATCGAGCTCGCCGCGCCGCCGCCCATGCCGATCCGCATGCCGGGGCCGCCGATCTGGATCAGCAGGGAGCCGGCCGGCACGTCGTGCTTGTGCGTGTGTTGATCCGCGATGTTGCCGAGGCCGCCCGCGATCATGATCGGCTTGTGATAGCCGTGCACCTTCCCGCCGACGTTCTGCTCGTACACGCGGAAGTAGCCGCCGAGGTTCGGGCGGCCGAATTCGTTGTTGAACGCGGCGCCGCCGAGCGGGCCGTCGATCATGATCTGCAGCGGCGACGCGATGCGGTCCGGGCGACCGTACGGGCCGGGCGCATCGTTCGGGTTGCGCTCGCCGACCGGCTGCGCCGCGTCGCGCGCGTTTTCCCACGACTGGCGTGCATCGGGCAGGTCGAGGTTCGACACGGTGAAGCCCGTGAGGCCGGCCTTCGGACGCGCACCGCGGCCCGTCGCGCCTTCGTCGCGGATCTCGCCGCCCGCGCCGGTCGCCGCACCCGGGAACGGCGAGATCGCCGTCGGGTGGTTGTGCGTCTCGACCTTCATCAGCGTGTGCGTGAGCTCGGTGTGGCGGCCATAACGCTCGCCGGGCTCGCCGGCCGCGCCCGCGTTGCGCGGGAACCAGCGCTCGGCCTCGGCGCCGACCATGATCGACGAGTTGTCGGAATACGCGACGATCGTGCCCTGCGGGTTCAGCTTCTCGGTGTTGCGGATCATCGCGAACAGCGACATGTCCTGCGCTTCGCCGTCGATCGTCCACTGCGCGTTGAAGATCTTGTGGCGGCAGTGCTCGCTGTTCGCCTGCGCGAACATCATCAGTTCGACGTCGGTCGGATTGCGTTCGAGCTTGCGGAATGCGTCGACCAGGTAGTCGATCTCGTCGTCGGCGAGCGCGAGGCCCAGCTCGACGTTCGCGCGCTCGAGCGCGCCGCGGCCGACGCCCAGCACGTCGACGCTCGCGAGCGGCTTGGCCGGCAGTTCGTCGAACAGGTGCTTCGCGTCGTCGCGCGCGGCAACCACGCTTTCGGTCATCCGGTCATGCAGCGCAGCGGCGACGGCTGCACGCGCGTCGTCGGACAGCACCTTCTTGCCGCCGAGCAGGCCCGACTTCAGCGTGACCGTGAATTCGACGCCGCGCTCGATGCGGCGCACCTGCGTGAGGCCGCAGTGCTGCGCGATGTCGGTCGCCTTGCTCGCCCACGGCGAGACCGTGCCGAAGCGCGGCAGCACGACGAAGGTCTCGGCCGCGCCCTTCTCGGCGGCCGGCTCGAACGGCGCGCCATAGTGCATCAGCGCGTCGATGCGCGCGCTGTCGTCGGCCGACAGCGGCTCGGCCGCATTGACGAAGTGCAGGAACTGGCCGCGCACCGCGACGATGTTGGCGTCGATTTGCCTGAGCGTGTCGAGCAGACGGGTTTGACGGAAATCGGAGAGGGCCGAAGCGCCGGGAAAACACGAGAAGTGAGCCATGGGCTGGACTGACGTCGATGAGTCGCGCGAGGTGGCGACGTGGGGCGAAAGGAAGGCCGTAATTATACCCGGAAGTCGGTCGCCCCAAACCGGCCGATCGGTAGTCCGCGTGCACCGCATCGGTGCCGCGGCGCGCGCCGTGCACGGCCGCCCGCCGGGCCGGCCCGCGCGGGCGCGGCAGCCGGCGGCCGCGGCGGCGCCGCACGGTACTCGCTCGCCCGACGCCGGCTCCCGCGATTTTGGCGCTATCATTCCGGGTTCACCGGGCCGGAGCCCTCAGCAAATTCTCACCGGGCGGCGTGCGCGCCACCCGTCATCGAAGCAATCCATGGATGTCATCGTCATCGGCGGCGGAATCAGCGGCGTCGCCACCGCCTACCAGTTGCGCGCGGCCGGCCATCGCGTGTGCGTGGTCGAACGCCACGCGACCGTCGCGCAGGGCGCGACCTACGGCGACGGCGGCGCGCTGCTGCCGAGCCCGCTCGACGTCTGGTTCGGCCCGACCTTCATGCGCCAGCGCCAGCCGCGCGACAGCGGCATCGTCTACAAGCCGGGCTTCAACGGCGGTGTGCGCCGCTTCGTCAAGCAGCTCGGCGCGCTGCGCGAGCCCGATGCGTTCGCCGCGCAGTACGCGCTGCTGCGCCCGCTGATCGACGCGTCGCGCGACACGCTCGCCGACATCGAGGCCCGCCTCGAACTCGAATTCGAACAGAAGCCCGGCATCCTGCACGTGGTGCGCGATCCGCGCGACTGGGAAGCGATGCAGCCCGCGCTCGACCTGCTGCGCACGCTCGACCAGCCGTACCGCACGTTGAGCGCCGAAGAATGCGCGGCGCTCGAACCGTCGGTGCCGGCCGAGCCCGGCTTCGCCGGCGGCGTGCTGCTCGAGACCGAGCGCACCGGGAACTGCCCGCTGTTCGCGAAACTGGTCAAGCAGACGCTCGACGAGCACGGCGTGCAGTTCCGCTTCGGCGCGGACGTCGCCGCGATCCGCGTCGACACCGGCCGCACCGCCGTAGAACTCGTACCGTCCGGCCACCCAAACGGGGTGAAGGCGCGCGAGGTCGACGTGATTTCCGCCGACACGATCGTGATCGCCGCCGGCGCCGGCAGCCTGCCGCTGCTCGACCGGCTCGGCTGGCGCCTGCCGCTGCACCCGGTGCGGGTCCACACGCTCACCGCGCCGGTCGCGTATGAGGAGCATGCGCCGCACCTGAGCGTCGTCGATTCGATCAAGCGCATCTCGATCACGCGCACCCATCAGCGGCTGCGCATCGGCGGCGGCGCCGTGCTGCAGAGCCTGACCGACACCGCGAAGCCGCTTGCCGAGCCGCTGTCCGAGGCCGCGCTCGCGCTGCTCGGCCAGGCCGTCCACGACTGGGTGCCCGGTGCCGCCAGGATCTCGGCCGCGCTGTCGTGGCAAGGCACGCAACTGCTGTCGCCGGACGGTCTACCCGTCGTGGGTCCGACCCCGCATCCGCGCGTGTTCGTCAATTTCGGGCACGGCCCGACCGGCTGGGGGCTCGCGTGCGGGTCTGCTAAAGTGGTGGCCGACTACCTGGGCGGCGACGTGCAGCACTGGCCCGCCGACACGCTCGCCGCACTGCGCGCCGGGCGCTTCACGACCTGACCGCCGCGGGACCGTCCCGTGGCCGCATCCTTGCCAGCCGCCACGATCCCGCGATGACTACCGCTACCCACCCGCTCCCCGATTCCGATCCGATCGCCCTGCTGCGCGTCGCCGACTTGCGCGCGGCCGAAGCCGACGCAGCCGCGGCGCTGCCGCCGCACACGCTGATGGGCCGCGCTGGCGCCGCCGCCGCGCGCTGGCTGTCCGAGCGCATCGCCGGCGACGACCGCCCCGTGTGGTTCGCGGTCGGCCCCGGCAACAACGGCGGCGACGCGCTGATTGCCGCCGCGCAGCTCCAGCAACTCGGCGTCGCGACGCAGGCGTGGATGCCGGTGCCGGTCAAGCCGGACGACGCGCAATGGGCACTCGGCCTCGCGCGCGCGGCCGGCGTCCCGCTGTCGGCCACGCCGCCCGCGTCGCTGGACGGTTACGCCTGGGTCGTCGACGGACTGTTCGGCATCGGTCTCGGCCGCGCGCTCGACGGCGCGTTCGCCGAGCAGGCCGCGCGCATTGCCGCGCATGCACGGCGCGGCGGTCGTGTGCTCGCACTCGACGTGCCGAGCGGGCTTGACAGCGATACGGGCCGGATCGTCGGCGAGGGCGTCGCCGTTGCGGCCACGGATACGCTCACCTTCATCGGCGCGAAGCCGGGCCTCTACACGGGCGACGGCCGCGACCTCGCCGGCGAGATCGACGTCGCGTCGCTCGACGTCGCGCCGCCCGCCGCGCCGACCATCGTGCTGAATGCGCCCGCGCGATTCGCCGCGGCGCTGCCCGCGCGCGCGTTCGCGTCCCACAAGGGCACCTTCGGCAGCCTCGCGGTGCTCGGCGGCGACACCGGCATGTGCGGCGCGCCGATCCTGGCCGCGCGCGCCGCGCTGTTCGCCGGCGCCGGCAAGGTGCACGTCGGCTTCCTCGGCGCCGGCGCGCCGCCGTACGACCCGCCGTTCCCCGAACTGATGCTGCATCCGGTCGACGGACTCGACCTCGGCGCGATGACCGCGATCGCGGCCGGCTGCGGCCTCGGCACGCGCGAGGCCGCGGCAACGCTCGTGCGCGACGTGCTCGCCCACGACGCCGCGACGCTGCTCGATGCCGACGCGCTGAACCTCGTCGCGACGCACGCGGACCTCGCGGCCGCCGTCGCCACGCGCGGCGCGCGCGGCAATCCCTGCGTGCTGACCCCACACCCGCTCGAGGCCGCGCGGCTGCTCGGCAGCGACACGGCGACGGTGCAGCGCGACCGCGTCGCTGCCGCGCAGGCGCTCGCCGCGCGCCATGCAGCCGTCGTCGTGCTGAAAGGCTCGGGCACGGTGATTGCGGCACCCGACGGCCGCGTGACGATCAATCCGACCGGCAACGCGGCGCTCGCCACCGGCGGCACCGGCGACGTGCTCGGCGGCCTGATCGGCGCGCTGCTCGCGCAGCGCGTCACGCCGGTCGAAGCGGCGCTCGCGGGCGTCTACCTGCACGGCCTCGCGGCCGATACGCTGACCGCGCACGGCACCGGCCCGGCCGGGCTCACGGCCGGCGAAATCGCACCGATGGTGCGCACGCTGATCAATCGCCTTTTTTATCCGTCGCCGCGCGCCGGCACATAACGCCGCTATACTGACTGCCCCGCCGCACGGCGGGCCCTCTCGTCCGCCGGCCTCCCGATCCCGATGAGCCGGCGCGGCATTCCTCCCGATTCACGCTTCACTCGAACCGCCATGACGCTGAATTCGCTCCCCGCCTGGACTGCCCTTCAATCCCACTTCGAACAGATCCGCCACGCCCGGCTGCGCGACTGGTTCGCGCCGGAAAACGACCGCGCGCCGACCCGCGCCGAACGCTTCACGATCCCGGGCGCCGGTCTCGCGGCCGATTTCTCGAAGAACCGCATCAACGACGAAACGCTGCGCCTGCTCGTGCAGCTCGCGCGCGATGCGGGCGTCGAGACGCGCCGCGACGCGATGTTCGCGGGTGAGATCGTCAACCCGACCGAAGGCCGCGCCGCGCTGCACACCGCGTTGCGCGCGACCGACCCGCAAGCGCCGTTCCACGCGCAGGTGAGCGCCGAGCGCGCGAAGATGGCGACCTTCGCGCGCGCCGTGCGCAGCGGCACGTGGACGGGCTACACGGGCAAGCGCATCCGCCATGTGATCAACATCGGCATCGGCGGCTCCGATCTCGGGCCGAAGATGGTCGTGCATGCGCTGCATCACGTCGCGACGCCCGACATCTCGACCCACTTCGTGTCGAACGTCGACGGCGCCGATCTCGCGCGCGTGCTCGAACAGGTCGATCCCGAGGAAACGCTCGCGATCATCGTGTCGAAGACCTTCACGACGCTCGAGACGATGACGAACGCACGCTCGCTGCGTGACTGGTTCGTCGCGCGCGGCTGCCCCGAGGACGCGCTCGCGAAGCACTTCGTCGGCGTGTCGGCGAACCCGGCCGAAGTCGTGAAGTTCGGCATCGCCGCGGACAACGTGTTCGAAATGTGGGACTGGGTCGGCGGGCGCTATTCGCTGTGGTCGGCGGTCGGCCTGTCGATCATGATCGCGATCGGCCCCGAGCAGTTCGACGAACTGCTGGCCGGCGCGAACGACATGGACCGCCATTTCCGCGAAGCGCCGCTCGAACGCAACCTGCCGGTGCTGCTCGGCCTGATCGGCATCTGGTATCGGAATTTCTTCGGCTCGCAGAGCTATCTCGTCGCGCCGTATTCGGAAGCGCTGCACTACCTGCCGTCGTACCTGCAGCAGCTCGAAATGGAGAGCAACGGCAAATCCGCGCGCCTGGACGGCACCTTCGTCGATTACCCGACGTCGGCCGTCACGTGGGGCGAGCCGGGCACCAACGGTCAGCACGCGTTCTTCCAGATGCTGCACCAGGGGCCGACGATCGTGCCGATCGACTTCATCGCGGTGCTGACGCCCGAGCATCCGCTCGCGAGCCATCATCCGAAGCTGCTCGCGAACTGCTTCGCGCAGAGCGAGGCGCTGATGCTCGGCCGCACGCTCGACGAAGCGCGCAAGGTCGCCGGGCCCGGCAAGGAAGCGCTCGCGCCGCACCTGACGTTCCCCGGCAACCGCCCGACGACGACGCTGCTCGTCGATGCGCTGACGCCGCGCACGCTCGGCGCGCTGATCGCGCTTTACGAGCACAAGGTGCTCGTGCAGGCGACGGTGTGGGACATCAATCCGTTCGACCAGTGGGGAGTCGAGCTCGGCAAGATTCTCGGCAAGGTCGTCGAAGCCGACCTGTCGGCCGAGTCGGTCGATCCCGCGAAGCACGACTCGTCGACCACGGCGCTGATCGAACGCGCCCGCGCGGCGCTCAAGCGCTGACGCGACGGCGTCATGCGCACGCCGGCCGCGCAGTGCGCCCCGCGCGGCTGGCAGGAAAATTCAGGCGCCGCGCTGCGCCGCGCGCGGCTCGACAATGCGTCCGGTGTCGAGCGTCACGGTCGTCGCGCAGCGGCGCGCGAGTTCCGCATCGTGCGTGACGAGCACGAGCGTTGCGCCGTGCGTGCGGTTCAGTTCGAACATCAGGTCGATGACCGCGTGGCCCGTCGCCGCGTCGAGGCTGCCGGTCGGCTCGTCGGCAAACAGGATCGCCGGGCGCGTGACGAACGCGCGCGCAAGCGCGACGCGCTGCTGCTCGCCACCCGACAGCAGCTTCGGATAATGCGCGGTGCGTTCGCCGAGGCCGACCTGCATGAGTAGCGCCCGTGCGCGATCGGCCGCATCGCGCGCGCTGATGCCGCCCCGCAGTTCGAGCGGCAGCATCACGTTCTCGAGCGCCGTCAGGTGCGGCATCAACTGGAACGACTGGAATACGAACCCGACTGCGCCGTTGCGCAGCGCGGCGCGCTCGTCCTCGTCGAGCTGGTCGAGCGCACGGCCGAGCAGGCGAACCGTGCCGCTCGTCGCGCTGTCCAACCCCGCAAGCAGGCCGAGCAATGTCGACTTGCCCGACCCCGACGCGCCGACGATCGCGAGGCTGCTGCCCGGCCGCACGGCGAGCGTGATGCCGTCGAGGATCGTCAGCTCGCCCGTTGCGTCGGCGACCCGCTTGCATACGTCATGGACTTCGATGATCGGATCGGTAATCTTGAACATGGACACGACATTTCGCTGGAAAAGACGCGCGGCGCTCGCCGCGCTGCTGGGCACGCTGCTGGCCGCAAGCGCGCCCGCACGCACCGCGACGGCGCCGGCCCCGACATCGGGCCAGCCGGTGATCGTCGTGCTCGGCGACAGCCTGTCGGCCGAATACGGGCTGCCGCGCGACACGGGCTGGGTTGCGCTGCTGCGGCAGCGGCTCACCACCGAGCGAATCGATTATAGCGTCGCGAACGCCAGCGTCAGCGGCGACACCACGAGCGGCGGCCGCGCGCGGCTGCCCGCGGTGCTGCAGCGGCTCAAGCCTTCGATCGTCGTCGTCGAGCTCGGTTCGAACGATGCGCTGCGCGGCGTGCCGCTCGCGACGACCGAGCAGAACCTGCGCGACATCATCGCCGGCGCACGGCACGCACAGGCAAAGGTCGTGCTGGTCGGCATGTACGTGCCGCCCAATTACGGCCCCGACTACACGCAGAAGTTCCATGCCGTCTATACGCGGCTGTCGAAGGATCTCGGCGTGCCGCTCGTGCCGTTCCTGCTGGCCGGCATCGAGAACAAGCCCGAGATGTTCCAGGCCGACCAGATGCATCCCGCGCAGCAGGCGCAGGGCATTCTGCTCGACAACGTGTGGCCGGCACTGAAGCCGCTGCTCGGCCAGCCGCGCGGCTGACGACATACCGCCCCGCCGGAAAACAAAAAGCCCCGCTCGAAGCGGGGCTTTTTGTCGTTGCGTACGAAACGATGCTCAGTTGCCGCCGTCCTGCGACTGGCTGGTCGTCGTCCCGTACTGCTTCACTTTCGAGCGATCACGCAGCGCGGCAAGATACGCTTCGCCTTCGCTTTGCGCGTCGACCTGCGCCATCTGCTGCTGCGCGGCCGCCAGTTGCTGCGGATCGACGGCCGTGCCCGGGATCACCGCGTTCACGCGGTAGATCGCGTAGCCGTCCGCGCCGAGATCGACACCGACGTAGGCCGGCAGCGTCTTCGCATCGACCTTGTAGACGGCGCTCAGCGCGGCCGGCGTGAAGCCCTGCGACTGCGTGCGCGACACCTTCTGCACGGCCGCGAACCCGTCGGTCGACTTGGACTTCTGCAGCTCGGCGAGCTTCGCCGCACCGTCCTTCTTCGCGAGTTCCGCGGCCTGCTCGGCGACGACCTTCTGGCGCACGACGTCCTTGACCGCGTCGAGCGCGGGCACGGCGGCCGGCTTGTAGTCGGTTACGCGCGCCGAGATCAGCGTGTTGTTGCCGACGTCGATCGCCTGCGTGTTGTTCTGGTTCTTCACCGAGTCGTTCGCGAACACGGCGGCCAGGAACTTCGGATTGTTCAGCGGGCTCGTCGGCGGCAGTTGCGGATTCGGCGTCGGCGTGACGGTGGCCGTCTGGATCGTCAGCTTGTACTTGTCCGCGGCCGGTTGCAGCGTCTTCGCCTTTTCGTAGACGGTCGACGTGAAGCCTTCCGCGTTGTCCGTGAACGCCTTCGATGCGTACTGCTGCTTCAGGTCGGTCGCGATCTGGTCCTTCACTTCCGCGAACGGCTTGACGGCCGCCGGCTTCACTTCGGTCGCCTTCAGGATGTGGAAGCCGAGATCCGACTGCACGACACCGCTCACGTCGCCCTGCTTGAGCGCGAACGCGGCATCGTCGAATGCCTTGCCGCCCGCCGTCGAGCCGCGCGTGATGAAGCCGAGGTCGCCGCCCTTCGCGGCCGACGGCGCGTCCTGCGAGCCCTTCTGCGCGATCTGCGCGAACTGGTCCGGATGTGTCTTCACGTCGGCGAGCAGTTGCTCGGCCTTCGTCTTCGCGGCCGCCTTGTCGGCCGCGCTTGCGCTGCTTGCCGCGGCGATGAAGATGTGGCTCACGCGCACCTGCGCTTCGGTGCGGAAGTGCGTCGGGTTGTCGTCGTAGAACTTCTTGACGTCCGCATCGGTCGGCTGCGCGCTTGCAGCGGCCGCGGCCGGCGAATAGACGAGGTACTGGATCGTCGCGGTCTCGGGCGTCGCGAAGCTCTGCTTGTGCGCGTCGTAGTATGCGGCGAGCTGCGCGTCGGTCGGCTGGACCTTCGATGCGAAGTCGCTCGTCTTCAGCACGAGCGCCTGCACTTCACGCTGCTGCGCGGCGAGTTCGGACAGGCGTTGCGCGAGGCTCTTCGGCGTGAACGCGCTCGACACGATGCTGGCCGGAATCTGCTGCAGCGCGAGGCTGTAGCGCACGCGCTCCTGGTACTGCTCGGGCGTCATCCCCTGGAACGACAGCAGTTGCGCATAACGCTCGACGTCGATCGAACCGTCGGGCTTCTTCAGCGACGCGATCATCGGGTCGCTCATCAGCGCGTCGCGTACCGCATTGTCGGACGCGGTCAGGTGCAGACGTTGCGTCTCATCGGCCAGCACGCGCTGCTGGATCAGGCCGTCGAGCACCTGCTTGCGATGCTCGGGCGTATCGAACATCTTGATATCGAACTGCCCACCGAGCGCCTGGCGCGCCTGGTCGATCTGCTGGCGGAACGCGCCGTCGAATTCGACCCGCGTGATCTTGTGCCCGTTGACCGCCGCGACGTTCGCACTGTCGTCGAAGAAGCCGCGGAAGCCTTGGATCCCGACGAAACCCAGCCCCGGCAACACGATCAGGAGCAGGAGCGCCATCATCAGGCGCTGGTGATTACGGAAGAAATCGAGCATGCGTGACGGGAAAATTGGACAAAACGACCGATATTACAACATACGGGGTGGGACGGGAGAAAAGCAGACGTGCAGCGAGCGAACGCAACCGGAAACGCAAATGAAAAAGCCCGCACAAGGCGGGCTTCTTCATTTTCTGGCGGAGCGGACGGGACTCGAACCCGCGACCCCCGGCGTGACAGGCCGGTATTCTAACCGACTGAACTACCGCTCCTTGGTCTGGCTGAATCAGGAAACTGGTGGGTGCTGAGGGGTTCGAACCCCCGACCTACGCCTTGTAAGGGCGCCGCTCTACCAGCTGAGCTAAGCACCCGTTTCCGATTCGTTCTGGCTGCGATCTGCGTTTCGGCATCAACAACCAGCGAGCCCGCAAGTTTAATTCATACCCGATCATTTTGCCAAGCCCGGACGCGATTTTTTTTCTGCCACGCCCGCTCATGATTCCGGCATACATAAAAAAAACCCGCGGACACGCCGCGGGTTTCGTGAACAACCGTCAGCAACGACGGCGCTCAGCGTCTCAGTGCTTGACGACTTCCGTCGAGCCGGCATCCTTCGCCGCGTCGCCTACCGGTGCTGCTGCCTTCGCTTCTTCTTCCGGCGGCAGCGGAGTCGGCGAACGCTCGAGCGCAAGCTCCAGCACCTTGTCGATCCAGCGGACCGGCACGATCTCGATCGCGTTCTTCACGTTGTCCGGAATGTCCGCGAGATCCTTCACGTTCTCTTCCGGAATCAGCACGAGCTTGATGCCGCCGCGATGCGCAGCCAGCAGCTTTTCCTTCAGCCCGCCGATCGGCAGCACTTCGCCACGCAACGTGATTTCGCCCGTCATCGCGACATCGGCACGCACGGGGATACCCGTCAGCACCGACACCAGCGCGGTCGTCATCGCACCGCCGGCGGACGGACCGTCCTTCGGCGTCGCGCCTTCCGGCACGTGGATGTGGATGTCCTGCTTCTCGAACGCTTCGTCCTTGATGCCCAGACGACGCGACCGCGAGCGCACGACCGAACGCGCCGCCTCGACCGACTCCTTCATCACGTCGCCGAGCGAACCCGTGCGGATCACGTTGCCCTTGCCCGGCATCACCGCGGCTTCGATCGTCAGCAGGTCGCCGCCGACTTCCGTCCACGCGAGGCCCGTCACCTGACCGACCTGGTTTTCCTTCGCCGCGAGGCCGAAGTCGTACTTGCGCACGCCGAGGAATGTATCGAGGTTTTCGCCATCGACCTTGACCGCGCCCGATGCCTTCTTCAGCAGCAGCATCTTCACGACCTTGCGGCAGATCTTCGACACTTCCCGCTCGAGCGAACGCACACCGGCTTCGCGCGTGTAGTAGCGGATGATGTCGCGGATCGCCTGCTCGGCAACGTCGATCTCGCCTTCCTTCAGCCCGTTGTTCTTCTTCTGCTTCGGCAGCAGGTAACGCTGCGCGATGCTGACCTTCTCGTCTTCCGTGTAGCCCGACAGACGGATCACTTCCATCCGGTCGAGCAGCGGCGGCGGGATGTTCAGCGAGTTCGACGTCGCGACGAACATCACGTCCGACAGGTCGAAGTCGACCTCGATGTAGTGGTCGGCGAACGTGTGGTTCTGTTCGGGATCGAGCACTTCGAGCAGCGCCGACGACGGATCACCGCGGAAATCCATGCCCATCTTGTCGACTTCGTCGAGCAGGAAGAGCGGATTGCGCACGCCGACCTTCGTGAGGCTCTGCAGGATCTTGCCCGGCATCGAACCGATATACGTACGGCGGTGGCCGCGGATCTCGGCTTCGTCACGCACGCCGCCGAGCGCCATCCGGACGAACTTGCGGTTCGTCGCACGGGCGATCGACTGGCCGAGCGAGGTCTTGCCGACGCCCGGGGGCCCGACGAGGCACAGGATCGGTGCCTTGACCTTGTCGACGCGCTGTTGCACCGCGAGATACTCGAGAATCCGTTCCTTGACCTTCTCGAGGCCGAAGTGATCCTCGTCGAGCACCTGCTCGGCGTTCGACAGGTCGTTGTTGACCTTGCTCTTCTTGCGCCACGGCAGGCCGATCAGCGTGTCGATGTAGTTGCGCACGACGGTCGCTTCCGCCGACATCGGCGACATCAGCTTCAGCTTCTTCAGCTCGGCATCGGCCTTCTTCTTGGCTTCCTTCGGCATGCGCGCGGCGTTGATGCGCTTCTCGAGTTCCTCGAGATCGGCACCCTCTTCGCCTTCGCCCAGTTCCTTCTGGATCGCCTTGACCTGCTCGTTCAGGTAGTACTCGCGCTGACTCTTTTCCATCTGGCGCTTCACGCGCCCGCGGATGCGCTTTTCGACCTGCAGGATGTCGATCTCGGCTTCGAGCTGCGCGAGCAGGTGCTCGAGGCGCTCGATGACCGGGAACATCTCGAGGATGTGCTGCTTCTGGTCAAGCTTCAGCGGCAGGCGCTCGGCGATCATGTCGGCGAGGCGGCCTGCTTCGTCGATGCCCGACAGCGACGTGAGGATCTCCGGCGGGATCTTCTTGTTCAGCTTCACGTACTGGTCGAACTGCGACACGATCGCGCGGCGCAACGCTTCCGTTTCGGCGCTGTCGGCATGATCCGGCTCGAGCGGCATCACGTCGCAGGAGAACTGCGTCTCCTGTTCTTCGATCGACAACGCCTTCGCGCGCTGCAGGCCCTCGACGAGCACCTTCACGGTGCCGTCCGGCAGCTTCAGCATCTGCAGGATGTTGGCGATACAACCGACCTCGTACATGTCCTTTTCGGTCGGTTCGTCCTTGGCCGCGGTTTTCTGGGCGACGAGCATGATGTGCTTGCCGCCTTCCATCGCTGCTTCGAGGGCCTTGATCGATTTCGGCCGGCCCACGAAGAGCGGAATCACCATGTGCGGGAAAACGACGACATCCCGCAGCGGCAGCAGCGGGAGCGTGATGCGTTCCGGCGGGAGAAGTTGGGTGCCTGACATTTCATTTCCCCATGAGTGGAATCAATTGTTCGGTAATTGAGGCCGCCACAACGAATTGCAAGCCTTCAAGTGCGGGAAATATTCGGTAAGAAAGTAACCACCGCGTGTCGAGTCAGAGTTACCCACAAGATAAACGAAAAAAAGCCGCCCACGGTCTCATGAACGGCCTTTTTCGCAGAACATCGTCGGCAAGCCGGTCAGTTCGAACCCGCCACCTTCGGCGTGTCCTCGTAGATCAGCAAAGGCTTGCCGTCCCCATCGATGACGTTCTCGTCGATGATGACCTTGCTGACCCCTTTCATCGTCGGCAGTTCGTACATCACGTCGAGCAACGCCTGTTCGATGATCGAACGCAAACCGCGCGCGCCGGTCTTGCGGCGGATCGCCTTGCGGGCGACTGCCTGCAGTGCGCCCGGCCGGATCTCCAGCTCGACGCGCTCCATCGCGAACAGCTTGTGATACTGCTTGACGAGCGCATTCTTCGGCTCGACCAGGATCTTCATCAGCGCGGCTTCATCGAGCTTGCCGAGCGTCGCGACCACCGGCAGGCGGCCGATCAATTCGGGGATCAGACCGAATTTGATCAGGTCTTCCGGTTCCGTTTCGCGCAGCACTTCGCCCGCGTCGCGCTCCTGCTTGCTCTTGACCGTCGCGCCGAAGCCGATACCGGTTTTCTCGGTGCGATCGGTGATCACCTTCTCGAGACCGTCGAACGCGCCGCCGCAGATGAACAGGATGTTGGTCGTGTCGACCTGGATGAAATCCTGGTTCGGGTGCTTGCGGCCGCCCTGCGGCGGCACCGACGCCATCGTGCCCTCGACGAGCTTCAGCAGCGCCTGTTGGACGCCCTCGCCCGACACGTCGCGCGTGATCGACGGGTTGTCCGACTTGCGGCTGATCTTGTCGATTTCGTCGATGTAGACGATCCCGCGCTGGGCCTTGTCGACCTCGTAGTTGCAGTTCTGCAACAGCTTCTGGATGATGTTCTCGACGTCCTCGCCGACGTAGCCGGCTTCGGTCAGCGTCGTCGCATCGGCGATCACGAACGGCACGTTCAGCAACCGCGCGAGCGTCTGCGCGAGCAGCGTCTTGCCGGAGCCCGTCGGGCCGATCAGCAGGATGTTGCTCTTCGACAGCTCGACGTCGTCCTTCTTGTCGAGATGCT
Organism: Burkholderia sp. BE17; assembly: GCF_009362305.1. Classification (NCBI taxonomy): domain Bacteria; kingdom Pseudomonadati; phylum Pseudomonadota; class Betaproteobacteria; order Burkholderiales; family Burkholderiaceae; genus Burkholderia; species Burkholderia sp. BE17. Next base: position 147,567 of record NZ_WHNU01000014.1, read on the forward strand.
TCAGGCGTTTGTAGTGGTTGTACACGGCCACCGCGAGGATCTTCTTCGCGCGCTCCTGGCCGATCACGTACTGATCGAGGATGTCGCGAATTTCCTGCGGGCTCGGCAGATCCGACCGGGACAGGCTGGCCTCGACGCCGGCGGCAGCCGCCTCGTCGCGAATGATTTCGTTGCAGAGGTCGATACATTCATCACAGATGAACACCGACGGGCCCGCGATGAGTTTTTTCACCTCATGCTGGCTCTTTCCGCAAAACGAGCAATACAACAGCTTCTCGCTGTTCGAACCTTTTTTGTCCGCCATGAATGTAGAGCCTCCGGACAGGTAAATGACATGATACGCCGAATGCTCCGAACGCCGCGCCTAGGGCGCGACCGGAGCCGGCCGGATGCGCTTGCCGCAGAGGCTCGGGGCGTGCGGAACATCGCAGGGGCGCCGCGCGAATCGGGGCGGCACCCCACTTAAAAGTTTACGGGCGCTTCAGCAGCACCTGGTCGATCAGCCCGTACGCCTTCGCGTCTTCGCTCGACATGAAGTTATCACGGTCGGTGTCGCGCGCGATGCGCTCGACGTCCTGGCCCGTGTGCTGCGCGAGCAACTGGTTCAGCCGCTCCTTCAGGTAGAGGATTTCGCGCGCCTGGATCTCGATGTCGGATGCCTGACCGCGTGCGCCGCCGAGCGGCTGGTGGATCATCACGCGCGAATTCGGCAGCGCGAAGCGCTTGCCCTTCGCGCCCGACGCCAGCAGGAACGCGCCCATGCTGGCCGCGAGGCCCATGCATAGCGTCGATACGTCCGGCTTGATGAACTGCATCGTGTCGTAGATCGCCATGCCGGCCGACACCGACCCGCCCGGGCTGTTGATGTACAGGCTGATGTCCTTGTCGGGATTCTCGCTCTCGAGGAACAACAACTGCGCGACCACGAGGTTCGCGGTCTGGTCGTTCACTTCGCCGACCATGAACACCAGGCGCTCCTTCAGGAGACGCGAGTAGATATCGTACGAACGCTCGCCGCGGCCGCTCGTTTCGACGACGATCGGCACCAGCCCCAGTGCTTGCGCCTCGAAACCCTGCGGCGCGTTCGAAGCAAGCATGTCCAGCAATTCAGCGCGAGTGATCATTCAATGAACCTTGTTCGAATGGAAAATTGAACGGAAGGAAGCCGCCCGCTCAATCGCCATATTAATGGCAACCGTGCGCTTGACGTAAAAACGGCGTGCAGGCCGTCGCTCCGACAGCCGGCACGCCGCTAGAGCGACACTTACGCTTGCGCCGATGCGCTCGCGAGTGCCTCGAAGCTCACTTCCTTGTCCGTCACCTTTGCCTTGCCCAGCACGAAATCGACGACGTTGCTTTCAACGACGAACGCTTCCATCTCGGCGAGGCGCTGCTGGTTGGAATAATACCAGCGGACCACTTCCTTCGGGTCTTCGTAGCTCTTCGCGAACTCGTCGACTTCCGCGCGGATCTGTTCCGGCTTCGCCTCGAGGCTGTTCGACTTCACGAGCTCGGCCAGCACGAGGCCCAGCTTCACGCGACGCTCGGCCTGCTCGGCGAACATCTCGGCCGGGATCGGTGCGTCCTTCGCGTTCGGCACGCCGCGCTGCGCCAGATCCTGACGAGCCATTTCGACGAGACGCTGCTGGTCCTGCTCGATCAGCGCCTTCGGCACGTCGAGTTCGGAAATCTTCAGCAGCGCGTCCATCACCTGGTTCTTGACGATCGACTGCGTGCGGCGCTTCGCTTCGCGCTCGAGGTTTTCCTTGATCTCGCCGCGCATCTTCGTGAGGTCGCCGTCTTCGATGCCGAGCGACTTCGCGAATTCGCCGTCGATTTCCGGCAGGTGCGGCCACTCGATCTTCTTCATCGTGACCGTGAATTGCGCGGTCTTGCCCGCGACGTCGGCACCGTGGTAGTCGTCCGGGAACTTCAGGTCGAACGTGCGCGATTCGCCGGCCTTCAGGCCCAGCGCCGCGGTTTCGAATTCCGGCAGCATGCGGCCTTCGCCGAGCACGAACGGGAAGTCTTCGGCCGTGCCGCCCTGGAACGCGACGTCGTCGATCTTGCCGACGAAGTCGACCGTCACGCGGTCGCCGTTCTTGGCTGCGGTGTCCGCGCCGCCGTCGCCGTGCTCGCCGGCTTCGCCGCGTGCATGGTAGTGCACGCGCTGCTTGCGCAGGATGTCCAGCGTGCGGTCGATTTCGGCGTCGCCGATCGACGTCGTCGAGCGCTCGACTTCAGCCGTCGCCAGATCGCCGATCTTCACTTCCGGATAGACCTCGAACGTCGCGTCGAACGCGTACGCATCTTCGGCTTGCTCCTGCTTCGGCTCGAAGCTCGGCTGGCCGGCGACGCGCAGGTTTTCCGCGCGGCTGATCGTGAAGAACTCCTGGCCGATCTTGTCGCTCAGCACTTCCGCCTCGACCTGACCCGAGTACTGCTGCGCGACCATCTTCAGCGGCACCTTGCCCGGGCGGAAACCCGGCATGCGCACGTTCTTCGCGAGTTTCTGGATACGGGCGTCGATTTCCTTCTGCACGGTGTCTTTCGGCAGGGAAATCGTCACGCGGCGTTCAAGCTTGCCGAGGTTCTCAACAACGTTAGCCATGGCTTCAATCGTCCTAAAATTATTCGAGCGAATCGGGTTTTCCTTGCCGTGCCTGCCTGCGGCGCTACTGCGACACGCATACACGCCGCGCCGGAGCGCCACGCCATCCCTGCACGCGCCGGATGGCTAGCGCAAGCGGCTCGGAGCACGGCTTTGGCCGGAAGAATCGACTATTCTAGCAAACAATTTTCCTCGCACCTCCAGTTCGGCGCGACGCGCATGCGTCTGCGCCATATCGGCAGCCCCTTGCACGGCAATGCGCGCGGATCGCCGCTATGCCGTACGCCGTATCCACCGCGGGCCCGCCATCCTGTAAGCTCCGATTGAGGGTGCGCCGCCGTCGCGCCCCATTATTCTTCACACCAATCACGCCTTCCGGAGACACCATGCCGCAACACCCGTCCGCGCCTGTCGTCGTCATCGCGCCCGATTCGTTCAAAGGCTCGCTTTCCGCCGAGCAGGTCGCGGACGCGATCGCCACCGGCATTCGCCGCGCGCGCCCCGACGCGGTCGTGCGCTGCTGCCCGATGGCCGACGGCGGCGAAGGCACGCTCGACGCGATGCTGGCCGGCGGCGGCACGCGGCGCTCGCTGCGGGTGGCCGGCGCGTCGCTCGCGGCACGCGACGCGGCGGTCGGCGTGATCGACGCGCGCACCGCGATCGTCGAGACGGCCGAGATCGTCGGCATTACGGATCCGGTCGGCATGAGCGTGCCGGTCGACGCGCGCAGCACGCGCGGGATGGGCGAGGCGATCCGCATGATGCTCGACGACGGCGTGCGCCGCTTCTTCGTCGCGCTCGGCGGCAGCAGCACCAACGACGCGGGCGCCGGGCTGCTCGCGGGCCTCGGCCTGCAGTGCTTCGACGCGGCCGGCCAGCCGGTCGAGCCCGTGCCGTCGCGGCTCGCCGACATCGCGCGCATCGACGCGTCGGCGCTCGACCCGCGCCTGAAGGAAACGGAATTCGTCGGCATGTCCGACGTCGACAATCCGCTGACGGGCGCGCACGGCGCGACCGCCGTGTTCGGCCCGCAAAAAGGCGTGACATCCGCGCAGGTTGCGACCGTCGACGCCGCGCTCGGCCATTTCGCCGACCTGCTCGAAGCCGCGCTCGACCGACGCGCCCGCGACCTGCCCGGCGCCGGCGCCGCGGGCGGCCTCGGTTTCGCGCTGCACATGCTCGGCGCGCAGTTCGAAGCCGGCGCCGAAGTGGTCGCGCGGCAGGTCGGGCTCGACGCGGCGCTCGCCGGCGCCGGCTGGCTGATCACCGGCGAAGGCCGCTCCGACGTGCAGACGCTGCACGGCAAGGCGCCGTTCATCGCGTGCCGGCACGCGCAGGCCGCCGGCGTGCCGGCGTCGCTGCTGTCGGGCGCGGTCGACCCGGCCGCGCTGCCGCGCCTGTCCGAACATTTTTCCGGCTGCTTCTCGCCGACTCCCGGGCCGATCACGCTCGACGTCGCGATCCGCGACGCGGCGAACCTGCTCGCGAACGAAGCGGAGCAATTGACGCGCCTGAAATACGGCGCACACTGACCGTTGACCCGAGCGCGCGATACAGGAACAATCGGGCCCGCCCTTTTTCTTCAGGATTCGACATGAAAGGCCGTCAAGCCGGGCTCGATCAGTTTCTGACCTATCGCCTCCACGCGCTCACGAAGCGATCCGACCGCGGGATCGGCGAGGTGTACCGGCACAAGCTCGACATCTCGCTGCCCGAGGCACGCGTGATCGCCGCCGTCGGCGCGTTCGGTCCGTTCTCGATCATGGATCTCGCGCGCCACACCAATCTCGACAAGAGCCAGGCGAGCCGCGCGGCCGAAGCGCTGCTGCGCCAGGGGCTGCTCGAGCGCAGCGCGAGCGACGAGGACGGCCGGATCGTGCTGATCGCGCTGACCGCCGACGGCCGCGCGCTGCATCGCAAGATCATGCCGATCGTGCGCAAGTGGAACGACGGGTTGCTCGCATGCCTGTCCGACAGCGAACGCCAGACGTTCGAGCGGCTGCTCGACAAGGTCGTCGCGCACGCAACCGAGCGGGACGACTAAGCTGCGTGACGGGCTCGGCGTCGCCAGACGGTCGAGCCCTGCCGGCAACATTGATCAGACGAATTCGACGGGCCGCCCGGGCCGCGTAACCAGCGACTCGGCCGGCCCGTTTTGCATCGGGCGGCGCGGCACCCGGCAAGGATCGCGCTTCGCCGCGTTGCCCGCGACCGCGAATCCATCAGCCTCGCAGACGCTACAGCCCGCTGTTGGCCGCGCGCTGGCGCAGCAGCCCGAGCACCGCGTCGCAATACGGGGTCGGCACGTCGAGCTTGCGCCCGAGTTCCGGAAACACGCCGAGGATCGGCCCGATCTCGAGCGGCCGCCCCGCTTCGAAATCCTGCAGCATCGATGTCCTGAACGCGCCGAGCTTGCGCGTGACCGCGATCCGTTCGGGCCCGCTCATCCCCGTCGACAAACCGAGCTTCGCGCCGATCGCGGTAGCCTCCTCCATCATTCGCAGCGCGAGATCCCGCGTGAACGGATCGTCGAGCAACTGCTCGGCCGTCGACCCCGTCAGCGCGCTCAGCGGATTCATGTTCATGTTGCCCCACAGCTTCGCCCAGATCTCGGTCCGGATCGCGGGCGTCGACTCGACGTCGAAACCGCCCGCCGCGAGCGCCGCAGCGAACTGTGCGGTGGCCGTGTCGAGCCGCGGATCGGGTGCGCCGACGATCAGCCGGTTGCCGCGCCCGCGACGCACGATGCCCGGCGCGTCGGTGCTCGACGACAGGTGCACGACGCAGCCGATCGCCTGCGCGGGCGGCAGCGCCGCCGACACCGCGCCGGCCGGATCGACCGCGTCGAGCGGCACGCCGTCGATCGGCCCTTCGAGCCCGTGCGTGAACCACCACGGCAGCCCGTTCATCGCCGCGACGATCACGGTGTCCGGCCCGACCAGCGGCGCGATGCGCGCGGCCAGCGCCGGCAGCGCCTGCGCCTTCAGCGCGATCACCAGGTAGTCCTGCACGCCCAGCGCGGCCGCATCGTCGCTCGCGCGCACCGGCACCGACGACGTGACGCCCGCCTCGTCGATCACGCGCACGCCGTGCGCGTTCAACGCGTCGAGCGTCGCGCCGCGTGCATACGCGCTGACGGTCATGCCGGCCCGCGACAGCGCGGCCGCGAGCAATCCGCCGATCGCGCCGACACCGACCACCGCCGCGCGCACCGACCCTGAATTCGTGTCGTTCATGATGGAATTCCGTCTCCTGGGAGCTGACGAGCATAACGCTCAATGGTTGCGGACACAACCATTCCAGCGGTAACGTGCAACGCGCGCGTTCGAGCGATTCAACGCGGCTCGCCGCCGGCTTCCACCGGTTCGTCGTCGGTCGCGCCGCCCGTCGCGCCGAGCACGCCAGCGATCTGGCTCTTGTCGTGCATGCCGAGCTTGCGGTACGCACAGCGCAGGTAGTGGCGCACGGTCGTCGGCGAAATCGCCATCTGTTGCGCGACTTCCTTGTGTGAACGGCCGGCGCCGTAATAACGGATCGCGGCCAGTTCGCGCGGGCTCAACCGGTCGAGCAGCGAGCGCGGCCGCGCTTCGATCTGGAACAGTCCCGCGACGGGCACGCACTGGATGCGCAGCGCATCGCCTACGAACGGCTGGCCCGACTGGCGCCGCAGGTGCGCGACGAGTGGCTCCGGCACGCGCGCGCCGGCCCACGCCGGCCATTCGGCACGCAGCACGTCGTCGAAGCCATCATCGGCGTGATGGAGCACCCCGAAGTTGTCGCACAGCGCGCGTGCGGCCGGCGCGACCGTATCGCCGCGCTCGCGCGTGAGCTGCGTGGCGCGATTGATCGTGAGCGCGGCCGCGAGATGCGGAATCACTTCCTCGAAACGGCGCGCATCATCGTCGCTGAACGGGCGATTCAGGCCCTGGCGGTAGATCGACATGAACGTCGTCAGGCCGAAGCGGCGATCGAGCGTGCACACGAACATCAGTTGCGCGAGCCCGTACTTCACGCACCAGTCGCGAAACCGCGCATCGAGCCCCGGCTCGACGACCGACAGCCGCACCGCGCGTCCGTGCGCACCGCGCAGCGTGCGGTGCGCGAACGGGTCGCAATCGCGCACGCGCTTCCAGTCGCCGAAGAACGCGTGCGGCAGGCGGTACAGGAAGCTGTTGTGCATCACGGGGCCGGTGGACGCTTGCGTCGCGACGCCCGTCCATGCGGCGTCGAACGGGACGAGCGCCTGCAGCAGCGTAAAGAAGCGGTATTCGAATTCGCCGATGCCGGACTGCGCGGCGACCGCGTACAGGTCGAGCAGCATCAGCCCGAGTTCGCGCTGCGATGCGTCGCCGCGTGTGACACCGTCGAAATCGGCACGACGCGAAGGCAGCGGCGGCCACGCGAATTCGTCGAGCACGATGGCGGCCGGCACGTCGCGCAGCGCTTCGAGATCCTGCCCGGTATCCGTCGTGATCCTCACCTTCCGCTCCCTTGCCCGATCGGGCCGCTGACGCGCGCAACGCAGACCGCCGATTATAGCGAGCGGCTTTTTTGGCGGGTCACGGTGCAGGAACCGGCGGCAACCCCATCCATTTGAACGGTGTGCGGCACGTTGCTGCTCCGCAGCACACCGCGCCGCTGCATCGCGCGGCGTGCACGCCGCGCACCGCGGGTTTTCCGCACCGTTCATCTGTACGACTGTTCGAAGGTTTTCCCGCTGCGGACACTGCGTCGCGACTACACCAACGACAAACCGATGCAGGACGGTATGGAGAACCCCACGTGACGAAACCCGGCTTCATCCGCACGGCCGCGGCCGCCGCAATGCTCGCCGCGTGCAGCGCCGCCGCGCACGCGCAGTCGGCCCTCACGCTGTACGGCGCGCTCGACGCCGGCGTGCAATACCTGACGCACGCCGACGGGCGCCACTCGGCCGTGCAGTTGCAGAACTACGGCATCCTGCCTTCGCAGATCGGGCTGAAGGGCAACGAGGATCTCGGCGGCGGCTGGCGTGCGCTGTTCAAGCTCGAACAGGGCCTCAACCTCAACGACGGCACCGCGACCGTGCCCGGCTACGCGTTCTTTCGCGGCGCGTACATGGGCATCGCGGGGCCGGTCGGCACCGTCACGTTCGGCCGGCAGTTCAGCGTGCTGTTCGACAAGACGCTGTTCTACGACCCGCTCTGGTACGCGTCGTACAGCGGCCAGGGCGTGATCGTGCCGATGAACGCGAACTTCGTCGACCACTCGATCAAGTACCAGTCGCCGACGTTCGCCGGTTTCGACGTCGAGGCGCTCGCCGCGACGACCGGCGTCGCCGGCAATACGCGCGCCGGACGCGTGCTCGAACTCGGCGGCCAGTACACGAGCAACGGCCTGTCGGTCAGCGCGGTGCTGCATCAGGCGCACGGCGATGTGTCGGCGGCCGACGACGCGTCGGCGCGCCGCCGCGAGCTCGGCACGCTCGCCGCGCGCTATGCGTTCGCGACACTGCCGCTCACCGTCTACGCCGGCGTCGAACGCCTGACGGGCGACCTCGACGCGGCGCGCACGATCGTCTGGGGCGGCGCGCGCTACCTGAGCTCGAACGGGATCGGCCTGAACGCGGGCGTCTACCACACCGACTCGCGCACGCCGGCGATCGGCCACCCGACGCTGTTCATCGCGAGCACCACGTACGCGCTGTCGAAACGCACCGTCGCGTACGTGAACCTCGGTTATGCGCGCAACAGCGACCAGAGTTCGCAGACCGTCTACGAATACGACCCGACGCCGCTCGCCGGTGCGTCGCAGTTCGGCGCGATGGTCGGCATGTACCACCTGTTCTGATTCCCGCAACGAGATCCCGCCATGAAAACCCTGTCTCCGGATGCCGCACGCTCGCCCGACGGCCGCGCGTCGACGTTCGCGCGCTCGACGCTCGTCGCGCTCGTCGTGTTCGCGGCCATCACGCCGCTGCTGCTGCTCGTGGCGCCGGCCGTCGCCGGCCAGCTCGCGACGCAGCTCGGGCTATCTGCATCGCAGATCGGCAGCTACTTCTTCGTCGAACTCGGTGCGTTCAGCCTCGCGACCGTGCCGTCATACCTGTGGCTCGGCCGTGTCGACGCGCGTCGCGTCGCCGCGCTCGCGATCGCGCTGTTCGGCGCGGGCAACCTGCTGACCGCGCTGTGGATGCCGGGCTTCGCCGCGCTGCTCGCGCTGCGCGCCATCACCGCGCTCGGCGGCGGCTCGCTGATGGTGCTCTGCATGACGAGCGCGGCGACGAGCAGCAACAGCGACCGCGTGTACGGGCTGTGGGTCGTCGGCCAGTTGATCGCGGGCGCGATCGGCCTGTTCGTGCTGCCGCACGTGTTCGTCGCGTTCGGGCTGCGCGCGCTGTACATCGCGCTCGCCGCGCTCGCGCTGCTCGCGGCACCGCTGTCGCGCGGCTTTCCGTCGTTGCTCGGCACGCGGACGACACCTGTGCAAACCGCGCGCGGCGCTGCGACGCATACGCCGCGAAGCTTCGTCGTGCTCGCAACCGGTGCCGTACTGACGTTCTATCTCGCGATCGGCAGCGTATGGACCTTCGCGAGCCGCGCGGCGGCGGAGTCCGGGCTCGATCCGCAGTCGACCGGCAACGTGCTCGCGATCGCGAGCGTGATGGGCATCGCCGGCGCGGCGCTCGCGTCGTGCGCCGGTGGACGGCTCGCGCGGCGCGCGATGCTGGCCGCGGGCTACGCGCTGCTCTCGGCCTCGCTCGTCGCACTCGCCGCGATGCGGTACGCGGGCGGCTACAGCTCTGCGATCTTTGCGTTCAAGTTCGCGTGGACCTTCGTGCTGCCGTTCATCCTCGCGACCGTCGCGCAGATCGACACGTCGGGCCGCCTCGTCGCGACGCTCAATTTCGTGATCGGCGCCGGCCTCGCGGCCGGCCCGCTGCTCGCCGGGTTGATGCTCGACGCCGGCGGCACGATGCGCGCGCTGTTCGCGGCCGCGACGGCCGTCGCGATCGCTTCGTTCGTCGCGCTGCGCCATATCGATCGCAGCGCACGCCCAGCCGTTTCCTCCCAACCGTGACAGGTCACGCACATCCATGAATCGCACTGCCTTCTTCACCGACGAACGTACTTTCTGGCACACCGGCGGCACGCACGCGCTGCTCTTCCCGGTCGGCGGCTGGGTCCAGCCGCCGTCGAGCGCGGGCTACGCGGAATCGCCCGATTCGAAGCGCCGCTTCCTGTCGCTCGTACAGGCGTCGGGCCTTGCCGCGCAGCTCGACCTGCGCAGCGCCGGCCCGGCCACGACCGCCGACCTGCTGCGCATTCATCCGGCGCATTATCTCGACGCGTTCCGCGCACTCAGCGACGCGAACGGCGGCGACCTCGGCGATCTCGCGCCGTTCGGCAAAGGCAGCTACGAGATCGCCGCGCTGTCCGCCGGCCTCGCGATCGCGGCCGTCGACATGGTCGTCGGCGAGCGCGCGGCCAATGCCTTCTCGCTGTCGCGGCCGCCCGGCCATCACTGCCTGCGCGATCGCCCGATGGGCTTCTGCATGTTGGCGAACATCCCGATCGCGATCGAGGCCGCGCGCGCGAAACACGGCGTCGAGCGCGTCGCGGTGATCGACTGGGACGTGCATCACGGCAACGGCACGCAGTCGATCTACTACGACGATCCGGACACGCTGACGATCTCGCTGCACCAGGACCGCTGCTTTCCGCCCGGCTATAGCGGCGCGGACGATCGCGGCGAAGGCGCGGGTGTCGGTGCGAACCTGAACGTGCCGCTGCTCGCGGGCAGCGGCGACGACACGTATCGCTACGCATTCGAGCGGATCGTGCTGCCGGCGCTGGAACGTTTCCGGCCCGAGCTGATCGTCGTTGCGAGCGGCCTCGACGCGAGCGCGGTCGATCCGCTCGCACGCATGCAATTGCATACCGACAGCTACCGGTTCATGACGCGCGCGGTGAAGGATGCCGCGCAGCGCCATTGCGGCGGGCGGCTCGTGATCGTTCACGAAGGCGGTTATTCGGAGGCGTACGTGCCGTTCTGCGGGCTCGCGATCGTCGAGGAGCTGGCCGGCATTCGCACCGACGTCGCCGATCCGATGCTCGACCTCGCGATCGCGCAGCAGCCCGGCGAGCGGTTCGTCGCGTTCCAGCGCGAACTGCTCGACGAACTGGCTGCGTCGTTCGGGTTGTAACTTGTAACGCTCGGGAATGAACATGACGGGGCCGGCATACGCCGGCCCTTGCGCGATCCGTGCGGATGGGGTTTCCTGTGCTTTTACCCCTGTTTCGGCCCGAAGCCGCACTCTTCCGATGAAATCGTCCCCGCGCGATAACAACGACAATGCCAAGACGCGCCGCCAACCTTCGAAGCTGGTGCTGAACATCGCCGCCGTGGCAGTCGGCCTCATCACGTTCGCGATCGGCGCGGCGTGGGTGATCTATAGCTGGGTCGTCGATCGCGAAGCGCAGTATTTCGCGATCCCGCTGGTGTTCTCGGTTCCGGTGATCGTGGCGGTCGCGATCCGAAGCTTCTGGGAGTAAGCACGCTTGAAACGACAAAGCGCCGCGGTCGGGCGACGCGCGGCGCTTGCTTATCGAAACGGACGGAAACAAAAAAGCGCTGCGGTCAGCCGACCGGCAGCGCTTTTTCGGGAACGGCACCCTGACGGGTGCGTCCGACTTCTGGTGCTGAGGCCGGACTCGAACCGGCCTTCTACACCGGATTCTTGCCTCACTTGGTGTAATTTTGGTGTACGGCCAGCACCCTATCAATCTCCTCCACTGGAACCATCCCTGCGTGGTTCCTCCCCACTCTGGCATCCGTCAGGATGCGTCGCGCAGTCGGTCGCGAGACCCCCAGCATTTCGGCGGCTTGCGTAATCGTCACGTGTGACGGGCGCGGGTGTCTTTGGGAGACGCTGTGGCACCGATCCGAACGCGGCCGGTGCCGACACGATTCCAATAGTCTGTCGGCGACTCGCCCACTCGTACACCGCCATACTGTGAACACTCTTGGTAATGGCCGCCATTCGTACCTTTGCACTCGTCGCACACGTACTTATTCCTCGTCACCCGTACTTCCTCCTCATCTTTTTCAGCTTCTTCGCGAGACGCTTTCCAAACCGCTCCGGATCAATCGTCCCGCGTTCCTGCATCACCAAAAGAAAAGCCGCCAAGTCGGCGGCCTCGTCAGTCAATTTCCGTCTGCCCCAATCACTCCGGGCGTTCTTCATCGCGGCTTGCGTGAACTCCGCCGCTTCCTCTGCTGCGTGAATAAGTAGTGGCTTCATCGGCGTAGGAATGGAATCCACGCAGCCACTCGCTACGGGCGAGCGTGCCGCGATCAAAAGGAACGTCCGCAACGTCGAATCCCTCCGACGCTGCGATACGCCCGCAGTGATAGAACGTTGGAACGTGTGAGGTCATCAGCTAACCAACAGGTTCGCCTTGTGCTGCTTCGAATTGACCGTGAGGCGGCCACGGCTCACTTGCACTTCCTCGTCATCGACGGGACTGGCCTCATCTAACAACGGAGCAAATGGGAATTTTTCAAGAGGCGGCCGACAGCGCCGCCGCATCAGCCGGTAAGGTCACAGTCACGACCGGCACGGCCTTATACGGCATCACAACCCTACCCCTCAGCAGCTACGCGGCGGCCCTCTCGATCGTTCTTTCGGTCTGCTATATCTGGGGCGCTCTGCCCCGCGTGGCACGTACTGCGGTGGCGCTCAAGCGCGGCTTGATCGATAAGGATTGGTCCCTGTGGCGAAAGCTGGGCGACCAACCGACGCCAAAGAAAGACGACTAATGCGGGCGATTGATCAGATTCTCGCGGCGCTGTTCCTGGTCGCAGCAATCGGTGCGGCCGGAGCGGGACTCTACGCGAAGCACGAACACAACCGGGCCAAGGAACTAGAGAACAAGGTCGCGGATGTCAAACGGGAGCGAGACGGATACGCCCGTGCGCTCAACGCCCAGAAGGCAGCGGAAGAAAAGGCCCGGAAACGCCAGGAGGCGGCCTCTGAGCGGCTGCGGCATGCAATCAAGGACAACCCCACAGTAGCGGATACGGTCGTTCCTGATGCGGTATGGGACGCTATCTACGGGGATTCAAATGAAAGGAATTAACGCGGGAGTGGCCGTGGTGGTCGCGGCACTGTTGGCGGGGTGTGCTTCGAGGGGTTCGGGAGGGATTCCGGACGCGTACTTGCAGGACTGCGCCCATGCGCCACGACCGATAGGTAAGACGGTCGCGGACTTGGCTCAAGCGTTGATCGACGAGCGGGCCGCGATGGAGGCCTGTGACTGGCGGGATAAGGCCGCCCTCCGTGCGTGGAAGGCAGCGACTAAGGAATAGATACCTAAATCGTTGCGAGTCGGCCCGCGATGCTCTCGGGGGTCTCACGGTAGTACACGCGAGCCAGCATCTTCAAATCGGCATGACCCGATATCTTCGATAGCGTCAGTACATCGACCTTGCGCGCGAGCCGTGTTAGAGCAGATGCTCTAGAGTCGTGAAACGTGAACCCGGACAACCCGCAACGCTCACGCGCTCTCCGGAACAGGGCGTCGCGGGTTGAGTCCGCCACAGTGAAAAATTGTTCGCGGTCAAGCACCGGGCCTAACAGCCGCAAAACATGGCGGCTCAGCGGGATCGCTCTCGGCTTGCCGGTCAGATGCTGAGTTTTATGAGACACGCGAGCTACGCGACGCTCAATGTCCACGGTCCGCTTACCCAACTGCAGAATTTCACCGGAACGCATACCGGACCTCAGTGCAATCAAGAACGCGAGGGCAACCTCTTGACTGAGGGATTCCGGAGCCTTTCCGGTGGTATACGAAAGCGCCCGCAGGACAGGCCTCACCTCTTTCCACGGATCAATCAAACGGTCACGCGGCGGCGAGTCTTTGGGTGGCCGCAGGCTTTCGAACGGGTTGTTTTTCGTCCACTTCCACTCCAGCCGCGCGATAGTCCAAGCATCCCGGTAAATCGAAAGCTCGCGTAGTACCGTGGAACCTTTCACGGACTTTAGGCGGTCGTCCCGCCATTCCGCCAAGTGCGGTGTATCGAACTCCTCAAGCGTCATGTCTGCCAACAGCGGGTAGTCCCTCATGAACGCATTGATTCGGTCGGTCTCATGCCGCTCAGTCGCCTTGTTCGGCGTAATCTTGTCGCGGTACTCCGTAAGCAATTCGCGGACTGTGTAGCTCTTGCCCGTCTCAACATCAGCACCGGTAAGTTCCGCCTCCCGCGTTCGCCCCCAAGCGACTGCATCAGCACGAAGCTTGAAAGTCGCCCCGTCTCGGACGCCCTTGACGCAGACCTGAACGCGATACGACGTGCCGGTTTTTCCCTTGCGTTTTGTGATTGTCGGCATGGTGTAAATCCTTGCTGCCCGTGGTGTAAAACGGTGTAAAGGATACTCCGAAACTTGCCGTTTGGTGTAAGGGCCGCTCGTACGAAAGCGCCCAATATGCCGGATAAGCGATTGATTTTTCTAGATTTTTCCGCTTATCGGAAAGGTACGAAAAAGTCTGTTGGTGCGTGAGGCCGGACTCGAACCGGCACACCCTTGCGGGCGTCAGGACCTAAACCTGGTGCGTCTACCAATTTCGCCACTCACGCGTATTTTCTGTCTCTGTCGCCTGATCGCGCGGCACGCAAGATGCGTTCTCCACGCACCCGGCACTTCCCGCCGGCCCGAAAACCGGCACGCCCGATCAGGCGAGCGCGAGATTCTACCCGATCCGTGCGGCCTTGTCTCGCCCTGCCGGCACCCGTCGTGCAGCGGTGCTAGAATGCCGCGCTCGACGTTTCGGCAACGCGCCGCCGCGCGTCCCCCGAACCCGCC